>JAEUKC010000330.1:0-48093 GCA_016794445.1 Myxococcales bacterium
GCGCGCGGGCCGGTGATCGCGGAGACGTGGGCGAAGATCCCCGCCGGGCTCGACGTGCTCGTCACGCACGGGCCGCCGCACCGCATCGGCGACCGCATGGTGCTCGGCGCGCGCGTCGGCTGCGCGGACCTGCGCGAGCGGCTGCGGGTCGCGCGGCCGAAGGTGCACGTGTTCGGCCACATCCACGAGGCGTACGGCGCGTACACGGATGGGGAGCTTCCGGAGACGAGGTTCTTCAACGTGGCCACGCGTCGCCTGCTCGGCGGGTGCAACGACCCGGTGGTGATCGAGGTGTAGTGCTACATTTGCCGCATGGCTTCGGGCCGCCCTTGGTTCCTCTGGGACGTCGAGATCGACGAGCCCACGTTCCGCGCGCGCCTCCAGCACCCCGACCCGGGCATCCGCGCGCAATGGCAGGGCGCGCTCCTGCGAGAGGCGCGGTTTCGCGAGGTCTTCGAGTACATGACGCTCGCGGAGATCGTGCGGGATCTCGGCCACATCGAGCCGCATCTCGGTCGCAAGCGTGCCTTCTGGCACTGGATCCTCGAGGGCTTCCGTCATGACGGCGTTCTTCCGCCCGCCTAGCCGCCTGACCCCTCTGCAGCAGGATCTCGTCCGGGCGTTCTTCGCGCTGGACAGCGAGCTGTTCTTGACCGGTGGGGCAGCGCTCGCGGGCTACTGGCTCGGCCACCGCACGACGGACGACCTCGATCTGTTCGGGCTGCCCACGGCCGATGCGGACCAGGCCGTGCGCACGCTCGGTGCGGCGGCCCGATCGGTCGGCGCCGAGAGCAGCCTCGTCCAGGCCTCGCCCGACTTTCGCCGCCTGCTCGTCCGGCGGGGCGCCGAGACGTGCAAGGTCGACATCGTCGTGGATCGAGCCCCCGCGGTCGAGGCGGACAAGGAGGTCGTCGATGGCGTTCGCCTGGACTCGCGACGAGAGATCGCCGCCAACAAGGTGTGCGCGCTGGTGAGCCGCGCCGAGATCCGCGATCTCGTGGATCTGCAGGCCCTCCTGTCCTCGGGCTGTTCGCTCGACGACGCGCTCGCCGACGCAGCGATCAAGGACGGCGGCGCCGAGCCCGCCACCCTGGCCTGGATCCTCTCGCAGCTCTCGATCGGGCCGGACGCCAAGCTACCCGGTGACGTGCGACCCGAGGCGCTGCTCGCCTTCCGCGACGACCTCGTCGGTCGCTTGCGCAAGCTCGCAGCCGCAGTCGCTCGGTAGCTACCAGCGCAGCTTCGCCTCGGCGCTCTTGTCCGGGCCAAGGGGCTCCGATGCGTGTGGGCGAGATTCACTCGATGATGTCCGCGGAGACCCGTGGCTTCGTGGAGCAGCCATCGCGGCTACCAGCGCATCTTGGCTTCGGCGAACACGCGCTTGCCGGTCGCGGCCGCGAACAGCTGCTCGTAGCGGATACCGGCCTCGCGGCCCGAGAGGCGCACGAGGTCGCCGCGCACCTCGAGGTCCACGTCGTTCGAGTAGGCGCTGTGCGCGATGGGGAGCTGCAGCACGTCTCCCGCCCAGAGCAGCTTGCCCGTGGCGAGGTCGTGGCCGTACAGCTGACAGCCGCTCGAGGCCGTGTGGAAGATCGCGAGCACGACGGTGTTGCCGATCAGCGCGGCGCGCCCGCTCTCACCGAACCCGGAGAACGGCGTCGTCCAGCGCGCGACGCCCTTCGGGTCGACGAGCGCGATGGTCTTGCCGCGCGTCGTGAGCAGCCCCTCGAGCGAGCCGTCGGCACGCACCACCGGGGCGATCGCGCTCTCCTCGAGCCGCGCGGCCTCGACCGGTGGGCCGCTCTTGGTCGGGACCTCGACGAGCACGCTGCGCTTCACCGCGCCCCACAGGGAGGCCGCGAGGACGAATCTCCCGTGGTGGGAGACCTGGAACCACGTCGTGGGGTCGCCGGGCTTGGCGGTGGGGAACACGTCCTGGAAGCGCAGGTCGCCCGTCGGAGTGAAGCACGCGACGTCGAGGCCGCCCGGCGAGCGGTGGTGCGCGAGGCACGGGCCGAGCTTCGTCGCGTACGGTTCGGGGTAGAGCGTGGCGAACTTGACCGGCGTCGCGGCGAGGGCCGTGAGGGTTGCGTCGTAGCGCCGCACGCCAGCGTACGTGAAGACGAGCGTACGGTCCTGGGTCTCGACGAGCTGCGCGGTGCCGATCTTCGTGGTGCCGGGGAGCGGCGTCGCGGCGCCGTCCTTGGCGGCGTACGCGGTGATCTGCGTGTCGTGCACGCAGTACGCGTACCGCTCGCCCGCGACGAGGTGGTAGCAAGGGTGGGGGGGCGTCGTGCTCCAGGCGTTCACGCCGGTGAGCAGGTCGTAGGCGCGGAGCACGTCGTCCTTGCCGACGATGTACCCGCGGGTGCCCTTCCACGCCTCCGTCCTCGGGGCCTTGGTGAGCTCGTGCGTCTTGGTCAACTTCTCGAGGTCGACGACCTGACCGGCGACGAGGACGAAGCGGTCGAGGGACCCAGACGGCGGCGGGGTGACCGGGGCGTCGACGACCTTGGCCGCGTCGACGGGATCGGCGCGCACCTCGGACGTGCCGCTGCCGCGACAGGCGGGGAGGAGGAGCGCGACGGCGAGGGCGAGGGGGCGCATCGGGACGATGGGACGGATGGGGCAGGGAATCGATCTAGCAGTTCGTGGCTCGATGCGGTCATTGCGCGCGCGCACACCGTGTAACGGCGTCCGTTCGGCGGACGACCCAACGGCATGACGAAGTCCACCACGCCCTTTCTTCTCTCCCTCTTCTTCCTCGGGTGTGGTGGCGATCCGACCCCCGTGACCCCCACGGACACCGGCGTCGACGCCGTCGACGGCGCGACGGACGCAGACGCCTCCACCCATGGCCCGCTCGGCTTCTCCCCGAGCAACGTCGACGAGGGGAAGCTCGACTTCTCGGGCCTCACGTCCGACCTCGTGTGGGACGCGGACCACTGTGGCAACACCCTGAGCCTCACCGACTCGGGCAAGACGCAGTGCGACGGCGAGGGCACGAAGTACAAGTTCCTCGACTACTCGGACGGCAAGAACCGCTACGCGGTGTTCGTCGCGCGCAACATCCGCATCGACGCCGGCCAGACGGTCGCTCTGTCGGGCACGCGCCCCATCATCCTCGTCGCGCTCGAGACGATCGAGATCCTCGGTCACCTCGACGGCGAGCCGGGTCTCGCCGGCGGAGCGCTGCAGGGCATCGGCATCGAGGCCGACGGCCCGGGCCTCGGTGGCGGGCGCTTCGCAGGTACTCCCGGGAAGCGTGGCGGCGGCGCTGGGTTCTGCGGCCTCGGTGGCGCCGCGGGCGCGAGCCTCGCCTCGGGAGGCAAGACCTACGGGACGCCGGAGCTCGTCCCGCTGCTGGGTGGCTCGAGCGGTGGCGGTCCGTATCCCGGTGCAGGTGGTGCCGCGGTGCAACTCGTCGCCGGTCGCAAGATCCACGTCGGCCCGAGCGGTCGCGTCCACGTGCCGGGCGGTGGCGGCCACAGCGCGCTCAACCTGGGTGGTGGAGGCGGCTCCGGCGGTGCGATCCTCCTCGAGTCGAAGGAGATCGTCGTCGCGGGCTCGCTGACCGCGAACGGCGGCGGCGGTGGCTCCAACAACGGCGGTGGCGACGGTGAGAAGGGACAGCCGAGCGCGGTCGCCGCGAAGGGCGACACCGCGGGCACCGAGGGCGCGGGTGGCGCAGGGTCGGCGGGGAGCGGCATCACGGGGGGCGCGGGCACAGGCGTCGCCGCCGAGGCCGGCAACGGCGGCGGGGGCGCGGGCTGGGTCCGGCTCAACACGCTCACGGGTACCGCCACCGTGACCGGCGTGGTCTCACCCGCGCTCGGCAGCACCTGCGCCACGAACGGTCGCCTGCGCATGTGATCGTCGCTCGGTCCCTCGGCTTTCGTGGTGGCGAACCCTCCCGGCCCCTCGCCGTATCCTACGGACGTGACCGCACAGTCGACCGAGCACTGGAATCGCGTCTACCAGACCAAGCAGCCCACCGAGGTGAGCTGGTATCGCGAGCACCTCGACACCTCGCTGTCGCTCATCCGTGCCGCCGGCGGCAAGGCGATCCTGGACGTCGGAGGCGGCGAATCCACCCTGGTCGACGACCTCGTGGCGGACGGCGGCTTCGAGGTGACCGTGCTCGACATCGCGGCCACGGCCCTCGACGTCACGCAGCGTCGGCTCGGCGAGGCGGCTGCCCGCGTGCGCTGGATCGTCGGCGACGTCACGACCGCCGACCTGCCCGTCGCTGCGTACGACGTGTGGCACGACCGCGCGGTGTTCCACTTCCTGACCGACGAGGCCCAGCGCGCGCGTTACGTCGCGCAGGTCGCGCGCAGCGTGCGCCCGGGCGGTCACGTGATCGTCGGTACTTTCGGGCCCGACGGCCCGCTCCAGTGCAGCGGTCTCGACGTCGTGCGGTACGACGCCGAACACCTCCACGGTGCGTTCGGCGCCCGCTTCGAGCTCGTCGACCACCGCGAGGAGATCCACCACACGCCGGCCGGTCGCGAGCAGCAGTTCGTGTGGTGCTTCTGCCGCGTGGAGCGACCGAGTGAGTGAGCCTCAGGCTCCGACGATCTCGGCCCAGGCCGCGGACACGCGCTCCGGCCGGGGCCGCTGGGCGACCTTGGCGAGCGCGTACCGGTCCAGCGTGGAGAGAGCGGCCCATCGCGCTCCGACCGGGCCGAGCGGCGCGAACACGGCGACGACCTCGGCGGGTGGCGTCGTCGCGTCCGGATCGGGCGCCACGGAGAGCGGCTCGGGTCGGGGGGAGGCTCGCTCGCACAGCGACGTCACCCGCGACGCGTCCACCCGCGTCGCTGCCCCGAGCTCCACCAGCTCGATCCGCAGCGGGAGAGGCAGGCTCGACCACCCTTCGCGCGAGAGCTTGAGCCCGGTGAGGTCGAGCGCGCGCCGCGCCGCGAGGGGCACGAGATCGAGCGCCTCCGTGATTCCATCGAACGCGTAGAGCTTCACGCAGGGAACGTAGCGGATCTCCCCCTTGGCGGCAGGCGGCGCGCGGTGGGACAATCCGCGCGTGCCGATCTACGAATATGTCTGCCAGTCGTGCGGTCACGCCTTCGAGGAGCTCGTCTACGGCGAGGAGCGCGTCGCGTGCCCTTCGTGCAAGGCGGCCGAGGTGGGCAAGGTGCTCTCGGCCTTCGCCGTCGGTCACGGCAAGGCCGGCGCGTGCGAGGCACCGGTCATGGGCTGTGGCGGCTGCGGCGATGCACGCGGACCCGGTGCGTGCCGGCTGAACTAGATAGCTCCTCTATCTATTCGCACAGGCAGGGGCCGTTCGGGTCGTAGCGCCAGTCGGCCGCGGTCTGCTCGAAGCGCACGACGAGCTTCGTCGCGACCGTCGGACACGCTCCGCCCGCCGAGGACGAGCTGCGCACGCCCGTGTCGACCTCCACGCGGAACACGCGCTTGTAGTCGCTCGTGACGAGCTTCGGGTAGGCCGCCTTGCCGCCCGTGGCCTCCTCCACCGTGACGGTGGCCTTGGTGTCCTCGAGGCCGATCTTGCAGAGGTTGCAGCCGCGGTCTCCGGTGGGCACGCAGATCTCGGCGACGATCCCGAGGTCGCCGGCGGCGACGGTGCGGGCCCCCAGGGCGAACTCGCGCACGTCGCCGAGGCGGGTGAGGAGCACGTCGAGGAAGCCGCGGTCGCTGCCCGTGGGGCACGCGAGGATCGGCCCGGTGCCGTTCACGAACTCGTTCTGGAACACCTCGACCCCGAGCCCGCTGATCGAGCAGGCGTCGGGCGTGGTGGGCGCGGGGGAGGCGACGAGTGCGAGCGTGCGTGGCGCCTCGCCGGCGACGGAGCGGACGACGCTGCCCGACAGCAGGCGCGTGTTGCCGGTAGCGCGTGGACAGCCGTTGGCGCTGCAGTTGTTGGGGCTGCTCGTGCACCCCGCGAGCGCGGTGACGAGGGTGGTGAGGAAGAGGAAGCGAAGCATGCCCACCTTCAGCAAGACCGGAACCAGTCTGCGTCGGGACCCCCGAACGAGCCCGCGGCGGCCGCGTACCCTGGTGCGCGGATCACGCGCGTAAACCCGCCGCCACTGTGCGCGCCGTTCACAGGAGGTCGCTCGCCGCCACGGTCAGCCGGCGGGGCCGACCTTGCAGGTGCCGGTCAACGTCCAGGTCTGTGTGCCGGCGACGAGCTCCACGCGGAACGGCCGGTCGTCCGTCGGGTAGCCCGCGGTGGAGCCGAACGGCGCCAGGCGCAGCGGGCCGAAGACCTCCACGTGCAGCTTCTCGCCGCCGAGGATCGGGCCCTTCAGGCTCTCCACGTCGCCCTCGCCCTTCGGGCCCTTGCGCTTGCGTAGATCGATGGTGGTCAGGGCGCCGGAGACGAACGCGCCCGCCTTGTCGTGAATCTCGAACGTGGTGGCGCGGAGGCCGTGGACGGGGCCCGTGGCCGCGAGCTCGGCCCACACGAAGAACGCGGGCGCGGTGCCGCCGTACGTGCACGTGACGTCGGTGAAGACGAGGTCGCTCGGGGGCGGCGGCGCGGGGGTCGTCGGAGGGGCCGACGACTTGTCGGGCACGGGGCCGATCGGCGCCTCCTTGCGGGCACATCCGACGAGCACGAGGACGAGGAGGAGCGGGCGCATCAGAAGATGAAGTCCGTGCCGAGGAACGCGGACATGCGGCCGCTGACGATGCTCGTCACGAGCTCCTTGTTCGGTTCGTTCGAGGCGGCGGCCACGACCGTGCGGATCGAGAACGCGCGCAGAGCGTCGCTGACGCTCAGCGTGCCCTCGGCCGAGTCCTTGCGGCCGGTGAACGGGAAGGTGTCCGGTCCACGGCGGCACTGGGCGTTGAGGTTGATGCGCGACACCACGTTGACGAGCGCGTCGACGAGCGGCGCGACCTCGCGCGGGTCGTTGCCGAAGAGGGCGATCTGCTGCCCGTAGGGGCTCTCGCGCATGAAGGCGTCGATCTCGGAGAGGTCCTCGTAGGTGGCGACCGGCACGATCGGGCCGAACTGCTCCTCGTGGAACAGGCGCATCGTGGGCGTGACCGGATAGACGACGGCCGGGCGGTAGAACGTGCCGAGCGCCTCGCCGCCGCGGTTGACGACCTTCGCGCCCTTCTTCACGGCGTCCTCCACGTAGGCCGCGAGGGTCGCGGGCTTGCCTTGCTCCGGGAGCGGCGTGAGGGCGACGCCGGGCTCCCACGGCATGCCGGCCTTCAGCCCGTCGACCGCGGCGGACAGCTTCTCGACGAACTTCTCCGCGAGCGAGGCGTGCACGAAGATGAGCTTGATCGCGGTGCAGCGCTGGCCGTTGAACGAGAGGCTCCCGGACACGCACTCCTTCACCGCGACGTCGAGATCGGCCGACGGCAGGATCACCGCGGGGTTCTTGGCCTCGAGGCCGAGGATGCAGCGCAGGCGGTTCGGGCGCGGGTGCTGGCGCCGCAGGAGGTTGGCGACGCGGCTCGTGCCGATGAACGCGAGGGAGTCGAGGCTGCCGCTCTCCATCATCGGTCCGACGACGGTCGCGCCGTCGCCTTGCAGCACGTTCACCACGCCCGGCGGGAAGGCCTTCTGCATGGCGGCGAGGATCGGCAGGTGCAAGAGCGAGCCGTAGCGCGGCAGCTTGGAGATGACCGTGTTGCCCATCACGAGCGCGGGGATCAGCGTCGTGTAGGTCTCGTTGAGGGGGTAGTTGAACGGGCCCATGCAGAGCACCACGCCGAGCGGCGAGCGCCGTGTCTGCCCGAGGAAGCCGTCCTCCATCACGAACCGCGAGCTCGTGCGGTCGAGATCCTTGAGCGCCTCGATCGTGTCGCGGATGTACAGGACGGTGCGGTCGAACTCGGTCTCCGCGTCCTTGCGGGTCTTGCCGATCTCCCACATCAAGAGCCGCACCACGGGCTCGCGTACCTTGACCATCTCGTCGACGAAGTGCTCGAGGCAGCCGATGCGGCGCGCGACGCGTGTGGTCGGCCAGGCGCCGCGCCCGTGGTCCCAGGCCTGGGTGGCGGCGGCGAGCACCTCCTTGGCGGCAGCCGCGTCGAGCATGGCGATGCGGCCGAGGCTCACGGGCTCGAGCCCGGCGCCGGTCGCGAGGCACACCGGCGATCGGACCTCGCTCGTCGGACCGGACCAGGTGCGGACCTCGCCGCCGGAGAGGTACTGGGCGTCCCACGACGAGACGTCGATCTTCACGTCGTCGGGCACTGCGCGGGGGAAGGTCGGGAGCATCCGGAGAGGGTAGCCCCCGCATGGCTGCGCTATCCAGGGAGCGATGCCGCCCGAGTGTACCTGCAGCGTTTCGTCACACACTCCTCGCCTGGTCGTCTTCACCGGCGGCCCGGGCGCGGGCAAGACCACGGCCCTCGACGTGGCGCGCCGCGCGTTCTGCCGCCACGTGGTGGTGCTGCCCGAGAGCGCGACGCTCCTGTACGGCGGCGGCTTCCCACGACGGAGCACGCTCCCGACCCGCCGCGCCGCGCAGCGCGCGATCTTCCACGTGCAGCTGGAGCTCGAGCGCGCGGCCGTCGAGGAGGGGGCGGCCGTGGTGCTGTGCGACCGCGGGGTGCTCGACGGGCTCGCGTACTGGCCCGACGACGAGCCCAGCTTCTTCGCGGGCGTCGGCACCACGCGCGCCGAGGCGCTCGCGCGCTACGCGGCGGTGATCCACCTGCGCGTGCCCAGCGACGGCGACGGCTACGACCACACGAACCCGCTGCGCATCGAGACCCCGGAGCAGGCGCGCGCGCTCGACGACCGCACCGCGGCCGCGTGGGAGGGGCACGGAAACCGGGTGGTGATCAACAGCACCCACGATTTCATGGAGAAGATCCGCCGCGCGATCGCGGTGGTGCGGGCGCAGATCCCCGATTGTTGCGCCTAGCGGACGCTCGCCGCGATCGAGCCCACGTCGTCCTTGCCGTGTCCCTCGGCGATCGCGCGATCGAGCACCGCCGCGACCGCGGGCAGCACCTCGAGGCCGGCCGCGGACTCGAGCATCAATCGCAGATCCTTGCGCGCCATCTCGGTCTCGAACGACGGCGCGAAGTCGCCCGCGGCCATCTTGGCGCCGCGGATCTTGATGCCGACCGCGGGGTCGAACTTCTGGAACACCGAGAAGCAGTCCTCGGGGGTGATGCCGAGCGCCTTGCCCATGCGGAACACGTCGGTGAGCCCGCCCGCGATGGTGAGCAGCATCGCGTTGCCGAACAGCTTGTAGGCGGCGGCGAGGTCGGGGCGCTCCCCGACGTACCAGACCTCACCGGTCATCGTCGCGAGCGCGGGTTCCACGCGGGCGCGCACCGCCTCCGGGGCCGACAGCAGCATCAGACCGCGCGCGGCCTGCGCCGCCGCGGGCGACATGAAGATGGGGGCGTGCGCGAACGCGATCCCTCGCGCCGAGAGCGCCGCCGCGCGGGCCGCCGCGCCCGCGGGCGAGACCGTCGAGTGATCCACCACGGGCACGTCGAGCGCAGGCAACGCAGCGACGACTGCGTCGACCGCCACGTCGTCCGAGAGCACGAGGTGCACGCGCTCCGCGCCGACGCAGGCGTCCGCCGGCGAGCTCGCCACGCGGCCACCAACCCGAGCGACCAGCACCTCCGCCTTGCTCGCCGTGCGGTTCCAGACGGCGACCTCGTGGCCGTTCCGCCGCATCGCCTCGACCATCCCCGCCCCGATCAGCCCCGCGCCCAGCATCGCGATCTTCGCCATGGGCCGAAGGTGGTGCGGTGTGGGCGCGGCGTAAACAGTCCAGAAATCCCCGAAACGGCCGCCCCGTTCGGCCGACGCACCCCCGCGGGTTGCTCTCTGCCAGCAGGTTTGCCAACTTTTGCCGGCTCGCCCGTCCAAGGAAACAAGCATGCGATTCCCCAAGCTCTCCGCGCTCCAGTTCGTCGGGTTCTTCGCGCTCGGCGTCCTCGTGGCCTGCGACCAGAAGTCGTCGCCCAAGGACGAGTCCTCCAAGAAGGAGTCGGACAAGGGCGACAAGGACAAGGACAACGCTGACGAGGGCGACGACGACGGCAAGGGCGCGCCCACCGGCACCAAGGGCGCCAAGGCCAAGAAGAAGAAGGGCGGCAAGGGCGGTGGGGGCAACACCGACATCTCCTCGCTCGACGGCAAGGACCTCGTCGCCGACCTCGGCTTCCGCCCCAACACCGACGGCTTCGGGTTCGAGAACTTCGTCCTGAGCGACCCGGACAGCATCCCGATCGGTCCCAAGGACCTCGCCAAGATGTGCGGCAACAAGGCCGTGTGCGCGGGCGGCGGCGACACCGACGAGTGCACGCTGCGCGCGGGCGCGCAGGCGTTCCTCGACTCGGCGGGCAAGATGCTGGGCGGCGGCCACTGCGAGGGCTTCAGCGTGGGCAGCCTGCGCCTGTTCACCAAGGACGACGACGTGAGCAAGCTCGGCGCCGAGATGACCTTCTCCCTCGACCGCCAGAAGAAGACCGAGCGCTACCTCGCCTACTGGGCCGTCTCGCAGGCGAGCCCCAGCGTCGCCAAGGCGACCATCCGCACGAGCCCCAACAAGACCCTCGACAAGCTCATCACCGCGCTCAAGAAGAAGAGCGACCCGTACGTGCTCGGCATCTACAAGTCCGACGGCACCGGCGGGCACGCGATCGTGCCCTACGCCATCGAGGACAAGGGCGACGACAAGTACTGGGTCTACGTCTACGAGAACAACTCGCCGGGCACCCTGCGCCACCTCGAGTTCGACAAGACCGCGAACACCTGGCGCTACGACGACGCGCAGATCAACCCGAGCGAGGCCGCCTCCACCTACGAGGGCGACGCCGGCAACCCGCGCCTCGAGCTGATCCCGCAGTCGTCGCGCAAGTCGATGGCGTGCCCCTTCGCCACGACGGGCGGCGGCGGCAAGGCCAAGCCGAAGCCCGAGCCCGAGCCGGAGGACGACGTGGCCGAGGCCGACGACGACGTCATGGTCGTCGGTCGCGGCGCCGCGCGCATGAGCGTGCAGGACGACGAGGGCCACACGCTCGGCCTCAAGGACGGCAAGATGGTGAGCGAGATCCCCGGCGCCACCTACGTGATCGTGCGCGGCAAGCTCTCGTCGAACGTGCCGCCGATCCTCATCGTCCCCGCCAAGGTGAAGTTCAAGCTCACCGTGCGCGGCGCCACCGGCTCCAAGGACGACGTCTCGATCATCGGGCACCGCTTCGCGACGACGCTCACCGGTCTCGAGCTCGGCGCCGCCACCAAGGAGCAGGTCGAGGTCGACGGCAAGGCCAAGAAGCTCTACTTCGTGAACGGCCCGCCGGTCGCGCAGAAGGTCGAGTTCTTCATGGACCAGGGCGCCACCGTGCAGAAGCTCGAGCTGCCGAAGGTGACCGTCGGCGTCGTCGGCAAGCTGCAGCTCGACTACCTCAAGGGCGGCGTCACGCAGCTCGACGACAAGGGCGGCAGCAAGCCGGTCCTCCTCACGGCGACGCCCGTCACCAAGATCACCAAGCCGAAGATCGGCGGCGCCGAGGGGCTCGCGGAGCCGATCGGCACGGGTCCCGGCACGGGTCCCAAGCCGAAGATCGGCGGCGCCGAGGGCACGCCCGAGCCCGTCGGCACGGGGCCCAAGCCGAAGATCGGCGGCGCCGATCCCACGCCGGTGGGTACCGCGCCGAAGCCGGTGATCGGCGGTGGCGACGGCCCGAAGAAGCCCGTCGTCGGTGGCGGCAACGGCACCCCGGATCCGGCGCCGAAGCCCAAGCTCGGCGGCGCCGACACGCCCCCGCCGCCGCCCCCGCAGAACACCCCGCCGACCAAGAAGCCGAAGATCGGCGGCAACTGAGCGGAGTTCTCCGGCCTTCGGCCGGGTCCCGACTCGGCCCGATCGTCGAGGCGGCGGTTGCGCGGATCGACCTGCCGGGTGACCATCCTCGGATGCGTCAGTTCCAGGATCGCGTCGTCGCCATCACGGGCGCGGCGTCCGGCATCGGTCGCGCGCTCGCCGTCGACCTCGCCCGCCGAGGCGCCTCGCTCGCCCTCTCCGACGTGGACGAGGTTGGGCTCGCCGAGACCGCACGGCTCGCGTCGGGCCCGCGCGTCACCACGCGTCGCCTCGACGTCGCGGATCGCACGGCGGTGTTCGCGTGGGCCGAGGAGGTCGCGCGCGAGCACGGTCGCGTGCACGCCATCGTCAACAACGCCGGGGTGGCCCTCTCGGCCACGCTGGCGAACACGCCGATCGCCGACTTCGAGTGGCTCATGGGCATCAACTTCTGGGGGGTCGTGCACGGCACCCAGGCGTTCTTGCCGCACCTGCTGCGCGCGGAGGAGGGCCACGTGGTCAACCTCTCGAGCGTGTTCGGTCTCATCGCCGTGCCTTCGCAGGGCGCGTACAACGCCTCCAAGTTCGCGGTGCGCGGGTTCACCGAGGCGCTGCGTCAGGAGCTCGCCGACACCCACGTGCGGGTCACCTGCGTGCACCCGGGCGGCGTGCGCACCAACATCGCGCGCCGCGGTCGCGTGCTCGAGGACGAGCGGGGCCAGCCGCTCACCGCCGAGGCGGCGGCCCGCGACTTCGAGAAGGTCGCGCGCACCTCCCCCGAGGACGCCGCCGCCGAGATCCTCGCCGCCATGCAGGCCGGAGCGCCCCGCGCGCTGGTCGGCCTCGACGCCAAGATCATCGACCGCATGGCGCGCCTGCTGCCGGACTCGTACGACCGCGTGGTCCGCGCGGTCGCGACGCGGACCAAGAAGAGCCTGCGCGGGAGCTAGGGTTTCGGCGCCGGCGTTCCCGGGGCTCCAGGCGCTTCGACGGGCGCGCCGGTCGGGAAGTCGAGCGGACGCAGGAGCAGCGGCCGCAGCAGATCGAGGCCCGCGTCGAGCCCCGCTTGCCCGAGCAGCTTCTTGGCGATGACCTCGGCCTCCTTGCGATCGAGCTCGAGGATCTTGCGGTCCATCTTCATCTTCGAGTCGCGCAGGTCGGTGAGGTGTCCGACCAGCCTGCCGAGCGAGTTGATGTACTGCTTGAGCGGCGTGGGCGGGGGCGTGTCGCCCTCGGTGGGCGGCGGCTCGGCGCCGAACGCGTTGAAGCGAGCGAACTCCTTCTCGACGGGGTTCTTGGTGGCCTTCGGCATCGCCGGCAGGGCCCCCGCGCCCGCGTCACCGATGTTGGTCTTGACCTTCTCGGTGACCTTCTTGCTCACCTTGTCGCCGAGCGCGCCGGCCTTCTTCTCCGCCGCGTTGGCCTCGGTGTCGAAGTTGATGTGCTCGTCGACCGTGCGGATCAGGCGCAGGTACGGGTACTCGGGCTCGCACAGCGCCTCGAACATCGTCAGCGCATCCTCGGGCCCCTTGGGCGGCACGATGGTGATGCTCGAGAGGAAGTCCTTCCACGCCTCGATGTAGCGCTCGTAGTAGCGCTGTCGGAGCGCGGCGAGGTGCTTCTCGCTGTCGCCGTCCTTGGTCTTCTCGTCGTCGTCGAGCACCCACTGCTCGGCGTCGAGCTTGTTCTTCTTCTTCTCGAGCTGCTCCTTGACCTTGGCCCACCCGTAGCGCGTGTACGCGCCGTCCACGGACGGGTGCAGCGTGCTCGTCACGTAGGGGGCGATGGTCCCGTAGAAGATCGAGGAGAACTTGACCGGCGCGATCTCGTACGAGGCGTCGCGGACGAGCGCCTCGTAGTCGCGGTCGAGCCGCGGCACCTTGAGCATGCGTTTGCGCGCGGTGGCGACGAGCGTGCGGTCGGCCTTCCAGGCCGTGACCTCGCCCTTCTTGAGCATGTCGAGCCACAGCTCCACGTGGGGCCGGAGCTCGGCCTCGAGCTCCTGCGTCGGCGCCACCTTGAAGCCCGCGATCCACAGGCGCACGAGGCGCCCCGCGGCCCACACGGGATCGAGGTGGTCCTTCCCCATGTCGGTGACCATCAGGTAGAGCTTGATGTCGTCGTAGGCGCGGTTGTAGGCCTCGCCCTTGGTCGTGGAGCCGCCCTCGATCGACCGCAGGCGGCCCTCGATCACCTCGCGCGCCGGGTCGCTGAAGCCGACCTGCATCTGCGCCGCGTACACCGCGCGCGCCGACGGGTAGAGCTTGTCGCCCGTGTACATGCCCCAGCGGAGGGTGACGTCGGGGCCCTTGTCGTGGAAGTCGCGCAGCTTGAGCAGGTGCATGCGCAGCGGCTCGAGCCGCTTGATCTTCTCGCTCGGCGTGGCCGGGTCGCCCCACTTGAGCTTGGCCGCGTCCTTGGCGATCGAGACGGTGTCGTCGACGAGCGAGAGGTTGCGCGCGAACGTGCACGACGAGGGCACGATGAGGACCGCCGCGATGCCCATCGCGACCGCGGCGTACACGAGCTGGCGCAGGCGCCGCCGCTTCACCTCGCGCACCGTGCGGGCCGCGACGTTCTGGTCGGGGAACACCACCTTGGTGAAGAGCTCGGTGACGAAGTAGCTCTTCTGCTCGGTCTCGCGCGGGCGCACGACCTCGGCGGCGGCGGCCGGCTGGAACCCGAAGGCCTGCGCCATGCTGCCGAGCACGCGGTCCATCGGGCGCCCCTCCTGGGTGCCGCTCGTGAAGTAGATCCCGCGGAAGATCGGGGTCTCCTGGTAGTTGTTCTTCGCGAACAGCGCGCCGATGAGCTCCACCATGTGGGTGCGCAGCGTCGCGAGCTCGAGCGGGAAGCGGTAGATCGGCTGACGCTGGTCGGTCTGGCGCTCGGTGCCGACGCGCTTGATGGCGCGCGCGTGCAGGCCCTTGATGAGCGCCTCGATCTCGGTCTCGGCGGCCTTGGCCGCGTCCTCGGGCGGGTTGTTGAGCGAGAACGTGGCGCCCCAGATCTGGCCGCGCTCGCTCTTGCGCAGGTCGGACCAGAACTCGACGAAGCCGGACACGAGGTCGGCCTTGGTGAACACGACGTAGACGGGGATGACCATCTCGAGGCGGGTCATCACCTCGTCGATGCGGGCGCGGAGCTTCTTGGCGTAGGTGTCGATCTGCTCGTCGTTGGCGTTGGCGAGGTCGGTGACCGAGAGGGCGACCAGCACGCCGTTGATCGGCTTGTCCGGGCGGAACCGCTTGAGCATGTCGAGGAACGCGATCCACTCGTCGTGGTCGTCGCGCTCGGTCGCGTAGCGGCCCGCGGTGTCGAGGAGGATGGCCTCGTTGGTGAACCACCAGTCGCAGTTGCGCGTGCCGCCGACGCCCTTGAAGCCGCCGCCGCGCGGGTCGAGCGCGGGGAAGTTGAGGCCCGAGGCCTTGAGCGCGGTGGTCTTGCCGGCGCCCGGCGGGCCGATGATCATGTACCAGGGCAGCGAATAGAGCGCGGAGGCGCCGCTGCCCTTCGCCGTCTTGAGCGAGGCGATGCCCTGCTGGAACTGGGTCTGCAGCGCCTGGATCTCTGCGCGGCGATCGGGCCGCGACTGCTGGGCCTGCTTCTCGGCCTGCTTGAGCAGCTCCCGCTCGATGGCGAGGGCGGCGCGCTGCGCCCGCCAGCGGCGGAACAGCAGCACCAGGATGACCAGGGCTACGACCCCCACGCTCGCGACGAGCTGGATGGTCGCGTTGAGGCCGAGGAAGTAGCCGCCGACCCAGATGCCGGCGATCAAGAGTACGGCGACGAGATAGATCCACATGGGGCGGGGCCCACAAAGCTACCCGAGTCCGCCGCCCCGGTCTTCTTTCCTGTGGCACCATGGAGGCATGTGCTGCTTCTCCGGTCCGGTCCACGTGGCACAGACGCGCATCTTCGCCCGGGCCCTCGGCCACGGCCGGCAGGCGCTGGTCTACGCGATGGAGTTCGAGGCGGCCGCCGACGTGGCCATGATCCTGCCGCTCCCCACCCCGCCTGGATCGGCCGAGGACGACGTGGGTTTCGTCGATCTGTCCGAGTACCCCGACCTGTTCGTCGACCTGCAGAAGGGCTTCCCGCTCCCCGCGGCGCGGAGCTTCGCCGGCGCTCCGCAGGTCCTGTCCTTGCTCGAGGTCAAACAGGTCGGCGCCTTCGAGGCCTCGTTCGTGCCTTCGCCCGCCGATTTCGAGCGGCTCGACCCGCGCTTCCAGCTGCCGCCCTCGCTGGTCGAGGCCTTCCCTGCCTACGGCGACTACGGGTTCGCGGTGTTCCAGCTCCGGGGTGGCGAGGGCCGCGAGAAGGTGCACCCGATGGCGTTCACCTTCCCGCGCCGCGACCCCGACGCGCTGTTCTTCCCGACCGTGCACGTGCACGACGGCGTCGCGCACCCCGAGGCGCAGTTCGATCACCAGCTCTACTGCCAGTGGCCGCACGCGCTCCCCTCACCGTGGTGGAAGACGGGCCTGCCCGCGGAGCATCACGTCGACGTCGGTCGCGCGCTCGGCCTCGTCGACGGAGGCCTGCCCGTCGCGAGCCTCGCGCTCCACGGCTCGCTGCCCAACGACGACACCTGGGTGCGCTAGCGACGCGAGCTCAGACGCCCTTCGGCGTGTAGACCGCGAACCAGCTCCAGTTCCAGTAGTCGTCGGTGCACTTGCTCTCGTACGAGCGCAGGTTCGTGACGTTGAGCACGTACGCGCCGCCGCCCGTCCCCGCGACGTCGATCGCCTCCGTCTGACCCATCGGGACGACGGTCTTCGCGATGCGGTGCGCGCCGGTCGAGAGCTCGTAGGCGTAGCGCGCGTAGTAGCGGCACGAGTCGCCGGTCGCGGGGCACGAGAGCTTGGCGCGCCCGAGGGTGAAGGGGAAGGCGACCGAGGGCGCGCCGTCGTAGCCGTCGCTCGCCGCCACGAGCACCGCGTCGCCGGTGGCCGCGGGGTTCTTGTCGCCGGCCCAGTCGAACTTGCTCTGCACGACCACCCGCTTGTTCGGGCCGCCCCACCCGGTCGGCGCGAGCTCGTAGGTGACGTGGACGTAGGCGCCCTTGGGCACGGTGGTCAGGTCCACGCGGGGCCCGGTGATGATCACGTGGGCGGGCGAAGGCATGCAGTCCGCGGCGGGCGAGCACGTGTCGAGCACGAGCCGGTTCTTCTCGACGGCGACGATGGTCGCGTCGAACTCGCCAGCGGCCGTGAGCGTGATGTCGCGGTGGTCGACGTCGATGGTGAGGCCGCCGACGGCCTCGGAGCAGAGAGCGAGCATGCCGGCGTCGGACTCCGTGCCCGTCGACACCTGACCGCCGCAGGCCACCGCCGAGAACCCGAGGACGAGGGCGAGGAGAGAGCGCATGGCCGGGCCCACTGCAAACCGCGGGCCCGGGTTTCTTGTGCCAGGGTGGGTCGCGCCGTCAGATCAGCTTCTTCAGCAGCCCGAGGCGGTGTGCCACGAGCACGTCGCCGTTCGCCCGGATCTTCCCGTGCTGGTAGAGGCTCTGGAGCGACTCCTCGCCCTTGGCCAGCGTGGTCAGGTCCTCGTCGGTCATGACCAGGGTGAGCGCGGCGTCGGCCTTGCCCTCCTTCACGCCCGAGCCGTCGAGCACCCAGGCCGCCGCCGGGTCCTTGATCTCGAAGTTCACGACCGCGCCGACCTCCTTGGCGAGGGCCGGGTTCTCCGCGATGCGCTTCTGGAGCGCCGCGAAGATCGCCGGAGCCTGCGCGCCGCTCGCGCCGGCCGAGGCCTGCACGGGCGCCGCCGCGCCGCCCTTCGCGCGGACCGCGTCGAGCGCCTTCTTGCTCTCCTCGGGCGTCATCGCCTTGAAGAGCACCTCGAGCTTCTGCGACGCCATGACGTTGCCGGTGATCTTGAGCTTGCCGCCGAAGTAGAGCTTCTGCGGGTCGGCCTTGCCGCTCGACATCGCGAGGAAGTCGGCGTCGCTCATCTCGAGGGTGCAGTCGGCCTTGGTGTCACCCGGGGTGACGCCGCCGCCGCCGTTCTTGAGGTCGAGGGTCCACGCGCTGTCCGGGCCCTTGAGCTTGAAGACGTAGACGTTGCCGACCTTGCCCGCGACCTCGGGGTGGTGGGAGAGGTACTCGCCCATCGCCGCAAAGATCTCCGCGCTGCTCGCCTCGCCGCCCGCCGCCGCCGCCGGGGCCGCCGCGGCCGCCGCCGCCGGGGCCGCGCCGCCGCCCGCGAGGGCCGCCTGCACCGCCTTCGGATCGACGCCCTTGAACACCTTCTCGAGCTTCTGCGAGGCCATGACGTCGCCGCTGATCTTCACCTTGCCGGCGAAGTAGAGCTTCTGCGCGTCGGCCTTGCCGCTCACCATGTCCATGAAGTCGCTGTCGGTCAGCTCGAGGGTGCAGTCGGCCTTGGCCTCGCCCGCGGTGACCGCGCCCTTGCCGTTCTTGAGGTCGACGACCCACGCGCTGTTCGGCGCGGTGAGCTTGAACAGGTAGGTCTTGCCGACCTTGCCCGCGAGGTCGGGCGACTGCGCGACGAACGCGCCGATCGCCGCGAACACCGCCGCGCTCGGGGAGGCGCCGCCCGCCGCCGGAGCCGCCGCGGCCGCCGGGGCCGGGGCCGCCTTGGCCTTGGGCTTCGGGACCTCCTTGTAGAACTCGACGGCGGCCGCGCTGATGACCACCTTCTCGCGCTCGACGACCGAGCAGCGGACGATCACGCGCGTGTCGGACTCCTTCCACATCTCGGTCTTGAGGGTCTCGCCCGGGTAGACGCTCTCGGCGAAGCGCACCTTGATGCTCTTGAACAGGCGCCCGTCGTTGCCCGCGAAGGCCTTGATGGCGTGCCGCGCGACGAACCCGAACGTGCACAGGCCGTGCAGGATCGGCTTCTGGAAGCCGAAGGCCTGCGCGAAGTTCGGGTCGGCGTGGAGCGGGTTCCAGTCACCGGTGAGGCGGTAGAGGAGCGCCTGGTTCTCGGTGGTCTTCTCGGTGATGACCGCGTCGGGCGCGCGATCGGGCGGCGGGTTCTGCTCGCCGGTCGGCCCGCGGTCGCCGCCCCAGCCGCCCGCGCCGCGCACGAACGTGGTGAGCTCGTTGTAGATCAGCTCCTCGCCGGTCTCCTCGTCGTAGCTCGTGATCGAGTTGATCACGACGGCGTTCTTGCCCTTGTCGAAGATGTCCTTGATCTTCGCCTCGTGCCGCAGCTTGGCGTGCGGCGGCAGCGGGCGCTTGAGCTCGGTGTACTGCTCGCCGTGCAGGATGCGGTCGAAGCCGAAGTTGAGGCCCGGGCCCTTCTTGCCCTCCTTGGCCATCTGCATCACGAGCTTCATCGCGGGGATGACGCCGAAGGTCGGCGCGACGAGGAACCCGTCGCCGTGGAGCTCGTAGACGTACTGCAGATCCTTGGCGTCGAGAGGGTCCTGCGCGGCGCCGACCGCGAGCCCGTAGAGCGCGGCGTCGCGCTCGTCGTAGCTGTTGCTCATCACGACCGGCGGGGCGTCCATCGCCTGGTCGACGTCGATGAACTCGTTGCCGCCGCGCGACTTGCTCTGCAGGTTGCCGAGGATCGGCTGCATCGACGCGGTGATGTCGGTCGGGTGGGTGGTCTTGCCGAAGTCGGTGATGTCGGCCCACGCGCCCTGCACGGCCTCGGGCGCGATCGGCCGGCCGAGCTTGAGCAGCTTGCCCTCGGTGCGCTCCCAGCGGAGCTTGCCGAAGAACCCGCCGCCCACCTCGAAGAGGCCGCCGGTCTCCTCGCAGCTCTCGTGACACAGCCACGCGACGAGCGGCGAGACGTATTCGGGCTTGAGCGCGTCGGTCAGCTCCTTGGGGAGCACGGTCTCGGTGAGGCGCGACCCCGCGATGGGGGCGATGACGTTGACGTGGACGTTCTTCTTCTTGCCCTCGAGCGCGAGGGTGTTGCCGAAGCCGACGAGGCCGAGCTTGGCCATCGCGTAGTTGGCCTGGCCGAAGTTGCCGTAGATGCCGGCGGCGCTGGCGGTGAAGATGATGCGGCCGTAGCCCTGGTCGCGCATCAGGTTCCACACCGCGGCGGTGCACTTGTAGGCGCCGTGCACGTGCACGCGGTAGATGAGGTTCCAGTCGTCCTCGGTCATCTTCTGGAACGAGGCGTCGCGGAGGATGCCCGCGTTGTTCACGAGGATGTCGACGCGCCCGAAGGCGTCGAGCGCGGACTTGACGATCTTGTCGCCGTCCTCGACCGAGTCGTAGTTGGCGACGGCCTCGCCGCCGGCCTCCTTGATGGCCGCCACGACCGCGTCGGCCGCGGCGCTCGACTTGCCGCCCCCCGTCGCGCTGCCGCCGAGATCGTTGACGACGACCTTCGCGCCCCGCGACGCGAACAGCATCGCGTGCGTGCGGCCGAGCCCCTGCCCGGCGCCGGTGATGATCGCGACCTTCCCATCGAAGCGCAGCTCGTTCGCCATGGACCTCTCCTGTTCCTGGAGCGTTCGACTGAATGGTGATTCAGTCGGGAGCCGGAGGGTACACGCGCCGCGGGGCTCGCGCGAGGGGGTGCAGGTGGGTGCGCGGATCCCGCAGGAATCCCGGGCTCCGGTGCGGATCCGCGCCTCGGCGGCGCGGCGGTCGGGGCGGGGGGGGTTCGCCGGATTCCACACGAAGGTCAAGATTCTTTGACCTTCGTGCGAAGCGGCGGGGGAGTTGCCGAACGGTCAGGAGCAGGCGCCGTTCGCGGCGCCGGGGCTCTGCGACATGATGCAGAAGTCCTTGGCGTTGTCGTCGGTGTCGGCGCCGGTGCGGCCGATCGACTTGCCGGTGGTGCCACCGGCCGGGAGCTTCACGGCGGCGGTGCCCTCGACGACCTTGGTGGGCGCCGACGAGGGCGCGGTCGGGATGGCGGTCCAGGCGACGACGTCGAGCAAGGTGTCGCCTGGGCCGAGGAGCTGGAGCGCGCCGCTGTCCGGGAGGTCCCACCCGTCGCTGAGCAGGAAGCGCTTGTCGGCCTCCGGCAAGGACGCGAGGCCGACGACCCAGAGGCCGCTCGCCTTGGTCTTGTCGCCGGCGCCGCCGACGGAGAACGATTTGACCGCGCCGCTCGCCGACACGACGCGGAGGGTGAGGCCGTTGACGGGCGTGCCGGCGGGGCCGCGCAGCTCCACGAACTCCACCTTGCTGCCCTCGACGGCGACGTCGACGCGCACCTCGCCGATGCGGATCGCGCTCGGTCCGACGCCGACGTCGGCCGCGGTGTCGGTCGCAGCTTCGGTCGCTGTATCGGTCGCGGCGTCGGCGGCGTCGGTCGTGGCGTCGAGCGCGTCGGGCTTGGCGTCGGCGGTCGCGTCGACGGTCTCGGTGCCGTCGTCGGGGCGCGTGGTGATCGGGCCGTCGGCGTAGATCACGTCGCCCTCGTCGGTGTCGGCGCTGGTGTCGGCGACCGAGTCGGAGGCGGAGTCGGAGCAGCCGACCAGAACGGCGAAGGCGGGGACAAGGCAGAGCTTCCACTGCATGGCTGCGGTGTGACGAACTCCGAACCGGGCGGCAACCCATGGGGTGACGGGACGGCGCGCGTGCTCCACAATGGGGGGTGATGCGCAGGAAGACGCTGGTGTTCGTGGGTCTCGCGTTCGCGCTCGGCACCCAGTTCGTGGGGTGTGCCGAGGAGCAGGGCGGGAAGGAGACCCCGATCAAGGAGACGCCGGGCTCGGACAGCGGGACGGTCACGCCCGACGGTGGGGAGACGGGGCCGGGCGAGGAGACGGGGCCCGTGGACACGGGCGCTCCGGGCGACGACACGGGCGGTGGTGGCGATGGGTCGACGGACACGGGTGCGTCGACGGACACGGGCGCATCGACGGACACGGGCGCATCGACGGACACTGGCGGCACGTCGACGGACACGGGCGCGACGGCGACGGACACGGGCACGCCGCCCGCCGACACCGGGATCGACAGCACGATCAGCGACACCGGCTCGATCGTCGACAGCGGCGCATTCGACACGACGCCGCTGGACACGGGTTCGCCCGCCGACAGCGGCGCATTCGACACGACGCCGCTGGACACCGGCTCGATCGTCGACAGCGGCGCGTTCGACACGACGCCGCTGGACACGGGTTCGCCCGCCGACAGCGGCGAGTTCGACACGACCCCGCTGGACACGGGGTCGAGCACCGACAGCTCGTTCTCCGACACCACGGACATCTTCGACGTGGCCCTCGACGACGGCGGCGGGACCTTCGACGCCGGGAAGACCGCGGTGCCCACGAGCGCACCCGCGAAGGGCGCGCCCTTCGACTACCTCGTGTCGGACACGGCGTTGCTCGCGCGGCGGGCCTTCGATTTCCTCGGGGACGAGGGCATCGGATTCTTGCCCTCGCTGAAGCCTTGACGGGCGGGCGCGGTGGACTAAGGTCCCGGCCCTCGCCCAGGTAGCTCAGTAGGTAGAGCAGCGGATTGAAAATCCGCGTGTCGACGGTTCGATTCCGCCCCTGGGCACAGGATTTCGCGGAGTTGGTGGTGCCTGACGAGCCACCAACCGGACGAACGCTGCGCGAGCGGTGAACGGCGTCGTGCGCGGACCGGGAGGTCGTAGGCTGGGCGCAGCCGTGGACCCGGACTTCCGCGCACTCTTCGAGTCCGCCCCCGGACTCTACCTGGTGCTCGCCCTCGACCCGCCGCGGTTCACCGTGGTCGCTGCCAGCGACCGCTACCTCGAGGCGACGATGACCACCCGTGACCGCATCCTCGGCTGCGGCCTGTTCGAGGTGTTCCCCGACAACCCCTCCGACCCGCACGCGACGGGGGTCGCGAACCTGCGCGAGTCGCTCGAGCGCGTGGTCCGGGAACGCGTCCCCGACACCATGGCCGTGCAGAGGTACGACATCCGCAAGCCCGGCGAGAGCCAGTTCGAGGAGCGCTTCTGGAGCCCCACCAACTGGCCGGTGATCGGACCGGGCGGGGAGCTGCGGAGCATCATCCACCGCGTCGAGGACGTCACGGACTTCGTTCGCGCGCGCGCCGACGACCGCGAGCAGGTCGATCGCCTGCGTGTCGAGGTCTTCCAGCGCGCCCAGGAGCTGCAGGAGGCCAACCGCGGACTCCGCGCCCTCCAGGACGAGCTCGAGCAGCGGGTCCTCGAGCGGACGGCGGCGCTGCAGCGCACCGAGGCCCAGCTGCGCCACGCGCAGAAGCTCGAAGCGATCGGCCGCCTCGCCGGTGGCGTCGCCCACGACTTCAACAACCTGCTCACGGTGATCCTCGGTGGCTGCGACTTCCTGATGGCGGATCTAGGTGACCTCGAGCAGACCCGGGCCAACGTCGAGGACGTCCGCAAGGCCGGGCTGCGCGCCGCCGATTTGACGCGGCAGCTGCTCGCCTTCAGCCGACAGCAGGTCGTCTCGTTCGAGGTCCTCGTCTTCGACGAGGTGGTACGCAACCTCGAGCGCATGCTGCGCCGCCTGGTGGGGGCGGACGTGCAGCTCACGACGACCCTCGGTGCCGACGAGGCCGCGGTGTTCGCGGATCGCGGCCAGCTCGAGCAGGTCGTGATGAACCTGGTCGTCAACGCGCGGGATGCGCTGCCGAAGGGAGGCCACCTCGTGCTCGAGACGAGCGTATGCACGCTCGACGAGGCCTACGCGCGCGACCACGTGGGGGTAGAGCCCGGGCGCTACCTGATGCTCGCCGTTCGTGACGACGGGGTGGGCATGGACGAGGCGACACAGTCCCGCATCTTCGAGCCCTTCTTCACCACGAAGGGACCGGGCAAGGGCACGGGCCTCGGCCTCTCGACGGTGTTCGGGATCGTGCAGCAGTGCGGGGGCCACATCTGGCTCTACAGCGAGCCGGACCTCGGGACGACGTTCAAGGTGTACCTCCCCCGCGCGACGGCGGGTGTCGTCGCCACGGCACCGCCGATCGACCCGGGGCTACGCGGCGGGACCGAGACGATTCTCGTGACCGAGGACCACGAGCAGGTGCGGGCGGTGGCCAGGGAGATCCTCGAGCGTGCGGGCTACCAGGTGCTCTCGGCAGCGGGCCCGGAGGAGGCCCTCCGCCTCGTGGACGAGCACGGCGGAGTCATCGACCTCCTGCTCACCGACGTCGTGATGCCGGGTATGAATGGTCGCGAGCTCGCTGACCGGGTCCACGCCCGCTGGCCCGCGCTGCGAGTCCTGTTCATGTCGGGCTACACGGACGACGTGGTCTTGCGGCACGGCGCGCTCGATACGCGGGCGCTGTTCATCGAGAAGCCGCTCACCGCGGACGGCCTGCTGCGCAAGGTGCGCGGGGCACTCGACAGCGGGAAGGGGGCGTGAGCGGCCGGCTGCTCCCGGGTCGATCACACTCCGGAGATGCTGCAGGGGCGACCCCTCGAAGGGGTGCTCGTCGCCCGTACGCGTCTCGCCATCGCCGAGGCCGCCGGATCCGTCCCGTGGCGCGCGCCGTCGCCGAGCTCCACGCGCCGGGGGAGCCTTCTCGAGCGGCCGATGGATCTCGGCGCCGATGGATGGGCTCGATAGGATGACGTCGAGCACGCCCCGACCATGAAGCGACAGCGCGAGATCCAGAGCCACGAGGCGAAACCCCTCGACGACGTGGTCGTCGGTCGCAGACCTGCGAGCGCGCGGGAGACCTGATCTTGTCGGCCTTCCTCGCGGCGCTCGGGAGCGCGTCGCCGCTCCTCGTCTGGGGCCTCGTGTCGCGGGGCCTCGGCCTCGTGTTCCTCGTCGCGTTCCTCTCGCTCGCGCGCCAGGTGGTGCCGATCGCGGGGCGCGAGGGCCTCGCGCCCGTCGTCGAGCTGCTCGCGGCCATGCGGCGGGACTTCTCGGCGGCGCGGTTCCTCTACTTCCCGACGCTGCTCCACCTGCGCGCGACCGACCGGGTGCTCCGCGCGCTGCCCCTCCTCGGCGCGCTCGCCGCGACCTCGGTGGTCGTCGGCGGCCCCCACGCGCCGTGGGCGCTCCTCGCCTGTCAGGCGATCTACCTCTCCCTCGATGTCGCCGTCGTGCTCGTCTACCCGTGGGACAGCCTGCTCCTCGAGGCGGGGTTCTTCGCGGTGTTCCTCCCCGCGACGGCGCCGCTGCCTTCGCTCGCCGCCCTCGCCGCGCCCGCGCCGGTGATCGCCTGGTTCTACCGGCTCCTGGTGTTTCGCGTGTTGTTCGGGTTCGGCAAGCAGAAGTTCCTCGGGTCGACGCGCGCCGACGCGGCGTTCCTCCATGGCTTCTTCATCCGCCAGCCGCTGCCGACCCCGCTCGGCTGGCACGCGCACCGAATGCCCGCGGCGGTGCACGTCGCGTTGCTCGCCGGCATGTTCGTCGCGGAGATCGTGCTGCCGTTCTTTGCCTTCGTACCCGGCGCGCCGAGCGCGGTGTTCTTCCTCGCGGTCGTCGTGCTCATGGTCGCGATCCAGGCGACGGGCAATTTCGGCCACTTCAACGTGCTCACGGTGGTGCTCGCGCTGCCCTGCCTCGACGGCGCGACGCCCCGCGCGTTCAGCCTGCACGCGGTGCACGGGCCCGCCGCGATCGCGCTGCACGGGCTCGTGGCGGTGCACACGCTCGGCGCGCTCGTCTGCCTGCCGCTCAACACGTGGGCTTCGTTCACGTGGACCACCTGGCCGTGGTGGCGACGCGTGCCCGCGATCCTGCGGGCGCCCATCGCGTTCTACCGCGCGCTCGCCCCGCTGCGGTGGCTCCACCCGTACGGGGTGTTCCCGTCGCGGTCGGCCCCGGCGATCAAGATGAGCCCGGTGCTCGAGGCCACCTGGGACGGCGCGTCGTGGGTTGCGCTCCGGTTCCCGTATTTCCCCGTCGACGAGCGCTCGGCCCCGCGCTTCGTCGCGCCCCACCACCCGCGCTTCGACCAGGCGATCGTCTACGAGGCGACCGGGTTCCACGAGGCGAGCGCGCTCCGGGGCCTCACCGGGCGCTTCGGGCCCTACGGCCACGCGCGTGGTTCCGGCGCGGTGCGCGTGATGCGGGCGGTGCTCGAGGGCCGGCCGTGCGCCCGCGCGTTCCTCGATGGACTCGACGCCTCACCGACGCCTCCGATCGCGGTGCGTGCGCACCTGTACATGTTGACGCCGGCGCCCGCCGCGGATCGCGCCGAGGGCGTGTGGTGGGTGCGCACGCGGGTCGGTCCGCACCTCGGCACAGTGCGGCGCGGCCACCCGTTCCTGGACGCACCGCCGCCACCGCCCGAGCTCTGGCATCCGGACGACTTCACCTGGGTGCTGCGCTCGCGGTTCGGCGTGTCCGTGCGGCGCGCGGCGGCCGGCGACGATCCGCACGCGCTCGCGGCGACCGACGGCCTCACGCAGGACGACGCGCGCGTCTTCTGGGACGAGATCGTGCCCGCGATCGCCGCGCGTGATCGCGTCGACTTCCGCGCGCTCCGGCCGCTCGTGGAGGAGCTCCGCGCGCGCTACGCGGCGGACGTGCTGGATCGGTGCGAGCGGCTCCTCGGTCGCTACGCCGCCATGCTCGTCGCGCGCTGCGAACCGGCGCTGGGCGGCCTGCGCGGCCTCCTCGCGGCGAATCCCGATCTGCGGTCCCACACCCACCTCCACCTCGTCGCGCGAACCTTGATCGTGTCGGGGCGGGAGGCGTTCGACGCGGTGATGGCCGATCCCTCGCGGCTCGGCGCGCACGTGCGCCCGACGAGCGCGCGCGAGGGGGTCTTCGTCGGCGGGGTGTTCCGCTTCGAGTCCGCGGTAGAGGACGCCCAGAAGCTGCGAATGCTCGCGGCGCAGGTCGACGTCGAAGGCTGGCCCGCGCCGAGCCCACGCGCCGCCCGCGCCGCGACGTGGGCGAAGGAGCGCGCGCGCCGGCTGTGGGGAGCCTTCGAGCTCATGCCGATCCTCGTCGAGGTGCTCGAGGGCGAAGGTGAGGTCGAGGAACGCTGGCCGCGCTTCCGGCTGCGCCCGGACCGGACGCTGGAGCACGTCGATCCCGACCGCGCCAGGGGCTGAACCGAGCTGGTCGGTGCGCTGGAACACTGCGTGCAAACACACGTGGCGTCTGCCACGGTTCTGCCCGACGCGTCGTTGGACGCACACGGTGTGGTTCGAAGGACTCTGCATCCGATCGCGGCCGTTCCTTGCGCCAGATCGCGGCAGAGTCCTCGAGCGGGGAGTACGATCGAGGCTCAGGAGGGGCCAATGAACCAACGACTTCCGAGCACGAGGACCAATCCTCTCCACGCCGCGCTCTTCGAGTCACTCGACTGGCTGTGCGGCCCTCTTGCGACCCGAAGGGTCGTCGCCGAGGCGCTCTTCGAGGCGAACCTCCAGCGTCTCCCGCAGGGGCGAGAAGCCTTGTTCGCCTTCGTTCGTCAGCGCGTGCTCCGGCTGGTGCACGAGGCGCTCGGACCGCGGGAGGCCGCCGACTTCCTGACCCACTTCTTCGCCGAGCTGGAGGGGCTGCCCGTGGCGGGTCCCGAGGGCGCGCCTGCGTCGGGACTGCGGCGCGCGGTGCAGCCCGTGCCCGAGGGATGGGCCGCGCGCACCCGCGTGCTGCTCGTGACGAGCGACCCGCTGGCACGGGCGTGGCTGGTCGGCGCCCTCGGCCGCGCTGAGTTCGACGTCGTCCCGGTGGGGAGGTTCGTGGACCTCGCCGCAGCCGCGGCGCCCCTGCCGGCCGTCGCGCTGGTCGACATGGCGACGACCGAGGTCTACCTGCTGCTCGCCGGCCTCGTCCGCCGGCAGCCGGACGTCCGGGTCGTCGCGATGGGCCACGGAGACGCCGACGCGTTGCTCGAGGCGGAGGCGATCCTGCTCCTCGCCGGCGTGCATCGCTACGAAGTGCAGGGCGAGGCAGCAGGTGACGCGCGGCTCGTCTCTGCGCTCCATCGACAGGCCGCCGACTGACCTCGTTCACTCGCACCTGGTGCACCAGCGCGGGAGTGAGGCGGGGGGCATCGACGCGCGGCGGGGGTCACTCCGTGCGCACCACGCGGAGCGACGGCGCCAGGCTGTAGCCGTGCGGCTCCGTCACGAGGGCGTCGCCGAGGAGCTTCTTGCGCAGCGTCCAGACGGCGGTCTGCACGCGCTGCTTCTTCGAGGCCTTCTCGGCGTGCTCCTCCGGCCACCCGAGGGCGAACAGCTCGTCGGCCGACAGCGCCCTCCCGCGCGCGTGCGCGGTCGCGAGCGCATCGAGCAGCGCGAACAGCGTGCGGCTCCGCGCGAAGGACACGCGACGGTCACCCGACGAGGCCACGCCCGTCGCGGGGTCGAGCTGCAGCATCGTCACCGGCTCGCGACCCGCACGCCCCGCGAGCCACGCCTCGGCCTCCTGCCGCAGCGAACGGATCTGCGACCGCCACGACAGCTCGGAGACGCGGGTGGCAGGGATGTCGCTCTCGTCCAGCGCGTGCAGGACCGCGAGCTCGAACGCGCCCTCGCCGGCGCGCGCGGCCATCGTGCGCGCGGCGCGAGCCTCCTCCTTCGCGCGGGCCGCTTCCCCCGCGGCCTTCAGCGCCTCGACGCGGCGGCTCCACAGGAACAGCGCGCCCGCGGCGTCCCCATACGCGAAGAGGTCGTCGCGCGTGCGCTCGAGCAGCTGCGCGGCCTCCGCCGGCCGGTCGCGACGGAGCAGCACCTCCGCCGAGAAGCGGCGCGCCAGCGAGACCATGCGCAGCGAGGGCGTGTGCGCGGCGTCGGCGGCGAGGCGGCGGCAGAGGCGCTCCGTCTCGTCGAGCTCACCCGCCTGGAACGCGACGAACACGCGCTGGAGCATGGCGTCCTCCCGGGCGTGGGTGCGCGTGGGCTCGGGCAGGGCTTCGCCGGCGAGCGCGTGGTCGGCCTCGTCGAGGAGCGCGCGTGCGCTCCCGAGCGCGCCCCGCCACGCCTCGATGTGGGCCAGGAAGATCGCGCGGTACGCGGCCCAGAGCGGGTCGGCACCCGGATCTTCGGCGCGCAGCAACTCCTCCGCGGCCTCGTGGTCGCCGCGCGCGATCATCGTGCGGACCCAGGCCAGCGTCACCTTCGCGCGCGTCGCCCGTGGTGCCTCGGCGGCAGCCCGCGTCGCGCGACGCCACACGCCGAACACGACCTCGCGATCGAGGCGGCCGGTGAGGATCGGCTCGAGGGCGAGGGCGGCGCGGACGGCGGTCTCGGGGGCGTCGTCGGACACGAGGAGCAACAGATCCTTGGCGATGCGATCGAGCGCCTTGCCGGCGCCCACCGGGTCGCCGCGGATCGCGTCCCGCGCGCGCTCGCCCTCGCGCAGCAGGAGGTCCGCGCACCTGCGGTCCGCGCGGCGTCGCTCGGGCTCGGGCGTCTTGCTCCGCACGAACCAGCCGACCGGCAGTCGCAGCCGCACGACGTCGCCCTCGCGGACCAGCGCGCCCCGATCGAGCAGACCAGCCATCACGCGCTGACTCGCCACGCGCGCCGCGAGCAACTCGGTCACCGAGAGGCCCGCCGTCGCGCGCGCCAGCACCCGCGCGCACGACCGCTCCGGCTCGCTCATCGCGTGGAAGAGGGACTCCAGCACCTCGCGGCAGGCCTCGTCGATCGCCGACTCGAGGACCCCCCGCCGCACCACGGCCTCGGTGCCGAGCACGCGCACGGACGCCGCCGCCCCGCGCAGGGCGAGCGGCCAGCCGTCGAGCGCGTCGACGAGCGCGGACGCGCCGAGGGCGGGCGCGCCGATCCGTCGGAGCTCGGCCGAGAGGAGCGCGCGGCTCTCTTCCGGGTCCAGCGCGGTCACGGGCACCAGCGCCTCGCCTTCGAGGCCGAGGGGGCCTCGTCCCGCGACGACCACCCGCACACCACGCTCCCTCGACAACCGGGCCACGGCGGCCCGCGCGTGGTGGGGCGCGTGCGCGTCGTCGACGAAGATCAGGCCCCGCCGCGCCGAGGGCAGTCGCGCGCGGATCTCCGTCGGGCTGGTACAGCCGCGCAGATCCGCGACCAGGTGCGGCTTCTCGTGCAGCGCGCGCCGCGCGAGCGAAGACGCGCCGCTCCCTCCCAGGCCGTGCACCGTGACGAGTCGGACGTCGCCAGCGAGGAGTTCTGCGAGGGTCTCGTCCGCGGCGCGTGCGATCCAGGTCACGAGCCGCGATGGTAGCAGTGGTCACGGGGCCCCCCGCCCCGTTTGAGCGTTCTTGGAGCGGGTGGCTGATCCTCAGTTCGCGCAGCAGAGCGTGCCGGCGGTCGTGTTGCCCGCACAGCCGCCGAAGTAGTGAACGGGGGCGTTGGTCTCGTAGCCGCAGCCCACCCAGTTGCACACATTGCCCTCCGGGTCGGTCACCGCGGCAGCACCGGTGCCGGCGCAGACGCGCATGGGCGTGCTGGGGCCGCAGTCGCTGCCGGTCGTCTTCGAGACCGCACAGGTGCCGCCCGTGCCGGAGTACTTGAGGGCATCGCTGGTCCAGTAGTGGTGCTTGGGGACGGAGGCGCCGTGCCCGGCGACCCACTCGGTGGCGGAGCACACGTGGTGGCCGGCGCCGCAGAGCGAGGCTCGTGCGTCGAAGGTGACCTTCCCGGCGCAGCCGAACACGCCGTTGTCGAACTCCTCGGCCACGGTCCCGGAGGCGCAGGCCGGCAGGCAACAGAGGCTGCCAGCCGTGTTGTCCGCCGCCCCACTACAGCCCCCGAAGTACTCCTGGGGCGTCGTGGTCTCGAGTCCGCAGCGCTCCCAGGTGCAGGTGTTGCCGAGCGCGTCGCTCGTGCCCACGCAGACGCGCATCGGCTGACCCGCCGTGCAGTCGGTGCCCGTGGTGGCGGAGACGCTGCAGGCACTCGAACCCGTGCCGCCGTACTTGAGCGCCTCGGCGACCCAGTAGTTGTAGGTGGGGGCCTTGCCGCGCCGGAGCCCCTTCCAGGCGCGCGCCGTGCACACCTTGGTCGAGCCGCCGCACAGCGTGGCGCGGTTGGCGAAGGTGACCTTGGCCGCGCACCCGACCATGGTGGGGCCGAACGCCTGTGTGGTGCCGCTCGCGCAGGCGAGCGGACCGGCGTCGACGCCCGTGTCGACGACGCCCGTGTCGACGACACCCGTGTCGACCACACCCGTGTCGAAGGCCCCGCTGTCGACGGCGTCGGGCGTGGCGTCCGACACGGTGCCGTCCGCCTCGGATACGGTGCTGTCTCCCACGGTGTCCGTCTTGGTATCGAGGACGGCGCTGTCGATCGCCACCGAATCGGTGCGAGCGGTGTCCGCGGCGGTGTCTTCGGTATCCGGAAGTCGCTCGGGACTGCTGCAAGCCACGAGGGTGACCGATCCGAGGACGGTGAAGGAGAGCAGCTTCTTCATGGTCGCCTCAATCCGCGCAGCACAGGGCGCCGGCAGTCGTGTTGCCGACGCAGCCGCCGAAGTACTCGCTGGTCGTGGAGGTGAGACCACAGCCCACCCAGTTGCAGACATTGCCCTCTGGATCCGTGACCGCGGCAGTGCCGGTACCCGTGCACACGCGCATCGGATTGGTCCCGCTGTCGCATACCGATCCAGTGGTCGTCGACACCGTGCACGCGCCAGCGGTGCCCGAATAGCGCAGGTTGTCGGCAGTCCAGTAGTGGTGCTTGGGCGCTGCGCCACTGCGCTTGCTGGTCCACTCGGTGGCGGCGCAGACGTGGTATCCAGCGCCACACAGCGACTTGCCCTTGTCGTAGGTGACCTTGCCCGCGCAGCCGAACATGCCGTCGCCGAACACCTCGCTGGGGGCTCCCGCCGCACACGGTGGGGCGCAACAGAGCGTGCCCGCGGTCTTGTCGGCGGCTCCACTGCAACCACCGAAGTACTCGTTGGGCGTCGTGGTCTCGAGCCCACAGCGCTCCCACGTGCAGGTGTTGCCCAACGGATCGCTGATGCCCGAGCAGACACGCATCGGAGAATCGGTCGCGCAGGACGTCCCCGCGGTCGCCGACACGCTGCAGGCGCTCGCGCTGCCCGAGTACTTGAGCGGCTCGTCGACCCAGTAGTTGTAGGTCGGGTTCTTGCCTTTGCGGAGGCTCGTCCACCACCGAGCACCACAGGCGACACGGCCCGCGCCACAGAGCGAAGCGCGGCTCGCGTAGCTCACCTTGCCCGCACAGCCGACCATCGTGGCGCCGAAGACCTGCGAAGCGGTCGCGCCGGTGGCGCAGCCCGAACCAGCTCCGGCGTCGCCACCGACGTCGCCGGTGTCCGCGGCGATCGAGTCTGCGGCGGTCGAGTCCGCCGAGGCCGAGTCGAGCGCCGCCTCCGTCGGGGCGTCGGAGGCCGTGGAGTCCGCAGGGGACGACTCGGCGGAGGAGTCGGCGCTGGCGGAGTCCGCGCTCGTCGAATCCGCGCTCGTGGAGTCTCCACCGCTGGAGTCCACCACCAGCGTGTCGGCGGCCGAGTCCTTGCCACCCGTATCGGTGCCCGAAGGATCTGCCTCCGTGCTCCCACCACAACCCATCACGAGTCCGAGACCGAGGCATACGAGGCGCTTCATGAACCCTCCCAGAGAGAGACCGTCTTGGCGCTGGGTCGCTCCACCGGTCTCCGCGTTACGAGCCTTGCGGCAGCGCAATGCTCCCGGGTCGGCTCCGGCCCCAGCCCTCCCGTTTGAGCGCTCTTTGAGCAGCACCAAGGCCTCGTGACGGCAAGCTGCGCTCATGTGGTTCAAGACGACGTGCGCACTGCTCTCGGCTCTCTCGCTCGGCTGCGGGGCCTCCTCGCCGCCTCCCGACCCAGCGACGGACAGCGGGGCGGCCGACACCGCGGACACCGCTGACACGGCGCCTCTTCCCGAGATCGTGTGGGGACCGTGCCCCGATCGCTTCCGCGATCAATGCGCGAAGATCGCGGTGCCGCTCGACCACGCGCACCCCGAGGGCGAGACGATCGAGGTGCACCTGTCGAAGCGCGGGAGCGGCCCGCGGCAGCTCTGGCTCCTGCAAGGAGGACCGGGCGCCTCGGCCGAGTCGTACTACGGCCTGCACGACTTCCTCACCAACCTCGACAAGGACCTCGAGGTCTACACGCTCGAGTTCCGTGGCGTCGGCGAGTCCGGACGGCTCGGGTGCGTCGCAGAGAAGGGCGGTACTCCCGGCGGCACCCGCCTGCTCCTCACGGAGTGGCCGGCCTGTCGCGACGACGTCGTCGCGCGCCTAGGCAGCAAGCTCGCCTTCTACAACAGCACCCAGGCCGCCCACGACCTCGACGTCGCGATCTCGCGCACGGCTCGCGCCGGCCAGAAGACGTTCGTCTACGGTGCGTCGTACGGCACCTACTGGGCGCACCGCTTCGCCGTGCTGCACCCGACGCGCGCCGCCGGGGTCATCCTCGACGCGCCGGTCCAGCCGGGGGCGCAGCTGCACCGCTACGACCTCGCGTTCGACCCCATCGGCCGCAAGGTCTTCGGTGAGCTCTGCCCCAAATCCGCGCGGTGCGCCTCGCACCTCGGGGCCGACCCTCTCGCCACCCTCGATCGGGTCGTGGCCTCGCTGAAGACTGGCCACTGTGACTCGCTCGGTGTGAGCGTCGATACCTGGAAGAGCGTGTTCGCGGTCTTCCTCATGGACTACAACCTCCGCAACTGGTTGCCGGCAGTGATCTACCGGCTCGACCGCTGCAACGAGGCCGACCAGGCGGCGATCGCCGCGCTGTTCGGCAACATCTTCAAGGGCGCCGGCGTGCCCCGCACCTCGGCTGTCACCCAGGTGAGCGTGATCCTCTCGGAGTTCTGGCCGCGGGAGCACGTCGACGAAGCCGAGATCACGGCCGCTGCCGAGAAGGCCACGTTCTTCCAGAACGCGAACGCGCCCTCGTACGCGATGCAGGACAGCTGGCCGCGCTACCCGGTCGATCCGGTCGCGATGAAGTACGCCTCGCCGGAGGTGCCGATCCTCACGCTCGCCGGCACGCTCGACCCGGCGGCGCCGCCCGCGCTCGTGGGCTACGGCTATCGCGACAACCTGAAGGGCCCGCACCAGACGTTCGTGGAGATCCCGTACGGCGCGCACGTGGTGCTCACGTCGGGGTCGGTCGGCCCCGACGTCCCTGGTTGCCCCGCCCAGCTCCTGCGCGCGTTCCTCCTCGACCCGAAGTCCGCGCTGCCCGTGGACTGCGCGACCAAGGTGCTCAACCCGAGCTTCGACGCGCCGACGGCGACGGCGACGAAGTACTTCGGGACGGCCGATCTGTACGACTGATCGTCGAGCTCACTCGGTCGTCAGGCTGACCGCCGCGAAGTACAGGCCGGGTGTCCCGTCGTGGACCCGCTTGGTGTTGAGGTTCACGGTGTAGGCCGTCTGGTCCTCGGTGAGCGTGATCGTGCCCTGGGCCTCCACCCAGCTCGTCGGCGTGCTGGGTGGAGAGACGCTGAGGTGATCGCCCGAGACCTCGCCGCCATCCACGCTGCGGAGGAAGCTCACGGAGACGCTCGGCGGCAGCTCACCGCTCGTGAGGCCATCCCCCGAGAACCAAGCGCGGAGCCGCAACCGAGTGCCCTTGGCGAGCGGGCGATTCACGCGCTGGCTGGCCTCGCCGTTGGGCGCGATGCCGGTCAGGTGCAGGGCGTGACCGCAGGGGCCAGAGGCCACCACCGCGATCGAGACGTTGTAGGTGATCCACGGAGCGGTCCCCGCCTCGAAGTTGCCGTTGACGACGAGGTCGCTCGCCTGCGGGCACGCGGCGTCGAACGCTGCGTCGGAGGCGACGTCGGACGCGGCACCGTCGCTCGCGTCGGCGGTGGCGTCAGCACCACTCTGCACGGGATCGCCCTGACAAGCCGAGAGTGTGGCGAAGAGTGCCGCCCAGCGTCCTCGAAGCACGCCGTGAAGGTAGCACGAGGTCATCGCGCGTCCGGTCGGGGCGGGTCTGGATGACGCGACGTCAGACGCGTAGCCTCCCATTGCGGCCAGGCGAGAGGAGCTTACAGGCCGGCGGCTAGCTCCACAGCGCGCCGAGGGTGAGCGCGATCGCGTCGAAGGGCTCTGCGCGGACGTCGCCGTCGCCCTCGTAGGTGTCCACGAGCGCGTAGAGGCCCTGCGAGAGGTGGAACACCTCGAGGGTCTTCAGCGCGGGGTCGAGGAGCCAGACGTGCGCGGCCTGTTCGCGGCGGTAGACGCGCATCTTCTCGCCGCGGTCGCGGGCCTCGGTGCGCCTCGAGAGTACCTCGCAGACCCAGTCCGGCGCGACCTCGAGGTGCGCAGGGGCGTCGTCGGCGAAGGCGTCGCTAGGGAAGCGATCGCGGTGCCAGCCCGCGAGGTCCGGCACCAGGATGTCGGGCTTCGGGCCGAGGTGCAGCTCGGGTTCCACCAGCAGGATCCAGCCGCCAGGGCCACCACCACCTTTGTCGAACGGTCCTCGCAGCTCGCCGTGCAGTTCGCCAGCAGCGCGCGCGTGCCCCGGACGCGGGCGTGGCTGCACGGAGAGCTCCCCATCGACGATCTCTGCCCGACTGTTCGCCGGCGCGCGCAGGTACCCCTCGACCACCTCGGGACGGAGGTTCGGGAAGCGGCGATCGAGCGGGCCCGGAGGGTCGGGCATGACTCCAGCTTACACCGACCAGTCAGCGCCGGCGCCGCTTGGCCTTCCGCTTCTTCTTCGCCGGTGCGCGCTTCACCACCGCAGGCTTCTCCACCGAGATCTTCACCTGCTCGAGCGACGCCTCGCGTCCCTCCCGCGTGAGCGAGGCGCGACGGTAGACGATCTCCTTGCCCTCCTTCTCGAACGTCGCCTCCGTCACCGCGACCAACCGGGCGCGGTGCAGCGCCGCGAGCAGGTGCTCGAAGGCGCGGCGATCCACCGAACCGTCGCGGAACGTCTCCTCGAACAGGCGGCCCACCGCGAGATCGCCGTCGCGGGCGAGCGCGGCGAGGATGCGCGCCATGGCGGCGCGGTCGCCAGAGCTGGCCTCGGCGTGTCGCCCCGCGACGCTCCGATCTGGTGCGCAGTGGTCGCAGTGTCCGCACGGCTGGTGGGCGTCCTCCTGGTCGCCGAAATGCTTCACCAGCGCGACCATGCGACAGCCGGGCGTCCCGGCGAACCGCACCATCGCCTCGAGCTGCGCCGCCCGGTGGTCGCGCTGCGCGACGTAGGGGTCACGCCACTTCGGCTGTCCGCGGGTGAACTCGCCCGTCACCGCGACGGTCGCGCCGCCGTGCGCGACGAGCTTCTCGAGGGCCTTGTCCAGCACCTCGGGGTCGAGCCGCAGCTTCAGCGCCTCGCGGGTGCTCGGCCCCTTGCCGAGCCGCGCATACACCTTCGCGAGCACCTCCGGCTCCGGGTAGTCGCGCTCGTGGAAGAACTCGTGCGTCGCGCGATCCGCGTAGGCGTGGAACAGGACGGCGGACGAGGGGGCGCCGTCGCGACCGGCACGCCCGATCTCCTGGTAGTAGCTCTCGACGCTGCCGGGGAGCGCGGCGTGCACGACCGTGCGCACGTCGGGCTTGTCGATGCCCATGCCGAAGGCATTGGTCGCGACGATCACCTCGACGTCGCCCGCGAGGAACCCTCGCTGCACGCGCTCACGCGTCTGTGTGTCCATGCCCGCGTGGTAGCCGGCCGCGCGCTTCCCGAGTTTGTCGGCGATCTCCTCGACGCTGTTGCGGGTCGAGCAGTAGACGATCGCGGGGCGTCGACCCTTGGTGGCGAGCAGCGCCTTGATGGCGGCGGGTCGCTGCTTGGGCGCGAGCTCGACCGCCTCGATCGCGAGGTTCTCGCGGCGGAAGCCGAGGATGAAGCGACGCGCGTCGACCAGGCCGAGCTGCTCGACGATGTCGCGCTGGACGAGCGGCGTCGCCGTGGCGGTGAGCGCGACGATCGGCGCGGGCCGGAGCAGCGGCAGGCGCTGGCCGAGCAGGCGGTAGTCGGGGCGGAAGTCGTGGCCCCACGCCGAGATGCAGTGGGCCTCGTCCACGGCGACGAGCGTCGGAGGGCGCCGCGCGAGCATCTCGGGAAAGCCCGGCACGCGGAGGCGCTCGGGGGCGATGAACAGGAAGTCGAGGCGACCTTCGAGGTAGTCGAGGCACGCCTGCCGTGACTCCTGGCGGTCGCGGCCCGAGTGGATGCGCGCGGCGCGGAACCCCTGCGCGAGGAGCTTGCCGACCTGGTCCTCCATGAGCGCGATGAGCGGGCTCACGACCAGCGTGGTGCCGCCGCGCGCGAGGCCGGGGAGCTGGTAGCAGAGGGACTTTCCCGCGCCCGTCGGCATCACGAGGAGGAGGTCCTGGCCGCGCGTGGCGGTGCGGCACACGAGCTCCTGGAACGGCCGGAACGCCGAGAAGCCGAACGCGCGGCGGAGGAGGTCCTGCAGATCGTCGGGGGCGACCGGCGCGCGCGGCGCGACGGGCTTCGCGCGTTCCGCGGCGGTGGCGGGTCGCTCGGGTCTCGCAGCACGCGTGACCTCGCCAGGCTTCACGACCGCGGGGGCGCTCGCGACGCGCCCCACGACCTCGGTCACGTAGGCCTCGATGTCGGCCATGAAGGTCGCGAGGTCGCCGTCGCCGCGCTGAAGCCGTCGCAGCTTGGCCTCCCACTCGCCCGTCATGGCGGGGCTCTTCACGTCGGGGTGCACGACCGCGACGAGTCCGATCCCCTTCTCGGTGGGCACGAGCGCCTTGCCCTCGCGGACGACGTACGCGCGGCGGAGCAGCGCCTCGATGATCTGCGCGCGCGTCGCGGGGGTGCCGAGGCCACGCTCCTTCATCGCCGCCGAGAGCTCCTTCTCCTCGAGCGTGCGCCCCGCGGTCTCCATCGCGGTGAGCAGCGTCGCCTCCGTGAAGCGGTTCGGGGGGCGCGTGCGCTTCTTCTCGACCTTCGCGTCGACGACCCGCTGCGGGGCGCCGCGCCGGAGACCCGCGGGGAGCACCTGGTCTTCGCCCTCGTCGTCGCGCGTGCGCGGCTTTTCCAGCACGAGATCCAGGACCTTCCACCCGACGGCGAGGACGGCCGTGCCGCGGCTCTCGAAGCGGTGCTTCGCTTCGGGCGACACCACGACGGTCACCACGCGGGTCACCGCCCACACGTGGTCGTCGTGCCACGCGGAGAGGAGTCTGCGGCACACGAGGTCGTAGATCCGACGTTCGGGCTCGGCGAGCGAGCGCGGCCGCTCGAGCGTGGGGATGATGGCGTGGTGATCGGTGACCTTCGCGTCGTCGACGAACCGCGGACCGAGTGGCGACCCGGTGCGCGGCGCGAGGAGCCCCGGGTAGGCGGGCGCGATCGCGCGGACGATCCCGGCGAGCGTGGGCTCGACCTCGGTCGAGAGGTGACGGCTGTCGGTGCGCGGGTAGCTGAGGGCCTTCTGCTCGTAGAGCGACTGCGCGATCTCGAGGGTGCGTTGCGCGCTGTAGCCATAGAGCCGGTTCGCGTGGCGCTGCAGCTCGGTGAGGTCGTAGAGCAGGGGTGGGGGGAGGCGCTTGGTCTCGGCGCTCACCGACTCGATCGCCGCGTCGCCCGTCCGTGCGCACGAGACGATCGCCGCCGCCTCGTGGCCGTCGGCGGGCAGGCGTCGTTGGGGACCGCGTTCGTCGCCGGTCGGCGGACGGAACCACCGGCCCTGGTAGCTACCGGTCTCGCCCTCGAACGTCGCCACGACCTCGAGGTAGTCCTCGGGGGTGAAGGCGCGGATCGCGAGCTCGCGCTCCACCAGCATGGCGAGGGTCGGCGTCTGCACGCGGCCGACGGAGATCTCCTGATCGAGGGTGAGGCCGTACGCGCGCGACAGGTTCATCCCGACGAGCCAGTCGGCGTGGCTGCGCCCCCGCGCGGCGTCGGCGAGGCCGTCGAACGCGCGCGCGTCGGCGAGGCGGGCGAAGCCGTCGCGGATGGCCTCGGTGGTGAGCGAGGAGATCCACAGCCGGCGCACGGGCTTGGTGCAGCCGCTCGCCTCGTAGAGCTGGCGGAAGATGAGCTCGCCCTCGCGCCCCGCGTCGGTCGCGCAGATGACGCCCTCGACCGCGCGGCTCCGGAGGATGCGCCGCACGATCTGGAACTGCGCCTCGGTGGCGGGCACGACGACGAGCGGGAACTCCTTCGGGAGCATCGGCAGCGTCGCGAGGCTCCACCGTTTCCACGCGGGCTCGATCTCGTGCGGCTGGGCCAGCGCGAGGAGGTGACCGATCGCCCACGTGACGACGTAGCCGTTGCCCTCGAAGCAGCCCTCGCCGCGCTGGGTCGCGCCGATCACGGCGGCGATGTCGCGCGCGACGGACGGCTTCTCGGCGACGACGGCGACGGTCACACGAGGCTCGCAGCGTTCGTCGATCGAGGCTCTGTCACCCGATCTGGGTAGTACTTCCCGCGGACGGCGCGTAGTTCGGCAGACGCCTGCCGGATTTTCGGCAGACGCCTGCCGACCATGGCGACGGCGAGCCGGCTACCAGCTCGTGCACGACGACGTGCTGCACCCCGCGCACATGGAGGCCGAGCTGGAGGGCGGGGTGTAGTCCCAGCACGACCCGTGCGCGGCCTTCGCCGACGCGAGATCGCCGCATTTTCCCGGCCCGAGGGCCTTGCCGCCGTAGTCCGCGATCCACGCCGACCCGGGCGTGCCGGTCGACAGGTTCGTCAGCTCCTGACCGCTCCCCGCCGGCCCCGTACAGCTCGTCGTGCTCATGCCCGACTTCGAGAAGTCGCCGAGGTAGAGGTCGACGTTCGGGTACTTCGCGCCGCCGACCGTCTGGTAGCAGTAGCTGTCGTCGCCGCTGTCGCCGCAGTAGTCGTCGATCTGCACCCAGCCGGTGTGCTTGCTGCCGTTGGGCATCGTGCGCCCGTCGAGGAACTCGACGTAGAGGTGGTCGCCGTAGGCGAGCTTGCCGCCGAACGGCTTGAGCAGGCGGAACGGGAGCGCCACCGAGAGGTAGGGCACGAGCTTGCGGCCGGAGCCGCTGATCGCCGAGTTCACCGGCGTGTTGTCCTGGAACGAGTACCAGGTCATCACGTACGTCCCGAGCAGCGTCTTGGTGGGCGGCACGCCGGTGTCGGTCGGCGGCGTCCCCGTGTCCGTGGGCGGTGCGCCGGTGTCGGCGGGAGCGCCGGTGTCGGCGGCGATGCCGGTGTCGGAGACGACGCCCGTGTCGGACGCGGTGCCCGCGTCGGCGTCGCTCGTGGCCTTGCTGTCCGTGCTCGCGGCGTCGTCGGTCGTGCCGCTGTCCGACGGCTCGTCGACGCCCGTGGAGGCGTCTCCACAGCCGGCGAGCAGCGCGATCGCGAACACGGGCACGAAGACGGGGCGGGTCATGGTCGGCTCCTTGGTCACGCCTCGAGCACCAGCACGACGAGTGCCAGAGTGTATCCGAGGCGAGGTGGCGTGCAGGCGCGGCCCGCGGCTGGGTACTCGAGTCCCCATCTGGGGATCGTCGTGGTCACTCGCCGCCGACGGTCACGAACGTGCGCTCCGGAAGCAGCAGGGCGGTGAGCCGGCCGTCGGTGCTGCCGGCGCCGGTGTCGATCGCGAGCACGTCGCCGGTGTCGAGGGGATCCACGCGCGGTCGGTGGCCCATGATCACGGGGCGATCGATGGGTGGACACATCTCCGGGTCGTTCTTGCTCCACAGGAGGTCCTGGGCGTGGTGCTCGACCAGCCAGGGGACGATGCCGTCGAACGGCACGCCCTCGAACGACACGTGCGCGGGCACGCCGGCGTGGATCAGCCAGTACGACTGGCCGAGCACGTCGAGGCGCGCGGCGATGGCCAGCGCGCCGAGGAACTTGCGGTGGGAATCGGGGATCCGCCACGCCTGGCCCTCGAGCTCCTGCACCGTGTCGCCGATCGCGCCGTAGGATCGGAGCGTGGCGAGACCACCCATCTTGGGGAGGATGGCGAACGGGTCGAGCTCCTCACCGCGGACGAACGCGCGCACCCACTCCTCGTGGTTGCCGCGCACGCCGACCGCGCCGCGCTCGAGGAGCCGATCGATGGTGCCGCGGGTGTCGGGGCCGCGGTCGACCACGTCGCCGATCACCACGAGGGCGCGGTCGGCGAGCCTGGGCAAGAGACGATCGAGCAGATCGAGGCGGCCGTGCAGATCGCCGATCACGGCGACGGGTCGCTCGAAGGCGTAGTGGGCGACCCGGGCCACGACGCCAGGGTACGCCAGTTGGCTATCCCTGTCTCAGCCGGACGGGGACGCTCGTGTCCTCGTAGATGGCGGAGACGGACAGCGTGAGACCCACGGACGCGAGGGCGACCTCGCCGCCAGCTTCGGCGGGATGGAACTCCCAGACCCCTGTGTCGTTGCGGCGATAGACGACCACCTGCTGGATGCGCGAATCCACCGTGACGAACTCCTTCAGGCTGCTCGAGCGACGGTAGTCCGCGAACTTCTCCCCCCGATCGTAGTCGCTGGTGGACTCCGAGAGCACCTCGACGATCAGGGTCGCGTGGCGCTGCACGAGCGGATCGTCCGCGTCACGCGGGTCGCAGGTCACGAAGAGATCGGGGTAGAAGTACACGTTGGCGGCATCCACCCGGAGCTTGACGCTCTCGAACAGGACCCGGCACGGACCGCCGCGGAGGTGCGCGCGCAAGGCCGCGTGCAGGTTGCCGGTGATGACGTTGTGGGCCACCGAGGTGCCGGCCATCGCGAACACCTCACCGCGCACGTACTCGTGCTTCTCGTCGCTGGTCGCCTCCAGCGCGAGGTACTCTTCGGGGCTCAAGGAGCGTGGCGCGGCCTGGTTCGCCATCGTCGTCAGTCTAGCGCGTCACGCGGCGAGATCCGTCCTCTCTCCGAGCCGGTAGAGGCGGCTCACTTGGCGCAACCGCTTGCCACGCCCTTGCGCAGCGGCACGTGGTGGCGCTCCGCGAGGATCGCGAGGCGCCCCGACTTCTCGATCGCGTCGAGCGCGACGTCGACCTTCGCGGCGAGCTCGTCCTCCCCGGCCGGCATCAAGATCCCGTAGGCCTCGTCGGCCTTCTCGGGCGAAGAGAAGCGCCAGCCGTCGCTGCCCTTGATGGTCATCTCCGGCCGCGCCGCCGCGAGTGGCTCGTCCACCAGGATCGCGGCGACCGTCTTGTTGCCGAGCGCGGCGAACACGAGGTCGGTCGTGTCGAACAGCTGCAGCGTGGCCTTCGGATACTCCGCGCGCGCCGCGGCCTCGGAGGTGGTGTTCTTCTGCGCGCCGAGCACGAACACGTCCTTCGGTCCGAGCACGTGGTCGCCACGCACGACGAGCCGCTGTCCGGTCTGCAGATACGGGCGCGAGAACGTGAACGCCTTGCACCGATCCTTGGTGATGCTCACCGCCGAGATCACCAGATCGAACCCATGCGAGGGGGTCAGCAGCTCCGACCAGGTCGAGGGCACGAGGTCGATCTCGGCGCCGAGCTCCTTGGCGACGGCGGCGGCGAGCTCGACGTCGAAGCCCTCTTGCTTGCCGGTGTCGGGGTTCCAGCGGACGAACGGCTCGTGCTGGATCCGCTCGATGCCGACCCGCACGCGCTTGTGGCGCAGCACGCGGGCGAGGGCGTGCTCGTCGAACGAGAACTCCCGCCACGGAGTGACCCTGCCGTCGCGCGTGGCGCGGATGCGCAGGCGACCCGGGGTGGCGCGCAGCTCGGCCCACTTCACGAGGAGGTAGTCGTCGCCCTCGGGCGCGAGCTTGGTGCCGAGCGGCTCGAAGCGATCCGCGACCGCCCGCTCGATCTCGATGGCCACGCGTCCGCCCGCGCCGAGGGTCTTCCAGCGGTACATCGTGGGTGGGCGGTGGCTCGTGTAGAAGCCTCCGGCCTCGGGCTCGAGGAGCTCCACGGTGGCCGGTGCGATCGCGCTCGACGCCGGTGGTGCTGCCACGATCGGGACCACAGAACTCGCGGCGGTCGCGGCCGCGCGCTTCGCCGCGCGGTCGTGTCGCAGGAAGAGGACCAGGCCCCACGCGACCACCGAGACGACGCCGACGATGGCCCAGGCTTTCCACGCGTTGCGCCTCCCGCCCGCGCGAGGCGTGGTCCGGCTCACGGGCGCGTTCGGCTCGCTGGCCTGCGTCGCCGCGAGCGGGTCGATCGACGGCTCGGGCATCGAGACGCCGAGGATCACCGCGAGCGCGGAGACCGCGTGCGACGTGCTCGGGTAGCGCCGGCTCGGGTCGGGCGCCGTGCACCGCGCGAGCCACGCGTCGAAGGCCTCGGGCAGCTCCACGCCGTGATTCCTGGCTCGGGCGCTCGCCGACTCGGCCGCGCCCTGAGCGATCTCGCGCGCGAGGTCGAGCCACTGCTCTCCGCGCCAGTAGGGCCGCCCGACCAGCAGCGTGTACGCCACGAGCCCGAGCGCCCACTGGTCGGTCGCCGGGCCCACGCGTCCGCCCGCCGTGGCCTGCTCGGGCGCCATGTAGAGCGGCGTGCCACCACCGAGCGTGCTGTTCTGCCCGACGTCGAGCACCTTGGCGATGCCGAAGTCGAGGATCTTCAGGGTGGGGGCGCCGTGCTCGTTCTCGGCCAGGAACAGGTTCTCGGGCTTGATGTCGCGGTGCACCACGCCGGCGGCGTGAGCCTTGTCGAGGGCCTTGGCCGCCTGCACGAGCCAGTCGACGACGTCGCGCGGCGCACAACGCCCGTGGGCGCGGAGCTCGGCGGCGAGGTCGCGCCCGCGCAGCAGCTCCATCACGAGGAACGGGGTGTTGGTCGGGGCATCGACGCCCGCATCGACGACCGTCACCACGTGGCTGCTCTCGATGCGCGCGCCGACGCGGGCCTCCTGCGCGAAGCGCGCGCGGAACGCCGGATCGTCCGCCAGCGCAGGGCTCATCACCTTGAGCGCGAGGAGCCCGTCGGTGTGCACGTGCCGAACGCGGTAGACCGCGCCCATGCCGCCGGCGCCGAGTCGGGCCTCGACGCGGTAGCGGTCGGCGAAGATCTCGCCCACCCCGAGCTCTGCGGCCCCACGCACGGGAACACCTTCGCGAAGCGCGGCGAAGCGGTCAAGCAGGGTCTCGCTCGGCGCGCTCGATCTGCGCGCGGAGCACGGCGGCGCAGCGGGCCTCGTAGTCCTCGTCGGAGCCGGGGAACGAGGCGCGCAGGCCAGCGAGTCCGTGCGCGGTGGCCCAGAGCCCGAAGCTCGCGAGCTCGGCGGCGCGGTCGCTCGTGGTCACCTCGCGCATCGTCGCGCGCACCACGTCGATCGGGGACTCTCGCAGGTCCTGGACGTGCCGGCGCTTCGGTGGCGTCCACCGGTAGAGGAGCTCGAACTCCGCGGGGTGGGTCGCGGCGAAGGCGACGTACCCGAGGCCGAATGCCACGAGGCGCTTGACCGGGTCCTTCACGCCGCGGCCGGCCTGCTCGAGGAGATCGGTGAGCTCGAGGCGGAGCTCGTCCGCCACCGCCGCGAGGATCGCGTCGCGACCCGCGAAGTGCGCGTAGAGACCGGCGGGGCTGTAGCCCGCGGCGGCGGCGATCTCTCGCAAGGAGCACTGCGCGTGGCCTCGCCGACGGACCAGCGCTCGCGCGGCGCGGAGCACCCGGGACTGGCCCTCGGACCGAGGTACGAACATCGTTCGCAAGGGTACCGAACATTGTTCGGTGCGCAAAGTGGACCGCTGGATCCCGCGCTAGTCGAGGCCGGCGAAGAGCGCCTCGACGTCGACGACGAGGCCCTCGTGGTCCGGGACCATCAGCGCGCCCGTCTCGGCCGCCGCGACCCGGGCGTAGAGCCCGCTCCGCAGGGCGAAGATCTCCACCGTCCGGTCCTCCGGATCGACGATCCAGTACTGGGCGATCCCGCGCTTGGCATACTCGTCGAGCTTCGCGATCCGATCGCGGCGGTGGTTCTCGGCGCCCTCCGACAGCACCTCCACGACGATGGCGGGTGGCACCTGGACCACGCCTCGCGGCGACGGACGCTCGAGGAACACCGCCGCGTCGGGGACCCGTCCCTTCCGCTCACCGATCGAGAGGCGCACGCCGTCGCCGACGACCCAGGCGCCCCGCGGGCGAAAGTACTCGCGCAAGAGCGCCGAGAGCTCGGCGACGACGTAGCCGTGGGCGAAGGTGCCCATCTCAGCCTCGACGAGCCGACCTTCGACCAGCTCGCGAGCGTCGTCCTCGGGCAAGAGCCCCCACTCCTCGACCGTCAGCAGAGCCTGCGCCGTCATGGGCATCGTCATCGTAGCACCTCATGCGACGAGGTCGGCGCGAGCGCCCCGACGGTTGCGTCCGATCTACCCGAGGCGGAGCACGCGCCGGTGGAAGGCGACCTCGGTCTCGATGACGTGGCGCACCGTCTCTGGTCGCCGGAAGCCGTGCCCCTCGCCCTCGTACGCGTGGTACTCGGCGTTGAGCCCCCGCGCGCGCATCGCGTCGTAGATCGCGCGGGTCTGCGCCGGCGGCACCGCCTTGTCCTCGAGGCCCTGGAAGAACACCACCGGCGCGGCGAGCTTCTCTGGCGCGTGGATCGGCGAGCGCTCCACGAAGAGATCCTTGCGCTCGGGGTACGGCCCCACGAGGAACCGATCGTAGTGCGACTCGAACTTGTGCGTGTCGCGGGTGAGCGCCTCGATGTCGCTGATCCCGAAGTGACAGGCGCCCGAGCGGAACACGTTCGACAGCGAGAGTGCACGGAGCACCGTGTAGCCGCCGGCGCTGCCTCCGCGGATCGCGAGCCGCGTCGGATCCACGCGTCCCTCTTCGCCCATCGCCCGGGCGCCCTCCACGCAGTCGTCCACGTCGAGCACGCCCCACTGTCCGCGGAGGCGCTCCCGATAGCGCCGGCCGAAGCCGGTCGAGCCGCGGTAGTTCACGTCGAGCACCGCGAAGCCGCGCGTCGTCCAGAGCTGGATCGCCAGGTTCGGCGTCGGGGCGGCGCACCCCGTGGGCCCGCCGTGGACCGTGACGAGCAGAGGGGGCCGCTCGCCCGCGGGGCCCTCGAACCCGCGCAGTCGGGGCGCGTAGAAGAAGCCGTGCGCCGTCTCCCCGTGGCTCGTCGCGAAGTGGACCGGGACTGGCGCGCTGTGATCGTCCGCGTCGAGGATCGGCGGCGGCTTTCGCAGCACCGTCTTGGTGCCGGTCTCGAGGTCGTAGTGCACGAGGCTGCTGTCGCGGCCGGCCCAGCCGCGGATCACGAGCGCCCCGTGTTCCGAGACAGCGATCTGGCCGATGTGCCCGAGCCCGTCGTCGAGGACGGTGACGGCCCCGGTGTCGAGGTCGCCGACGAGGAGCACCGACAGCCCGGCCTCGAGCCCCGCGGCGACCACGCGGCGCCCGGCGAAGCCGAAGCACTCGGTGCCGAGGAGCCACAGCGGCTGGAACACGTCGGCCTCGGTCGCGAGGACGCGGACGAGCCCTTGATCGGTCACGCGATGAAGGCGGAACCGGTCGTCCACCTCGACGCTCACGTAGAGCGCGCCGTCGGGCCCGAACGTGGGCTGGTAGGCCGCGCCGCCCTCGCCGCCCGCCACGCGCCGCGGCTCGACCGCGCGGCCCTCGCCGTCGAGCGTGGCGATCCACGCGACCGCCGCGTCCCAGGGCATGTGCGGGTGATCCCAGGTGAGGAACGCGAGGCGCCGGCCGTCGGGCGAGAGTGTGGGGCTCGCGTAGAAGTCGTGGCCCGAGAGCAGCGTTCGCACTGCGCCGGTCTCGAGGTCGATCGCGACGAGCTCGTTGACCGGCTGTGCGCCGTCGTGCAGCTCCGACACCGCGAGGATCCGGCCGCGCGGCTCGTCGAAGATCATCTCGGCGAAGCGACGCGGCGACTCCGCGGTGAGCGCGTGCACGCGACCGTCGGGCTCGACGAGGTGCAAGCGGCCCTCGGCCCCGCTGGAGACGACGATGCGACCCGACCGCGCGAGCCCATAGGGGCGGCCGCCGTACTCGTGAACCTTGGTGCGCACGTCGAGCCACTCAGGGGTCGTATCGCGTCGCGGCCCCCCGCCCGGCGCCTCGCACACCAGCACACCCTTGCCGCCGAGCTCGGGGCGGCCCTCGACCCAGAAGCGCGCGCCAGCCGGGCCGAAGCCAGGAAACGACAGCCGCAACCCCGCGCCGGCGACGGCCTCGGCCGACAGCGGAGACGGGAAGGCACCGAAGGCGACGTGCTGCATGGGGGACAGGCTAGCGAATCGACCGCCGGCTGCGTGCTAGACCATGGGTGTGTCCACTCGCCGTCGCGTGCTCGCGACGCTCGCCGGCGCCGCGCTCTCGCCGCTCGGGCTCTCCCGTGCGCTGGCGGCGCCCGGCCTCGGCGAGGCGCCGACGCTCGATCCGCTGCTGAAGCCGAAGACGTTCGAGCCGACCCTGCGGCGGAGGGTGCTCTACGTGGTCATCGATCGCGTGGAGGACGGGCCGATGTCCTACCACCAGTCCAACATCCACGGCGTGCGCACGGCGGTGTCCGCGTTCGACCCCACGTTCGAGGTGGTCGCGCTCACGGTCACCGACCTCGCGGGCATGGACGCGGCCCTCCTCGACGCGACCTACCAGCCGCTCGCCGTGTTCGGCGCGGGCAGCTTCACCGAGTGGTTCATGTACGCGGTCGACAGCGGCTGGCGCTCGCGGCTCGACCACTACATGGGGCTCCTGCGCACGATGAAGATCCCGCTCGTCGCCGTGTGCGGCAGCCACCAGCTCGTGGCGATCGCCTTCAACGGCTTCTCGGCCGTCGCGCACATGACCGACCACGGCGCGCCGGTGCGCGTCTCCGAGGAGCTCGCGGCGCCGAAGCCGCGTGGGATGTGGCCGTGGCCACGGGTCGGAGAGGAGGGCAACTACCCCGTGGTCGCGACGCAGGCCGGGCTGCTCGATCCCATCGTGAAGGCGAGCGGCACGGCGCCCGTCGCGGCCTCCCACCACAAGGACATGGTGGTGGACACGAGCGGCTTCACGCTCCTCTACCAGGGCGACGAGAGCCGCACGCCCGCCACGACGGCGGGCGAACAGGTGAAGGTGCGCTGTCGCGTCCAGGGGATGCGTCTCGACGATCCCACCCGCTTGCTCTACTCGACGCAGTTCCACCCGGAGATGCGCGGGTTCGACGAGAGCACGACCGACGACAAGGGCTTCGGCGTCAAGTGGCTGCACGCGTTCCTGCGCGAGGCGCAGGCGTTCTGGGCCACCAAGAAGCAATGGTAGGCTCGCTAGCTCGCGCAGTCGTGGGAGGGCTTGGCCGCGGGCGAGGTGCCGAGGAGGCGCGCGCCGAGCTCGCGGAACGCCCAGCGCGCCATCGCTGCGTAGGCCTTGTCGGGGGCCTTGGCGGAGGCGGTGTCCACGCAATCGCGGTCGACCGGGATGCTGACCGCGGCGAGCGCCTCGGGCGCGGCGCCCGGGGTCTTGAGCACGAGGCGGAACCGGAAGGTGAGGGCGGGCAGCGCGGGGCCCGGGCCGTCGAGCAAGCCGGCGGCGTCGACCGCGTGGATGACGTCGAGCGTGACCGCCGGGGGGAGGCCGTCGTCGCTCTCGGGGACGAGCTCGACGAGCTCGCCGAGCCACTCGCGCATCGAGGTGCG
>JAEUKC010000339.1:0-6976 GCA_016794445.1 Myxococcales bacterium
CCCATCCAGCGTGCGGCGGGCGAGGGCGGTGTGGCACGAGAGGACGTGAGGCGACCCGCTTGCGGCCGGCGCCCTTGCGTCGACCGCCCCAGCCTCGGGTCCGAGGCAGCTCGAGCTGGGCGGGAGGCCTCTTCACTTGAAAGAGCGTATATGGTGCCCGCCCGATGTCAAGGGTGACACAGGAGTTCGTGGACGCCTGCCTCGAGAAGCAGCGGGATGACCGAGCTCTGTCGCCGCTCCGGCATCAGCCGGAAGGCGGCGACGACGCCCGATGAGCAGCCGTCGGCGGTCCTGCCGGCGGCTGACGGGAGGTCACCGAGGACCAAGGCGGCGTCAGGCCGCGCCGCGACCGCGCCCCGCCAGGGCTGCCGCGCACGCCGCTCGTGACCGCCATCGAAGTTCAGTAGGATGGCAACGGATGAGGCACACTTTCATCGCCCTCGGTTGCGCGCTCGCCGTCACCGGCTGCTCTGGCCTCGCCGTGCTCGAGGGCGGCTACGCGCGCTCGGTCAGCACCTCACGCAACGCGGTCCAGGTCAACGCGCACGCGGGCTTCGGCTCCGAGCTGACGGCGGGCGGCAACGACAGCGGGGCCGGCTTCCAGCTCCGCACCAAATTCGGCACCGACCTCGCGCAGGTCGGCCTCGGCCCCCACTTCTACCTGCTGACGGCGGGGCAGTTCCTCGGCCTCTCGAAGGGCTGGGCCAGCGCGGGCTTCCTCCGGGCGGGGGTCGACCTCCTCCAGCTGGGCGCCATCGACGGCCACGGCAACGTGGGGATCTTCTCGCCGTACGCCGATCTCGGGTGGCTGGTGATCAACCCCGGCATCAGCCTCAGCGTCGGCGCCCACTACGACGTGCGGCTCTCGAGCGCCAAGAACGACCTGTGGCTCGGCGCGGCGATCGGCTTCGGCTTCGCGCCGACGACCAAGACCTGAGCCGTCGTCGGCGAATCCGGGAGGAGCCCCTTGGCATCCGATGAATGGCGATTCATTCTCGCGATCCCGGGGTCCACTGCCGAGCAGGGACCACCAGAAGGAGCTTCCATGGCCCACCCCGTCTACGTCGTGTCCGCCGTCCGCACCGCCGTCGCCCTCGGCAAGCCCGGCAAGGGCGCCCTGTTCCAGACCCGCGCCGACCTCGTCCTCGCCCACGTGCTCCGCGAGGTCGCGGCCCGCGCCAAGGTCCCGCTCGAGGCCGTCGAGGACGTGGTGGCTGGCTGCGTGAGCCCCGTCGGCGAGCAGGGCATGAACATCGCGCGGGTGGCTGCGCTCGAGGCCGGCTACCCGGTGACCACCTGCGGCACCACCATGAACCGCATGTGCGGGTCGTCGCAGCAGGCCGTGCACACGGCGGCCAACGCCATCGCGGCCGGCGAGGTCGAGGTCGCGATCGGGTGCGGCGTCGAGCTCATGAGCCGCACGCCGATGGGGTCCGACGCGCAGGGCCCGGCGCCGTGGTTCCCGCCGCCGGAGGAGCTCGTCGGGCGCTTCCCGTTCGTGTCGCAGGGCATCAGCGCCGAGATGATCGCGGAGAAGTGGAAGCTCACCCGCACCCAGGTCGACGAGTTCAGCGCGCGATCGCACGAGAAGGCCCACAAGGCCCAGCAGGCCGGCCAGTTCGTGCGCGAGATCGCGCCGATCGACGTGGTGCACCCCGACGGCCAGAAGAAATCGTTCGCCGTCGACGAGGGCATCCGGCCCGGCACCACCGCCGAGAAGCTCGGCGCGCTCAAGCCGGCGTTCAAGCCCGACGGCGTGATCCACGCGGGCAACAGCTCCCAGATCAGCGACGGCGCCGCGGCCGTGCTGCTCGCCAGCGAGTCGGCGGTCAAGCGCCTCGGCCTCACGCCGCGCGCGCGCATCGTCGCGACCGCGGTGGCCGGCGACGACCCGACCATCATGCTCACGGCGCCGATCCCCGCGACGCGCAAGGTGCTGCAGAAGGCTGGGCTGCGCATGAGCGACATCGACACCTTCGAGGTCAACGAGGCGTTCGCCTCGGTGCCGCTCGCGTGGGCCCACGACACCGAGGCCGACCTCGGCAAGACCAACGTGCGGGGCGGCGCCATCGCCCTCGGTCACCCGCTCGGTGGCTCGGGCGCTCGCATCATGACCACGCTCATCCACCTGCTCGAGGACGAGAAGTTCCGCTACGGGCTGCAGACCATGTGCATCGGCTTCGGCCAGGCCACGGCGACCATCCTCGAGCGCGTCTGACCAGCTCCGGGCTGCGCAGCGGGGAACTTGGCCCGCTGCGCGCCCTGGGTGCTGGGTGCGGCGAGGAGGACCGATGTGCCGGCTCTTGGGGGTCGTGTCGAGCGAGACCACGACCTATGGATTCTCGCTCCGACGCGCCAGGAAGAGCCTGGCGGTGCTGTCGCGCGCGCACCCCGACGGGTGGGGCCTCGCCGTCCACGCGCGGGGCCGGGGGTGGTCCACCCAGCGTCACGCTGCCTGCGCGGGCGACGACCACCGCTTCGACGCGCTCGCGGGCAGCGTCGAGGGCGAGACGTTGGTGGCCCACATCCGCAAGAAGACCGTCGGCCCGCAGCGCGTCGAGAACACGCACCCGTTCCGGCGTGGCCGCTGGGTGTTCGCGCACAACGGCACGCTCCACGATCTGTCCCGCATCACGCGGCGCACCTCTGCCGCACGCGCTGCCGAGATCGAGGGCGACACCGACAGCGAGCGCTACTTCGCCCACGTGCTCACCGCGCTCGACGAGGCGGCCGGCGACCCCGCGCGCGAACGCGCGGCTCTCGTCGACGTCGTGCGCCCGCTCGTCGCCGACCCGCCGTTCGCCGGGAGCGGCGGCGCCAACTTCCTCCTCGGCGACGGCGAGACGCTCTACGCCTTCCGCCTCGGCCGCACGCTGCACGTGCTCGATCGCAACCCGGGCCACGCGGTCCGCCGCGAGCGCCAGTTCGAAGGGGCCGTGCTCGAGACGCGGTGGAGCGCGCGGCGCAACGCCGTGCTCGTCGCGAGCGAGCCGATGACCGACGAGCCATGGGAGGAGATCGTGAGCGGGAGCCTCGTCGCCATCCACGGCGGCGCGCGCCCGGTGCTCGAGCCGCTCTTCACCGCGGCCGCAGGATGACGCCGACGCCGAGCAGGCTGGTCGCGACGGCGAGGCCGGTCAGCACCGAGAACGGCTCGCCCGCGACCAGCACGCCGAGCCCGAGCGCGACGAGCGGGTTCACGAAGGCGTAGCTCATCGCCACCGCGGGCCGCACGTTGCGGAGCAGCCACGTGTAGGCGGAGAACGCCACGATCGAGCCCATCACCACCAGGTACACCACCGCGGACAGCGAGCGCCCGCTCGGCAAGTGGTGCAGCCGCTCGCCGCGCGCGAGGCCGATGGCGAGCATCATCGCGCCGCCCGTGAGCATCTGCGCGGCCGTGGCCATGCCGCCGGCCGGGAGCGCGAGGCGCCGGCTCCACACCGAGCCGAGGGCCCAGCAGATCGGCGCGAGCACGATGAACGCGCCCGCGGCGTCGAGGTGGATGGAGCCGCCCGCGTGCAGGAGCGCGATGCCGCCGAACCCGAGGGCGAGGCCCAGCACCTCGCGACGCGTGGGGCGCTCGCGGGCCGACGAGAGCGCCGCGAACAGGGCCGCCCAGATCGGCATCGTCGCGACCACCACCGCGGCCACGCTGGAGCTCACCGAGCGCTGGGCGAGGGCGACCCCGCCGTTGCCGCCGACCAGCAGCAGCGCCCCGACCTTGGCCGAGTCGATCCACTCCTGCCGCGTGGGGGCGGGCGCGCCGCGGAGGCGGAGGAACCCATACAGCGCGGCGCCGGCGGCGAGGTACCGCGGCCCCGCGACGAGGAACGGCGGGATGGTCTCGAGCGCGACCTTGAGCGCGAAGTAGGTCGATCCCCACACGAGATAGACGACGAGGAGCGCGCCGATCACCGCCCAGCGAGGGCTCGGGACGACGACCGGCGCGGCGACGACCTGCTGCATGACGGACGGTAGGATGCGTCGTCGGCGGCGGAGGCGACAGGGGCAGTCTCGTTTCCGAGCGACCGATACAGTGGCGGACTGTGCTGGTACTGGCCGCGCGCGCTGTGTTGGTCCCTGCGCCGGGCGCGGCGTACGATCCGGTCGATGGACGAGCTCCTCTACGAACGCGTCGCCGCCCACGTCGAGGCCTTGATCGCGCGCGGGACCCTGCGCGGTGGGGCCCGGGCGCCGTCGGTGCGCAAGCTCGCCCGGCAGCAGCGGTGCAGCGTGGCGACCGCGGTGCTCGCCTATCGGACGCTGGAGGCGAAGGGCGTGCTCGAGGCGCGGCCGCAGTCGGGGCACTACGTCCGCATCGCGGCCCGCCCGCCGCTGCCCGAGCCGCGCGCCACCCGCACGCTCGCGGCGCCCGCCGCGCCGGCGGTCTCGTCGCTCGTCGCCAAGGTGTACGGGGCCGCGCGCGACCCGAGGGTCGTGAACTTCGGCACCGCGGTGCCCGCCGCGGCGTTGCTCCCCGTGGAGCGGCTCGGGCGCATCGTCGCGCGGCTCGCGCGGACCGAGCTCGCGCAGCACATCCACTACGACGTCCCGCCGGGCAACGTGCACCTGCGGCGGCAGATCGCGCGGCGCTCGGTGGAGTGGGGGTGTGCGCTCGGCGAGGACGACTTCGTCACGACGGTCGGCGCGATGGAGGCGCTGCACCTCGCGCTGCGCGCGGTGACCCAGCCCGGCGACGTCATCGCCGTCGAGTCGCCTACCTACTACGGGCTCCTGCAGCTCATCGAGTCGCTCGGCCTGCGGGTGGTGGAGATCCCGGCGCACCCCGGGGTGGGGCTCGATCTCGCCGCGCTCGAGGAGGCGCTCGCGCAGCACCGGGTGCGCGCCGTGCTCGCGATGCCGAACTTCAACAACCCGCTCGGCAGCCTCATGCCGGAGGCCAACAAGAAGGAGCTCGTCGAGATGCTCGCGCGGCGGGAGATCCCGCTGATCGAGGACGACCTCTACGGCGACCTGCACCACCAGGGCGAGCGCCCGCGCTCGGCCAAGGCCTTCGACCGCGACGGCAACGTGCTGCTCTGCGGGTCGGTCTCCAAGACCATCGCGCCAGGGTTTCGCGTCGGGTGGATCGCGCCCGGCCGCCACCGTGACCGCGTCGAGGCGCTCAAGTTCGCCCAGAGCGTCGGGACACCACCGCTGCTGCAGGTGGCCGTGGCGGAGCTGATGGAGGCGGGCGGCTACGACCGTCACCTCCGCGGCATGCGGACCGCGCTCGCGGCGCAGGTCCAGCACACCCGGGACGCCATCGCGACCCTGTTCCCGCCCGGCACCCGCGTCTCGCGACCGCAAGGGGGGTTCGTGCTGTGGGTGGAGCTGCCCCACGGCGTGCGCGCGCTCGACGTGCACCAGCGCGCCCTCGCCGCCCGCATCAGCGTCGCGCCCGGCCCGATCTTCTCTGCCCGCGGCAAATTCTCGGGGTATCTGCGCCTCTCCTGCGGTCACCCGTGGACCCCCGAGCTCGAGGCCGCCGTCCGTACCCTCGGGCAGATCGTCGAGGGGCTCGGCGCGCGCCCGCTGGCCCGGACGGCCTGAGCGCCGCCTGGCGCACGAATGCCGGGGAATTGCCCCGCGCCGGTCCACTCGGGCTACCCTCTCGGGACCATGGACGAGCGTCTGAAGCAGATCCTCCGCATCGCCCGCGAGCACTACGAGCGCCGCGAGTTCGACAAGGCGGAGCCCCTCTTGCGCGGTGTCCTCGACGAGCTCGACAAGTTCGCCGACGTCTACAACATGCTCGGCGTGATGGCGCACGAGCGGCGCGACTTCCTCGAGGCCGAGCGCTGCTTCGAGCGCGCCCTCGAGCTCAACCCGGGCTACACCGAGGCCGCGCTCAGCCTGACGGTCACCTACAACGACCTCGGCAAGTTCGACCTCGCGCGCGCCGTCCACGAGCGCGCGACCGGCGGGCCGCGCCCCGAGGGCGGCATGGACCCGTTCGTGCGCGGCAAGATCGCCAACATGCACGCCGAGGTCGGCCAGGCCTACGTCGACACGGGGCTCCTGCGCGACGCGATCCCCGAATACGAGAAGGCGGTCGGGCTCTGTCCGCAGTTCGCCGACCTGCGCACCAAGCTCGGCAACCTCTACAAGGAGGTCGGCGACGCCGCCCGCGCCCGCGCGCAGTACGAGGCCGCCCGCGAGGCCAACCCCAAGTACGCGCCGGCCCGCGTCGCCCTCGCGGTGCTCATGATCGCCGCCAACGAGCGCGTGAAGGCCGAGGACGAGCTGCAAGAGGTGCTCGCGATCGACCCCGACCACAAGACCGCGCAGATGTACCTGCGCATGCTCAAGGGCATCCGCCCTCCGGGCGCCTCGCGGCCGCCGCCGGCCACCGGCGGCTAGACGAAGGGCGGCTCGACGATCACCTCGCGCGCGCGCTCCTCGAGCACCGGCCGTAGCTGCGTGACGTCGCCGACCTCGGGTCCGGCGAGCGGCCAGTCGGGGTGCGACCGGAGGGTGACGCGGGCGAGCCCCTTCGGCAGCGCGCGCACGAGCTCGGGCACCCCACCTCGCCACGAGCTCTCGACCAGCGCCTCGTCCCCCGTCACCGACACGCGCACCGCGTAGGTGGAGAGGGCGACGGTCGGCACGGGCAGGCGGGTCGCGAAGAACGCGGCGTGCGCCGGCCGCCCGCGAAGAGAGTCCGGGGGCGGCAGCACCACCTCGATCGATCGGAGTCGCCGGGGGAGCGGGCCCGCCCGGAACGCGGCGACCGTGCGGTCGAGATCGGCCGTCACGGCGACCTCGGTGACCGCGCTGAGTGGGCCCTTCTCGCTCGCCAGGCGGACGAGCTGGGGCCGGGTCGGCTGGATGCCGAGCTCGAGCCGCTGCAGCGCGCTCTCGACGTCGAGGGCGAGGAGCGCGTCGAGCGCCCGCCGGGTCGGCACCTCGGCGCGCAGCAGCGCGGGGTGGCGCGCGCAGGCGAGCAGGAACGCGGTGAGGTGCTGCTCGT
>JAEUKC010000370.1:0-56468 GCA_016794445.1 Myxococcales bacterium
CATGCCGGGGGAGGGCGCGAGCACCGAGGACATCGGCGCGCGCCTCGCAGCGAGGCTCGCCGAGCTCGGCCTCGACCTCTCGGCGTGCAAGAAGAAGCGGTACGCCGAGCGTGGCTTCGCGCCCTCGGAGCCGGTCGCTGGCGCGCGCGTGCTGCTGGTCGGCGAGGCCGCGGGCGTCGACCCGATCACCGGCGAGGGCATCGCGCAGGCCATCCTCCACGGCGCGCTCGCCGGGCCGTACCTCGTCGACCGGCTGCGCACGGGCGATCTCTCGTTCGCCGATTTTCCTGGGCGATTCGCGCGCGCGGGCGTGGGCGTCGATCACCGCGTGCGTCACGAGCTCGCGCACCGCTTCTTCGGCCCGAGCCGCGTCGACTACGAGCGCGCGCTGATCGCGGTGCCCGACTTCATCGCCCTCGGCGTGCAGTACTTCGGCGGCCTCCCGCTCGACAAGCCCCTCGCCGCGCGCGTCGGCCTGCAGATGGCCGCGCGCGCGTTCGTGCCGCGTCGGCCCCGCTAGCTCGAGAGCTCGGTCGCGCGGACGCTCATCCGCAGGGACGCGCGCCCGTTGTCCTCGGTGATGGTGCGCACGTGCGCCGGGTCGGCGACGAAGGCGAGCTGGTCGGTCAACAGCGCGCGCACGAGGTCGCCGTAGACGGTCATCTTGGTCGTCGGCGGCGAGGTGAGGGTGATGCGCTGGTAGGCCTCGTAGCCCTTGTGCCGCGCGTGCAGCGCCCGCTCGTTCGGCGGGTAGAGCGCCTCGACGTCGATCCGCGCCCCCTCGAAGATCGCGGCGAGCGCGCGCGTGCCCGCCTCGTCGAGCGCCGTCCGCACGATGGCCTGGGTGGGGATCCACTCGTGCAGCGTCACGTCTCCGCGCTCGAACAGGAGGCGCAGCTCCTGCCGGTCCATCCGGTTGGCCTGGGTGAACCCGTGGTAGAAGTTCACCGGCGCCGCGCCGAACCGCGCGGTGCAGAACACCTGCTCCTCGATCCCCGAGCCCGGTCGGAGCACGCGACCCGCCGACTCGACCCGGCCCTCGCCGAGCCAGCCCGCGAACATGTCGAAGAAGTGCACGCCGTGCTCGATGAAGATGCCGCCGCTCTTGTCGCGGTCCCAGAACCAGTGGTCGGGGCCGAGGCCCTCGTCGCACGCGTAGTTCTCGAAGGAGCCGTGCAGCACCTCCCCGAGCACCTTGGAGTCGACGAGCGCCTTGATCCGCGCGTAGAGCGGGTTGTACCGCTGCATGAGGTTCGCCACGCAGACGAGCCCGCGCTCGCGCGCCAGGGTGAGCAGCTCGTCGGCCTCGGCCATCGTCACGGCGAGCGGCTTCTCGACGATCACGTGTTTGCCCGCGAGGAGCGCGGCGCGCGCTTGCCCGTGGTGGAGGAACGGCGGCGTGGCGATGTAGACGAGCCCCACGTCGGGCATGGCCAGCATCGCCTCCTCCGTGCGCACGTCCTCGAGGCCGAACCGCCGCGCGCACGCGAGCGAGGCCTCCTTGTGCGTCTCTGCGATGCAGCGGAGCCTGGCGCCCGGCACCTGCGCGTACTGCTGCGCGGCGAACATCGCGAACCCACCGAAGCCCAGGATCCCGACGCCGACGGGGTTCGTTGACATGGGACACGCTACCGCCCCCGGCCATGCTCCACGGTCACGGTCGCGACACAGGTTGGCACCCCACCGCGGCCGTAACCCGTCGATTCGACGTACTCCGTGGTGGCACGCAGGCTGCTACCGCGTACGATGCCTCGATGCAGGACATCGGTCCCCGCCCCAAGAGCCTTCCCATCGCCCCGCTCGCGCCGAAGGCCAAGCGCAACCTCCCGCTCGCCGATCAGGCGCGCGACAAGGACCACCGCTGGCGCCCCATCTACGCCGTGTGGGAGGTCACGCTGCAGTGCGACCTGTCCTGCCGCCACTGTGGCTCGCGCGCCGGTCGCGAGCGCCCCGACGAGCTCACCACCGAGGAGGCGCTCGATCTCGTCGATCAGATGGCCGACCTCGGCACCCTCGAGGTGACGCTGATCGGCGGCGAGGCCTACCTGCGCGAGGACTGGACCAAGATCGCCAAGCGCGTCCGCGAGCGCGGCATGCAGTGCACGATGACCACCGGCGGCCGCGGGCTCCACAAGGAGCGCGTGGCGCAGCTCAAGGACGCGGGCATCCAGAGCGTCAGCGTCTCGATCGACGGCTTCGAGTCGATGCACGACCAGCTGCGCGGCGTGAAGGGCAGCTTCAAGGCCGCGATGTCCGCGCTCGAGAACCTCCGCGAGGCCGGCGTCCACATCTCGTGCAACACCCAGATCTGCCGCCCGAACATGCAGGAGGTCGAGCGCCTGTTCCCGCTGCTCTGCGATCAGGGCATCCACAGCTGGCAGGTGCAGCTCACCGTCGCCATGGGGCGCGCCGCCGACGAGCCGCACCTCTTGCTCGAGCCCTACATGGTGCTCGAGACGATGCCGATGCTGGCGCGCCTCAAGAAGAACGTGGCCGACCCGCGCAAGGTGCGCGTGTGGCCCGGCAACAACATCGGCTACTTCGGCCCCTACGAGGAGATCCTCCGCGGGACCATGCCCCGCGGTCACATGGCGAGCTGCGGCGCGGGCCGCTCCACGCTCGGCATCGAGGCCAACGGCGACATCAAGGGCTGCCCGTCGCTCACCTCCGACGAGTGGGCCGGCGGCAACATCCGCGACAACAAGCTGGTGGACATCTGGGAGCGCTCGGCGCCCCTCCGCTACACGCGCGACCGCACGGTGGCCGACCTCAGCGGCTACTGCCACGACTGCTACTACGCCGACACCTGTCGCGCGGGCTGCATGTGGACGACGCAGGTGCTGTTCGGCAAGCCCGGCAACAACCCGTTCTGCCACCACCGCGCCCTCGAGTTCCTCAAGGACGGCAAGCGCGAGCGCATCGTGCGCACCCACGCGGCGCCGGGCCTGCCGTTCGACCACGGCCTCTTCGAGATCGTCGTCGAGGACTGGCCCGCCGACGAGCTCGCGCGCGTGCAGAAGATCGTCGAGACCGGCGAGGGCTTCCTCCGCGACGACGAGTCCACCGCGCCCATCCCGTTCACCGAGCCCACCCCTGCCTAGAAAGTGAGACCGATGTCGTTCCTTCCTTGCCTCGAGTGCCGCCGTCACGTCCGCGCGGGCGACCGCCTCTGCCCGTTCTGCGGGGCCGACGCCCCTGCGCCCCGCGCCGCTGTCTCGCCGACCACGCGCCTCACCCGCGGCGCCCTCTTCGCGTTCGCGACCAGCGTGGCCGCGTGCGGTGGCACCGAGACCCCCGAGACCACGACGGATACGGGCGCGGTCTCCGACGGCACCGCGGACAGCGTGACCGACACCGGGGCGGCCAAGGACGACGGCATCGACACGGCCGACACCGGCGGCCCGGTCGCCGCCTACGGCGGCCCGCCGGATACGGGGCTCAAGCCGGACACGGCGACGGACACCGCGCCCGATGGCACGGCGACGGACTCGGGTGGAGGCACGCCGCTCTACGGCTCGCCTCCCCCGTTCTGAGCGCCGGCTCGGGACGCTCACTTCCCGCCGCAGGTCTCGAGATCCTTGGCGGTGTCGGCGTCGCGCATGCACTTGAGATTCTTGACCCAGACGGCGCGGCCGAACTCGGGGGCCTTCTCGGCGCGCGCGACGCACTCGGACTTCTCCTTGTCGGACATGTCCTTGCCGATCTCCTTCTTCATGATCTTGGCGACGTTGCCGCACACGGCTTCGCCGGAGGGAGGGCTGAGCCATCCGATGTAGAGCACGGCCACGGCCAGGCCCAGGATTCCGAAGATGGCACCGATGATCTTGATCGCCTTCATGTTCTCCTCCGCGCCGCGTTCCTTGCGGCTCACCAAAGAAGACGGAGGGGGGTGTCGGTTGTCGCCCGGGTCGGGAGATCTATTTCTGGGCGGGCGATTGCCACGATGATCGCTGGAACCCGCAGACGTCTGCGGCTCCACGCGCAGACGTCTGCGCGGCGCTTCGTCGACGAGGCAGATGTCCGCTCGAGGCCTGGCTCGAGGAGGTCGAGTTTCGTCCGCCGTCCCGGACCGGGCGTGATTCCGGCAGCGTGGCGGCCAGAGGAGTTTCGCGTACACGTCGCATAAGATGACGCGCCACGTTGAGCCCTCTCGACGCTCGCCCGGCGTCAGGCAGCGATCAACTGTGCCACGCGGCTCCCGCCCACGTGTGCCGCAATCCCTGCCCGGATGCGCTGGAATTCCTGCCCAAGTGCGCCGGAATGGCTGCCCAGGTCACGTCGGAACGGCTGCCCACATGCCGCCGGAGTCGGTGCCCAGATGGGTCCGGAAAACGCAGTTCTGACCTAGGCTCGCGAACATGAACCGGCTTCAGCCGCTCCTCCTTCCGTGGCTCGTCATGATCGTGGTGGGCGTAGCGATCATCCTCGTCGAGAGTCGGCTCGGGCGCGCTGCGGCGGAAGCGTCCCCGGTCGATCCGCCGGCCGAGCGCCCCAGCACGGGCCTGTTCCTCCTGCTCGCCGTGCTTCTCGGCCCGATCGCGATTCCGGTCTACGTCGGGTTGTCGCGCCGAAGCGCCTTGGGCGCACTCGCTGGAGTGGGTCTGCTCCTCGTCGTCTGCGGACTCGGCGCGGGGGCGCGCGCTGCGATGGACCTCGCCGGAATGGGCACGGCGGGCTCCGTGCACGCCGCAGCCACCGAGCAGTGCCTCGCGGGCAAGGTCACGAAGGTGAGCAACAACTTCGGAAAGTCGGAGGACGTCATGTGCATCGCCGTCGCCGAAGCGCACCGAAAGGGCCGCGCGTGCGTGAACGAGGACTTCGAGTTTTGTCACTGCTATTCGCCCGCGCTGGTGCACACCGACTTCCCGCCGAACGAGAAGAAGGCAGACGAAATTCTCGAGTTCTGGTGCACGAAGCGTGGTTCCGCGCGCGCGTGCGAAGCGAAATAGCCGGACGCCGAAATACCGAGGTGGCTTCTGCTCGCGAAGCTCCAGCGCGGGCTGATGCCGTGACGTAGTTGCGAAGCGAGTACCGGGCAGTTCGACGTTATTCTACGAGCGCGTCGGCTTCGTCCGGGGGATCGACGCCCCGCTGGGGGAGCCGTCGCGGACGAGATTCGCCTCGTGCGCTCCCTCGCTCTCTCTAGGCGGCCGAGAGGCGTCGCAGCCCCTCCTCGACGCCGATCACCGGCGCCCACCCGAGCTCGCGGCGGGCCCGCTCGGTGCGCACCGTCACGCTGCACGACATCATGTGGACGGCGAAGCGCGTCATGGGCGGGGTGCGCCGCGCCCGGACGAGCCGGAAGGTCCCCTCGACGGCGCTGGCCAGCGGCCGGGCGAGCCACGATGGGACGCTCCGCGCCGGGAGCTCCACGCCGGCCGTGCGGGCGAGCGCCGTCAAGAAGGCCCGCATCGTGCGCTCGCCGTCGTCCGCGACGAAGTAGGCGCGACCCCCCGGGCCTCCCGAAAGCGCGGCGCACAGGGCGGAGACGAGGTTGTCGACGTGGGTCGTCGAGGTGCGGGCCTCGCCGCCGTCGATCCAGGAGAACGAGCCCGCGCGGGCCATGCGCACGATCGCCGGCAGCACGCTGGTGTCCCGCGGGCCCCACACGAGCCGCGGTCGGATCGAGACGGTGGACAGCCCGGGGCGATCGGCCGCGAGCACGAGCCGCTCCGCCTCGGCCTTCGTCTCGGAGTAGAGGTACCGCTGCCGGACGGGGTACGGCTGGGACTCGTCGACGTCGACGAGATCGTGGCCGTCGAACAGGGCGGCCTCGGTGCCGACGTGGACGAACCGGGCGACCCCGGCGCCGGCGGCCGCATCGAGCGCGCGGCGGGTGCCTTCGACGTTCGCGGCCCAGAACTGGGCGCGCGTACCCCACTCCTCGACGAAGGCGGCCGCGTGCACGAACGCCTCGGCGCCCGCCACGTGGTGGGCCTCGAGGGTCGAGAGATCGGCGCGGACGGGGCGTGCGCCGAGGGCCGCGACGCCCTTGCCGCTGGCCTCGGAGCGCGCCAGCGCCGAGACCGTGTGGCCCTCTCGCACCAGCGCCTCGATGAGGTGACCGCCGACGAACCCCGAACCCCCGGTGACGAACACGTGCATGGCGAGAGGATGGGGTTGCCGGAAGCATGGCGCCAATGAATGCTTTCGATGCATCCATGGCCACCATCGATGAATACTCGCGCGTGCCCGCGCCGATGCCGTCGCTCGACCTCGAGCTGCTCCGCGTGCTGCACCACCTGCTCGAGGAGAGCAGCGTCACGCGCGCCGGGCGCCGTCTCGGCCTCACCCAGTCCACCGTCAGCCACGCGCTCGGGCGGTTGCGGGAGGCGTTCTCCGACCCGCTGCTGGTCCGCGCGGGCCGCGGGCTGGTCCTCACGCCGCGGGCCGAGGCGCTGCGCCCCGCGCTCGCGCGCGTCCTCGCCGACATCCATCGCCTCGTCCACCACGAGACGCAGTTCGACCCCGCGCGGTCCTCGCGGTCGTTCGCCCTGCTGTGCCCCGATCTGCTCGCGGCGTTCCTGCCGCCGCTGCTCCGGCGCCTCCTTTCCGAGGCCCCGCTCGTGCGCCTCGAGACGCGGCCGCCGATCGGGCTCGACGTCGAGGCGGCGCTCGCGCTCGGCAGCGTCGACGTGGCGCTGTCCGCGGCCCGTGACACGGGGTCGGGGCTGCGCCAGCGGGTGCTCGGGCGCGTCCGCTTCTGCGTGCTCGCGCGCCGCGGGCACCCTGCCGTGAAGGGCGGCGTGCTCGATCGCGCTGGCTGGCTCGCGCATCCGCACGTGGTCGTGGGGACCGGCGGCGGCGGCGGCGGCTTCGTCGAGGCGGCCGTCGTGACCGCCGGGGTGCGCCGGCGCGTCGGGTTCGTCGCGCCGAGCTTCCTCGCGGCCCCCTACGCGCTGGTCGGCACCGACTACCTGCTCGCGGCCCCGCGAGAGCTCGTCGCCGGCATCGCCCGCCAGCTGCGCCTCGACGTCCACGAGCCACCGATCGCCATCCCGAGGGTGCGCGTGGCGATGTCCTGGCACGAGCGCAACGACGTCGACCCGGCGCAGCGCTGGCTGCGCGGCGTGCTGGCCGACGCAGTCCTCGGGCTCCTGCGCGCCGAGCCGGCGTGAGCGGGCCGAGCCTGGCGAGTCAGCTCAGAACCGGAACACGCCGGCCTTGCCGAAGCTGTCGCGACCCCAGCAGAGCGCCTCACCGTCGGCGCGGAGGGCGCAGCCGCGGATGCGCTGGCCGGTGAGCTGCTCCCCGTAGATCGCCACGAACGGGCCCTTCGGTGGCGGGAACAGCTCCAGCGCGCCCCAGCACGCGACGTCGCCGGCGAGGGTCAGCGCGCACGAGTGCTCGGCGCCCGCAGCCACCGCCTTGAAGGTGCCCTTGGGCGCCGCCGTCAGGTCGCCGGTCGACGCGCCGAAGCACACGAGCGCGTCGGCGCTGTCGATCGCGCAGGTGTGCGTCCACCCGCAGGACACGGCCTTGAAGGTGCCGGTCGGCGCCGTGGCCTGACCGCTCGTGTTGTCGCCCCAGCACTTCAGCGAGCCATCGGTGGCGATGGCGCACGAGTGGTTCTGGCCCGTGGTCACGAGCTTGAACGTGCCGGTCGGCGCCGTCGCCTGACCGCGGTCGTTCTTGCCCCAGCAGCGGACCTCACCGCTCGCGAGGAGACCGCACCCGTGCTGACCGCCGATCGAGTAGCTCGCGAGCACCTCCGCGGGCGCCGCGGGGAATCCGGCGCCATAGCAAACGAGGTTGGTCGTGCCGGTCTTGACCCCACACCACCCCGAGAAGAACCCCTTGAGCGCCTCCGCGCCGTCCCACGGCACGAGCACCTCGGTGCCGTGCCCGCCGTAGACCGTCAGGGTGCCGTCGCTCTTGACCCCGAGGTTCACGCCACCGAGCGAGACGGACCGGTAGGCCTGCGCGTCGCACGCGTCGCCCGCCTTGTTCTTGTCGACGCACTTCGCACAGTCGGGCGCGGCCTTCAGCGGGTTCTTGCACGTGGTGCACGCGGGGGGCTCGAGCAGCGGGTTGGAGCACGTGGACGGCGCGTCGGTCGCGTCGACCCCCGAGTCGCCGGGCGCGCCCGTGTCCGTCGCGACGTCGGCCCCGAGATCGGCACTCGCGTCGACGCCGGTGTCGCTCTCCGGCGTGGAGGCCGACTCGCTGCTGCAGCCGACGGCGAGCAACATCGATCCGATCCACGCCCGACGACAGATCCGTGACGGCAGGAGGCGTTGGAGGGACATCGGTCTCCAGGCTACCAGGTGGCCTCACGAAGCGGGCGCCCCTCGCCCACGTGCAGCCCGACCCCACCTCAGAGCGGCTTCACCATGAACAGGCAGGGGTTCCCGCCCCAGAGGTCGAGCCGCTCCTCGAGCGGCAGGAACCCGACGCCCTCGTAGAACGCTCGCGTCCGCGCGTACTCCGCGTTGGGCCGCGCCGGCCCGAGCGTCTTGACGTGCAGGAGCCTCGCCCCCGCCGCCCGCGCCGCCGCCTCGACGGCCGCGACGAGCGCCCGCCCGACCCCTCGCCGGTGCGGCTCCACGGCGGCGAGGACGTGCACCTCCCAGCTCGTCGCGAAGTGCACCCGTACGCTCACGAAGCCCACCGCGAGCGCGCCGTCGAAGGCCGCCCAGGTGGGCATGTGGCGCACGTCCGCCACGTACTCGACGAGCGAGCTCTCGATCCCGAACCACGCCGGGAGGCTGCGCAGGATCCGCTCCGCGGTGGGGGCGAACTCCGCGCCGTCGACGGGCCGAACGTCCATCGGTCCTCGCTACCGCGGGCCCGAAGGCCTGCCCAGGCGGCGCCGGAATCCGCCGAGGACGCTGGGCCGTCCCACGCTCCCTGCGCTCGGCTCACCCACGTGCCGCTGGCGAAGAGCTTGCGCAAATGCGCCGCACTTGCGATCGTTCAGCGATGAGCAGGGTAGCGTTGGTCTGTTTGGTTTGTGGACTGGGCTGCGGGTCGAAGGACGAAGCCGTGACGCCGCTCGATGCCGGCTTTGATGGCGCAGCCGATGCCCCCGTGACCGAATCGCTGACGCTGAAGTACATCGAGCGCAGGTCGGGTAGCCCCAAGCCCGTCGCCGGGGTCAAGGTCTGGTTGTATGCAACAGACAAGGAGCCTGCGCTGTTCGTCGGTGACGAAGCGGGCAATGTGGTTTTTCCAGGGTTGACGCTCGAGAGCATCCGCAAGGGCTTCCAGTGGGTGGTGACGTACGCCAAAGGTTTCACGGCTGTCGTGAACACGGTGGGCCCTCTCCTCTACCTCAAACCCGACGGCAGCACGCGACTAGAGGCGGTCGAGCTCCTCCCCCGTTTGGGCAACGAAGGATACGTCGCGATTTCTGGAACCTCCACCCTTCCCGATGGATACTTCTTGTCAATCGTACCGAATGTCATGGGGACGATCTACGAGAACAGCTTCTCTGATTGGTCGCTCAAGGTGAGCCCTGGCAGCGCGGTGCAATTGATGGCACTGGCGATCAAGAATCCGCCGCCCGCGGCAGGTGTCTTGTTCGAGCAGGAGGTCTTGCGCTGGGTCAAGAAGGAGCTGCCGCCGGTCACCGGCCCCGTCAAGGACGTCGCTTTCGACATGAGCATCGGCGGTGAGCCCACGACCAAGTGGGCTGCCAACGTCATGGTCGAAGGGGGAGCGACAGGCCCGCTCGGCTCTGGAGTGCCCTACATCTTGGTGACCGCAAAGACCCCCGGCGACCTCGCGGGGATCTACGGTGTCGGCCTCGGAGGGCTTTACGGTGTCGTGAACAAGGTCGTCAAGCGACCTGACGGCTCGGGGTTTGACATCACGGGTGAAGGTATCGCGGCCAAAGAGCCGGTTTCGCGCTACCTCGCGCAGGCCACTGACGGGGCCTACTCGAATGTGTACGTGGATGGGCTCCCTGACGAGAAGGTTCCGGTGACTCTACCTGCGCCTATCAGCACGTCTCTCTCTCGATTTGCGTTGGGCGACACGATCGACCTGCCCACCGTGAAGTCAGCCGTGCCGGGATACCGTTCGCTGGAGTTGCGGGTCATTCGCGGGGAAGACAGCGCACTCAAGGTCTATTCCACATACCCGAAAGACACGACGCTCACCTTGCCAAAGCTTCCCGACGAGGTGCTCGCGAGCTTGCCAACCACCATGACCGGCTATTTTTCTTCTTGCCCCAGCTTCAACGCTGATTTTACGCGCTGCACTTCGTATGTCAGCAGCCGCACGTTCTCGGTTGTCAAGTAGCGGACGATCAGCCACCGGCGCCTTTGGGCTGCTGCGCGTTGGAGGGCTGGTCTGCCCGCAAGCCGAACGAGAGAATCTCGGTGTGCCGAGCCCTGCGCCAGGAGAACAGATCGGGTCTGGGGCGATAGGTCGTTCGCGCGCTGGAATCCGCCGAAGACGCTCCATCGCGACGTCTACCATCAGCCTTCGGACACGGCGTGCATCGTCGACATGACGGACGATGTCCGAGCTGCCGACGCACACGCCGCCTGACGCCGCCGCGGGCCTCAGGGCTCCGTGCGTAGTCGACGCAAACCCGCGACGGCGACGGCGCCGAACGCCACTGCGAACACGAGGTCCGTGACGACGAACAGCAGCGTCGCGTTCCCGCGGTACAGGCGGTTGCCGAAGCGACTGTCCGACGTGGACAGGTCGCGGAACATCGCGAGGACGTTGTAGACGCAGTAGACGCTGGCGACGAGGGTCTGCGCGCGCAGGCCGCGGGTCACGTGCCCGAAGAGCACCTGCACCGCGCCCCCGAAGGCCATCAGCTGGTAGAAGAACATGAAGAAGTCGGCGAAGACGGGCTCGGCGATCAGGGGCGCGGGCACGGCGAAGTCGCGCAGCACGCTGGGGCCGCGGACGAGCCACGACGACGCGAGCACGATGTACGTCACGCCGATCGCGGTGAAGACGGGCTTGAATCCTCGAATCTCGGTCGGGCGCTGGGTCATGAACGGCCTCCTGACAGGCCCTCGACGCGAGGCCGAGGCGTGTGGGGACGAACCTAGAGGCACGGCGTGGGCGTCGGCTTGAACCGATCTGCTGTTCTTGCCTGCGCCCACCGCGCCCACCAAGATGCCTGCCATGGGAGGCCCGGACTCGGCTCCGACGGTGCTGGTGGTCGGCTCGCACGCGGCCATCGCGGGTGCCCGCACGGCGGGGGTTCGCCTCTTCGAGCGAAGTCCCCCGGTGCACGGGGTGCTCCTCGGGCCGTGCGAGCTCACGCTGGCAGGGCGCCGAGTTCGATCGGAGGGAGCTGTCGCTCTGCCCGCCGGCGTGCAGCACGCGATCCTTGCCTTCGGCGCCCCCTACGCCGGCGTGGCCTACCTCGACGCGCGGCGCTACGGCTTCGAGGACGTGCAGCGGTTGGCGGCGAAGTGGCAGGGCTTCGTACCAGGGCGGGACGACCTGCGCGAGGCCCTCGGCGACGCCCTCGCGCCCCCGCAGCGCCGCGTCGACGAACGCTTGCTCCGGGCCCTCGAGGCGATCGACGTGGAGGGGCTCTCCGTGGCCGACGCCGCCGCGCGGGCCGGGCTCTCCGAGAGCCGGATGACGCACCTCACGACGGAGACGCTCGGCGCGCCGCCCCGGGTCTGGCGCGCGTGGTTCAAGCTCCAGCGCGCGATCCGTGAGGCAGCACTCGGCACGGCGAACCTCACGCAGGCCGCGCACCGCGCGGGCTTCTCGGACTCGGCCCACCTCACGCGCACCAGCAAGCAGCTCCTCGGGGTGCGCCCCGCGGAGATGCTGCCGCAGGTCGTGCACGTGGTCGAGTAGCGCGGTAGCGAGCGAGCCGGCGTGGCATACTGGCCGGCGGTCATGGCCCCTCTCGACGACTACGAGCGTTCGGCGATGGTGGACGGCGCCGAGGTCCGGTTCCACGAGAAGATCGTGCTCGGCCTGGGCGTCCCGGTCGCCGTCGGTCTCGCGGGAGTGTTGTTCTCGTCCGCGTTCTTCGTTCCCGCCGCCATTCTCGCGGGTCAGGGCCGCATGGCCGTCGCGATCCTCTGCGGTGGTCTCGGAGCGGTCGTCGCGGCCGTGATCGCCGTCCTCGGCATCCTCGCCGCAGTCAGTCGCGTCATCGTGACGGCGCGCGCGCTGCACGTCCAGGTCGGCGTCGCCAAACGAGCGATCCCGCTCGGATCGATCCTCTCGATCGAGCGCGGTGAGCGCACCGCTGCCATGGCCCGAAACCGCGCCCGCGACGACCTCACGGCGGGAGCTGTCGGCTCGCCTGTCCTCACGATTCGCTTCACGAACGACAAGGGCGCGGAGGAGTCGATCGCCGTGTCCACGAAGGACCCGGACGCGCTGCGCGCCGCGCTCGGCCGCGAGCCTCCTCGCGCCGCCGTGCGCGCCCGCATCGCCGAGGACGTCGGCGCAGGCGACGCACCCGCCGAGGACGACCTCGGAGCGCCAGTCGAGGAGGGCGCCGGGCGGCGGCACGAGCGGAGCGCCCCCTGAGGCTCGGCGACGCCGCCGGCAGAGACCAAGCCGCGCTCGTGGCGCGCACGATTCAACGACACTCGGGCGTGCGGGCGGCTACCGGACGCGGGGTGACGACAGGACGGGAGCGCAGCCCACGCGGAGCGCTGTTACAGCAACGGTCTGATGCGGATCCGTGCGATCGATTGGGTGCGCGGGCTGGTCATGATGCTCATGACCGTCGACCACGCCGGCAACGTCTTCGACGCTGCGCACATGCACGGCGACAACGGCGCGCGCTGGGTGCCCGGCTCGCCGTTGCCCGCGGGCGAGTTCCTCACGCGCTGGGTGACGCACCTCTGCGCGCCGACGTTCGTCCTCTTGGCGGGCGCGTCGCTCGCGCTGTCGGCGGAGAAACGGAAGGACCAGCCGGGGCAGACGCGCTTCATCGTCACGCGCGGGCTCCTCGTCGCCGCACTCGATCCGCTCTGGATGTCGCTCGGCTTCTCTGGCTATCGCCCGCTCATCTTCCAGGTGCTCTACGCCATCGGCCTCTCGATGGTGTGCATGGCGGCGCTGCGACGACTGCCCACGACCCTGCTCGTCGCGGGCGCGCTCGCCATCCAGGTGTTGGGTGAGCTGTCCTCGCGCTGGCAACCGGAGGCGCAGCCGTGGCACGCGATCTGGTGCCTGCTGTTCGTCGGCGGTCCGGTGGTGAAGGGCCTCGTGTGCGGCTACCCGCTGGTGCCGTGGCTCTCGATCATGATGCTCGGCTGGGCGCTCGGCCGATGGCTCCTCGCACCGCGCCCGCGCGCCGTGCGTGCGCGCTCGCTCGCGCTCGTCGGCGGGACGTTGCTCGCCGTCTTCTCGGTGGTGCGCGGGTTCGACGGGTACGGCAACTGGGGGCTGCACCGCGACTCCACGGACGTCCTCCAGTGGTTGCACGTCGCGAAGTACCCGCCGAGCCTCGCGTTCACCTGCCTCGAGCTCGGCATCGCGTTCACGCTGCTCGCGGGCTTCATGGCGATCGACGACCCCGAGCGTCCGCGCCGCGCGCTCGCGTTCCTCTCGCTCCTCGGTGCGACGGCCTTCTTCTTCTACCTCCTGCACGTGCACCTCATGGTGCTCGCGCAGCTGCTCCTGCGCTCGGATCGGAACGCGCACGGCCTCCTGAAGACTTGGCTCGCCGCGGGCGTCGCGCTCGCGCTCCTCTCGTGGCCTTGCTGGCGCTACCGCCGCTACAAGGCCGCGCACCCGGACGGGTGGACCCGCTACGTTTGAACTGAGCTTCGCCGTCGATGGGCAAGAGCAGGCTCGAGGCGGGCGCTGGTTCACGTCGGGACGCCATCCCGGGAGCGACGCACGACGCTCGTTCGGTTAACCGAACGAGGTATCAAGAGCCCGAAACCGCTGGCTTTTTCGGCGACCGATCAGGGCGCCGGCGTGGGCCCCGTGGGCAACGCGTCCCCTGCTCGCGCGAGCGGTCCGCCCTGCGGTCGCTCAGCCCGGGAGGGGCCTGGCGAACGCACGAGGAGGGTGAGGGCGAGGATGCGCATGCCCTCGACTTGCAGGAGGCCTGCCACCCAAGAGTTCGCGCGCTCGCTCCCTGCGGGGGGCCACTGCTGCGCTGCATTTCGCGACGCCTGCGGCGCGCCGTCACACCAGCGAGCGCTCAGCGTTCGACAGCCAGATCCGCGCTCTCGAGGAGCTAGGGTCACGAGCCAGATCCGTGAAGCCCCCAAGTCGCAGCAGCGTAGCGCCCGGTGCTGTCGCGGCTCGGGGCGAGCTGGGCGGGCCGTTCAAGGTCCGAGTCCGCGCGGCCGCGATGCCGCCCGTCGCCTCGCCCGCGTCAGGCCGAGCACCGCGAGCCCCAACCAGCCGGGCGCGCCGGGGAGGCCGACGTGCTCGATGGCGCAGCCGCCGTCCGTGGCCACGGCCTGGGCCTCGCAGCGGCCGGTGGCGGTGTCGCAGGCGAAGCCGGCCGCGCACTCGTCGCTCTTGCCGCAGCTCGAGAGGCACGCGCCGAGCGCGCACGCGAACGGCGCGCAGTCGTACACCGCCGTGGCCGTGTCGCACGAAGCGCCCGCGCCGCTGCAGGTCGAGGGGCCCTTCAGCGTGCTCGGTCCGGTGCAGACGCTCGGGGCGCACTGGTCGCCGGCGCGGATCGGGCGGCAGGCCCCCGAGCCGCACGTCGTCGAGCACCTCGCGGCGTCGCACTCCTTTCGCAGGTCGAGCCCCGGCTCCGCGGTGCAGGTGCCGACGAGGCCCGGCACGACGCAGGAGTGGCACTTCTCCTTGCACGCTCGGTCGCAACAGACGCCGTCCGAGCAGTGCCCGGTCGCGCACTCGCCGTCGACCGTGCAGAGGCGGAGCCCGCCGGGGATGGCGGGGGCACCGGCGTCGGTGACCGGCGGCACGCAGGCGCCGGATCGGCACGAGGTCCCGGTGGCGCAGTCCGTGTCGCTCGTGCAGCTGGTCGCGCAGCCGGTCCCGTTGCACGCGTACGGTGCGCAGGACGCAGCCGTGACCTCGCAGGCACCCGACGCGCCGCAGGCAGCGGTCGTCGCGACGCCGAGCGAACAGGTCGGCTTCGGGCAAGCGGTCCGCGCGCCGCGGGGCGCTCCCGTGACGGCGCCACAGGTGCCGAGCGCGCTCGAGCGATCGCACGCCTCGCACTGGCCGTTGCACGCGCGATCGCAGCACACGCCGTCGACGCAGAACCCGCTCGCGCACTCGGAGCCGGCGCCGCACTTGCCGCCGAGGGTCGACTTGCCGACGCACGCGCCGGTCGCGTCGCAGCGAGCGTCGGTCGCGCAGTCTGCGTCGGTCGTGCACTTGGCTGCGCAGGCGCCGGCGACGCACGCGTAGGTGCCGCACGGCACCGGGCTCGCGGCCGTGCAGGCGCCACTCCCGTCGCAGTGACCGACGGGCACCGCGCGCCCCGAGCTGTCGCAGCTGGCCGCGCCGCAGGTCGTCGCGACGCCCGGGGCGGTGCAGGCCGTGGTCGTCGTGCCGTCGCAGGTGCTCGCGCAGGGGCCGGCTCCGCCGCAGGCGGTCCGCGCGCCGACCGGAGCGCCGCTCACGGGCGAGCAAGTGCCCTCTTTTCCCTTGAGGTTGCAGGCCTCGCACTGTCCCGTGCACGAGGTCGCGCAGCAGACGCCGTCGACGCACGCGCCGGCCGCGCAGTCGGTCGAGGCGACGCACGCGCCGCCGAGCGCCAGGCCGAGCGCGGGGTCGTACACGTAGACGAAGCTGGGCGGGCTCGAGACGGCGAGGCGCGCGCCCGAGACGGCGAGGCTCCTGCCGAAGCTGGTGGAGCTCGCGTCGGAGGGCGCGATCGTGCGGACGAGCGACCACGTCGTGCCGGTGCGCCTGAACGCGAAGACTCGGCCCTGCCCACCCGCGGCGGCCGGCGCGCCGACGAAGGCGGTGTTGCCGTCGGCCGACAGCGCGACCGCGGTGCCGGCCTGCCCCGCGAGCGGGGGCGTCGTGAACAGCTTGGCTTGCTCCGTGAACCCCGTCCCGCCGGCGACGAAGACGTACGCCTGGCCGCTCGCGTCGCTCCCCACGAGCTTCCCGGGCGCGCCGACCAGCAGCGTCGAGCCGGCGAGCGCGAGCCGCTGGCCGAAGCCGTCGCCCGAGAGCGTGTCGCTGCCGACGAGCGTGGCGTCGTACGCCCAGCTCGTGCCGGTCCGGCGGTACGAGTACGCCTTGTCGGAGATGCAGCCGACCGCGGCGAGGTCGCCGTCCGTCGCGACGTCCCAGCCGAAGTACTCCGTGGCGCTCGGCGGCGTGAGCTTGGCCTGCTGCGTGTAGACGGTGCCCGCCGCCGGGGAGAAGACGTAGGCCGCGCCGGTCGCGCCCGACGTGGTCCGCGCACCCACGATCACGCTGTTGCTCGAGGCGCCGATGGCGAAGCCGAACTGGTCGTCCGCGGCCGCGCTCGCCGGCTTGAGCAGCGCGGTGTAGGCGCTGGTCGAGAACGCGTACCCGAACACGCCTCCGGCCCAGGTCGAGGAGCCGTACGAGAAGCGGATGTCCCCGACGAGCACGCTCCCATCGGTCGCGAACCCGAGCGCGTCGCCGAAGGCCCCGAACGAGTCCGTGCCCCCGGAGCTGACCGGGAGGGTGACGCGCCCGCTCGGCGACCAGTCGCTCGCGCCACGCCGATACAGCACCACGGCCGCCTCGGAGCCGCCCGGGATGGGCTGGGCCTCCTTGATCGCGAGCTTGTCGGTCGTCATCGCGATCGCCTGGCCGAAGCCGGCTCCACCCGAGACGTCCGCGGAGAGCTTGGTCTCGGTGCCCGAGGAGACGATGGGATCGATCGCGATGGGGTAGAGGGCGCCGCGGTCGTCGATCACGAGCTCGACGCGGGGACCTGCGGCGCGAAAACGCGACGGCAAGACCCTGCCGGTGGCGTCCTTGGCGGCGAGCTCGCTGAAGGTGAGCCACAAGGCCTGGTCGACGAAGACGAAGGCCGCGATGCCATCGCTCGGCACGCGCACCGTCACCGGTCTCGTGTCGTGGTCGAGGGTGAGCGTGAGGGCGAGCTCACCGTCGCCGTCCGGTCGGTGCGCGAGGTCGTAGCCGAGCTCGAGCCCGCGTGCGCCCCCCACCCACCACTCGCGCACGCCGTCGCGGTCGAGGATCGCGCGGCCGTCACGGCGGGTCGGCGTCGCCCTCGAGAGGGCGCGAGCGGCGCCGGTCCGCCCGATGGCCGTCGTCGCGAGGCTCCCGCCGGCCCGCTCGAGGCGGAGGCCACCCGGCTCCAGCCGCGCGCCCTCGATGGCCACCGACGGGGTAGGGGGCAGCGGCGAAGGGGCGGGGGCGCGGTCGCTGCAGGCAAGGAGCAGGGCGCACGTCGCGCCGAGGAGGAGGGGACGCGCCATCGGCCGACGATATCCGGTTTTCCCACGGGAAGCTGGAGCGGCGCGTGGACGACGTTCAGAGGGTCGACGGACGATGGTCGGCGCGTGGTCCGGATCGGCGAGGATCCAGAGTCGACTCCGCCTGCATCCAGAGTCGACTCCGCGCGCATCCAGAGTCGACTCCGCGCGCATCCAGAGTCGACTCCGCTCGCATCCAGAGTCTGCATCCAGAGTCGACTCCGCCTGGTCGGTCACCTCGAGACGGCGAGGCGCCCGCCCGAGACCGCGAGGCTCCTGCCGAAGTTGGTCGAGCTCGCGTCAGAGGGTGGACGATCGTCAGACGGTCGACGGTGTCGGACGCAAATCGATGAGTCCCGCATGACGCGCAAGGCCCTGGGTCGCGTCGGCCACCCACTGCGGCAGGGCGCCGTAGACCTTGCGGAGCGTGCCGTCCTGCGTGCGGGCACAGAGACGGGCCTCTTCGTCGTCGACCGAGTTGTCGTACAGATACACGCGGTCGGCGATCGCGAGGACCGCAGGCAGGTTGGCCATCGCCCGCTCGTATCGGCCGACGATCTTCTCGATCGGGACGGTGTGGCCGCCATCCATGACGCGCCCCGCGACCCGCGCAGCGTTGATCCTCGGATCGGACGTGCTCACGAAGAAGACCCGCACGAAGTACCCCGCTGCCCGTGCCCGTTCGAGGAAGTTCACCTTCTCGGTCGACGACAGCACCGTTTCGAACGCGATGCCCAACCTCGACGACAACAGCTCGTTGCGGCGGGCCTCCGTCCATTGTGCGGCCGCGAGAACAGCTTCGGGAGAGTTCCAATCGCCGAAACGCTCCCGCGCCACGTCGTCGGGATTCAGGTATTCGACGCCGTCGCTCCAGCGCTCTTGCCGCAGCCTCACCGTGATCGTGGTCTTCCCGGCGCCGTTCGGGCCGGCGATGACCAACAACGCTGGCTTCACTTCGCGACTCTCGCTGCCCGTTCGCCTTCGAGCCGGCGCCGGTCCTCCGCAATCCGCGCGTGAAGCCGTTCCAGGGCCGCCGCACGCCGTCGCGGAACGTCCTCGAAAGCCTCGTGCGCGAGACGCTGCAGATCCTCGTCCGTCGGCTCGTAGTCCGGATCGGCGAGGTTCACTTTGCGCGCATCGGCCATGCTCGGATTGTAGCCGACCCACGACCTGCCGACGATGCCACTGGTACCGCGCACGCACCGGCGGCTGGCACGACGTGGACTTCCCCCGGTACTCCGTGCGAGAGATCGTCCCATGAACCGCTTCGCGCTCCTCGCGCTCCTGTTCGCTGGCTGTGGCGTGCGCAACTGGGAGCTGCTCGAGGGAAAGCCAGCGAGCACCCCGACCGCCGGCGCCGGCGTGATCCTCTACGGCGTCGAGGACGCCGGCGATCCGCCGCCCTCGTGCCACAAGCTCGGCGTGGTGCGCGCCTGGTCCAGCGGCGAGAAGACCTTCCCCTACGACGGTCTGCGCGGCGCGGCCGCGGAGCTCGGGGGCGATTCGGTGATCGATCTGCACCCCGATCCCGCCGGCCCACCGAAGCGCCCGACCTGGCTCGGCACCGTCGCCCGCTGCCGTTGAGCCCCTTCACCGGTCGTCGAGCAGGCGGGGCAGCCCGAGCGCCAGCGCGACCCACACCGCCGAGCGAAAGAGCATCGCGACGACGGTCCGCCGCTCGTAGGCGCCGCCCGTGAGCACGTGGACCCCCAGCGCGGCGAAGACCAGCAGGGTCGAGAGGGCCAGCGCACGCGCGACGACCAGCGCAGACCGACGGCGCAGGACGATCGCCAGACCGCCGAGGACGTAGAAGAAGCCCGCGCCGAAGTTGAACCGGAGGACGAACGGGACGACGTGGCCCGCGGCGGCCCGCGCGGCGGGTCCTCCGAACAGGACGTGACCACCCTCCGCGAGCGTGGCCAATCCGAAGGCGATCGCGAACCCACCGGCGAGCCAGGGTCCGAGACGACGCACCGGAGGAGCGAGCGTGGCCATCTTCTCGAGAGTCTGCGTGGGTGGTCGGGTCGCTTCAAGGTCGGTCGGTCCGGCGACGGTACGTCATGCCGAGAGGCGCGCCACCCACGAGCGCATCTGTGTACGATCCGCACGTGTCCCTGTCTGCCGTGTCTCTCCGCTGCGAGGCGTGTGGCCACGTGCCCGCTCGGCTCGTCGACGCCCCGTACCCTTTCGTCTGCGAACGCGCGGGCGACGGCGCCGATCACCTCGTCGCGCCCTGCCTCGATCGCCACCGCGCGGTCTTCCCGACCGACGAGGGGCGGCCGTTCGTGCGCTTCCGCCACCTCTTGCACGCGCACGCCGCCGCGCTGGCGCTCGGGCTCGGGGACCAGGGCTACCTCGCGATCGAGGAGCGCCTGCATCGCGCCCTGATCGAGGTCGACAGGCGCGGCTTCGTGACCACCCCGCTGCTGCGCGGAGAGTTCGAGCTCCCCCACGAGGTGTGGATCAAGGACGAGACGAACAACGTCGGTGGATCGCACAAGGGGCGTCACCTGTTCGGGGTGCTGCTCCACCTCGAGGTCGTGCGCGCCGCCGGGCTCGAGTCGTCCCCGGCCCCGCGGCTCGCCATCGCGAGCTGTGGCAACGCGGCGCTCGCGGCGGCGGTGCTGGCGCGCGCGGCGAACCGCGCGCTCGCGGTGATGGTCCCGACCGACGCGCACCCGAACGTGCTGGCCCGCCTCGAGGCCCTCGGCGCCGACGTGCGCGTGTGCGCGCGTGAGGACGGCGTGCTCGGTGACCCCACGGTCGCGGCGTTCCGCGCCGCGGTGGCCGAGGGCGCGCTCCCGTTCGCCTGCCAGGGTCCCGAGTGCGGCCTCACGCTCGACGGCGGCAAGACCCTCGGCTTCGAGATCGTCGCGCAGCAGGCCGCGCCTTTCGACCGCGTGTTCGTCCAGGTCGGCGGCGGCGCGCTCGGCAGCTCGCTCGCGCGGGCCTTCGACGACGCCATGGCCCTCGGCGCGCTCACGACGCGGCCTCGCTTCATGACCGTGCAGACGGCGGCCGTCGCCCCGCTCGCCGCCGCCTACGAGCGCATCGTCGAGGTCGTCCGCGCGCGCACGTTCCACCCGCTCCCCGAACGCGGCGACGCGCTCGCCGACGCCCTCCGCGACGAGGCGGTCGCGCCGCTCGTCGAGGCCGTCCTCGCCGAGGTGGTCGTCGACCGGCCGCACTGGCTGCCGATCTGGCCGCGCCCCGGCCACAGCGCGGCCCACGGCATCCTCGACGACGAGACCTACGACGCCGTCGCGCTCCTCCGCGCCATGTTCACGACCGGTGGCTGGCCGATCGTCGTGGACGAGGCCACCGTGCTCGAGGCCGAGTCGCTCGGGCGGAGCGCCACCTCCATCGACGTCGACGCGACCGGCACCGCGGGCTTCGCCGGCCTGCTCGCGTGGTCCCGCGCGCACGAAGGCCCACCCGAGCGCACCCTGGCGCTGTTCACGGGCGCGCGCCGCTGATCACGCGCCACGGCGTGGCTTCGCGCGGCTCGCGATCTTGTGCAGCTCGGCCGCCGGATCGGCGAACCGCGTCGCGAGGATCATCGCCGCGACGACGAACGGCTTGTGGCTCGCCTGCCGGTAGGTGTCGAGCCGGGCGCGCTCGAAGACCTTGGCGCTGACCTCGCCGGCCTCGCACGACACGCCGCTGACGTCGGCCGGCAGGCAGTGCATGTAGAGCGCCTTCTTGTCCTTCGTGAGCGCCATCATCTCGTCCGTGCACTCCCAGCCGCGGTGCCGCGCGTTCTCGGCGAGCGCCTGCTTCTCGAGGTCGGCGAGCCGGCCGGTCTCGCGCGCGCGGAGGAGCCGTGTGCGCTCGCGCATCACGGACGCGGGCGCCCAGCTCTTCGGGTAGACGATGTCGGCGCCCGCGAAGGCCTCTTCCATCGAGCTCGTGCGCGCGAAGCTGCCGCCGCTCGCCTTGGCGAACCGGCGCGCGGCGGCGAGGGGCTCGTCGAGCAGCTCGTACCCGGGCGGGTGCGCGAGCACGACGTCCATGCCGAACCGGGTCATCAGCGCCACCACGCCCTGCGGCACGCTCAGCGGCTTGCCGTAGCTCGGCGAGCTCGCCCAGCTCATCACGAGCTTCTTGCCGCGCAGCGCCTCGAGGCCGCCGAACACCTGCTCGAGGTGACAGAGGTCGGCGAGGGCCTGCGTCGGGTGGTCGACGTCGCACTGCAGGTTCAGGACCGCGGGGCGGCCGAGGAGCGCGCCCTTGTGCGACGACTCCTCGAGCGAGGCAGCCACCTCCTTCATGTACTTGTGTCCCTCGCCGAGGAACATGTCGTCGCGGATGCCGAACACCTCGGTGCAGAACCCGAGCATCGCCGCCGTCTCGCGCACCGTCTCTCCGTGGGCCACCTGCGAGGTCGACTCGTCGATCTCCTCCGTCTGGAGGCCGAGCAGGCTGCACGCCGCGCGGTACGCGTAGCGGGTGCGCGTGGACTTGTCGCGGAAGATCGAGACCCCGACGCCGCCGTCGAACAGTCGCAGCGAGAGCCCGGCCCGCGCCGTGTCGTGGAGCCACGCGGCCGCGCGGTGCACGAAGCCGATGGCGTCGTCCGGGAGCTCGTACGACAGGAGGAAGTCCTTGCCGTGGAGGTTCGGGCGCAGGGCCCCGAGAGCCTCGGCGCGTTCGCACAGACGGTGGGGGGTCATGGCTTCTCCTCTCGCAGCGCCTGCAAGAAGGCGCTCGGGAAACAGGCGTAGAAGGCCGCCGCCTTCGCGAGGTGATCGACGGGGCACTGGTCGTCGGGGGTGTGCGCGTGGATCTCGTTGGCGGGGCCGAACCCGATCGTGGGCACGCCGAACATCCCGCAGGTGGCGACGCCGTTGGTCGAGAACACCCACTTGCCGACGGTGGCGCTCCCGATCGCCTCGTTCGAGGCGGCGACCCCGGCGCGCACCGCGGGGTGGTCCTCCGCGAGCAACCAGGTCGGGTAGTACTTCTCGGTCGGATAGACGAGGCCGGTGTGGGTCGCGCGCGCGTAGTCGAGCACGCGCACGGTCGCCCCCGCCGCGCGCACCGCGGGCAACGCCTCGATCTCCGCGACGGCCGACGCCTTGGTCTCGCCGGCCGTGAGGCGCCGATCGAGGTGGATCGTGCAGCTGTCGGCGACCGCGCACAGCGAGGGCGAGGTGGAGCGCACCTCGGACACGGTGACCGAGCCCTTGCCGAGGAACGGGTCGGCGCTCGCCGAGAGGCGCGCGTCGAGCTGCTCGACCTCGAGCAGGATGGGCGCCATGCGGTAGACGGCGTTGATGCCCCGCTCGGGCGCGGAGCCGTGCGCCGAGCGTCCCTGCGTGCGCACCTCGATCTCCATGCGCCCGCGGTGACCGCGGTAGACGGCGAGGTTGGTGGGCTCGGTGAGGACCACGACCTCGGGCGCGAGCACCTTCTCGCGGAGCAGGTACTGCCAGCAGAGGCCGTCGCAGTCCTCCTCCATGACGGTGCCCGTGACCCACAGCGACACGCCCTCGAGCAGACCGAGCTCCTTCGCGAGGCGCGCCCCGTGCACCGCGGCCGCGAAGCCGGCCTCCTGATCGCTCGCCCCCCGGCCGTACACGACGTCGCCCTCGACGACGCCCGCGTAGGGGTCGCGCGTCCAGGTCCCCGGGTCGCCGACGCCCACCGTGTCGAGGTGGCCGTCGATCGCGATCACGTGCGGGCCGTGACCTACGCGCCCGAGCACGTTGCCGAAGGCGTCCACGTGGACCTCGTCGAAGCCGACGGCGCGCATCTCCGCGGCCGCCCGCTCGACGACGGCGCGCTCACCGGCGCTCTCCGAGGGGATCGCGATCAGCGCGCGCAGGAACGCCAGGATCTCGGGCGCGACCCGCGCGGCGGCCTCGTGGACGACGTCCGGAGCGGTCATGCTGGTTCTAGGCGAAGCACGAACCCTGCCCATGCCGGCCGCCCTCCCCGGCGGCCTCGTCGTGAGGGCGACCCCCCTGCGAGCGCCGAAAGGAATGCGCTCCCCTGCACCCTTGGCACCCAGCGGTGCCACCCGGATCAGGGCTTCTTGATCTTCTTTCGCAGCGCGACGACCTCGGGGTCCGTCGGCCCGAGGCGCTCTTCGAGGTCGGGCAGGGCGGCGCCGTAGAGCCGCTGGGCGTACTCGTCGTCGCCGAGCTTCGTCGCGAGATCCGCCCGGCGCACGAGGTTCGCCGTGACCTTGCGGCTCTTCATGCCGTAGCGCGACTGCAAGCAGAGGATTCCATCGTCGTGCGCCGTGAGCGCGTCCCTGAACCGCCCGAAGGCGGTGTAGACGAGGCCGCGATCCTCGGTGACGTCGCCATAGAGCGGCGCCACGAACCCGAACTGGGCCTCGATGAGCTCGGTCGCCTTGTCGAGGGACTCGAGCGAGCCTTTGAGGTCCTTCTGCTGGGCGCGCGCGGCGGCGAGGGCGCGCAGCGGGGTGACGAGCGCCGGCGACTCCTTGCCGAAGGCGACCTCCGCCATCGTGAGCGCCTCCGTCGCCTCCTTGCGCCCGTCGTGGCCCTCTCGCACGGAGAGCCAGGCGAGGCGCGCCCAGGGGTAGGCCGCGAGCGGGTGGTCCTTCCGGATCATCGTGAGCGTGGACAGCGAGCGCAGGTACGCCTTGCGCGCTTCGGGCAGCTTGCCCTCGGCCTCGTGGGCGAGCCCGAGCTCGTCGTCGATCCGCGCGAGCAACGGGTCCTGGATGCTGAGGAAGTCGAACACCGCCTTGCGCAGCATGGTCAGGCGGTCCACCGCGTCCCTGGGCTTGTCGAGGGCGACCTCCACCCGGGCCATCGCGATCGCGGCGCGCGCGGAGTTGCGGACGTCGCCCTCGCGCTTCTTGGCCGCGAGCATCGCCTGCTTGGCCCGCGTCTCGGCGCGCGACGGCTCGTCGAGCATGAGGTGCGCCTCCGTGAGCGCGATCAGCGCCGCCGTGTTGACGGGGTGCCCCTCGATCGACTTCTCGTCGACGAGGAGGTCCACGAGCCCGTCCTTCGCGTCCTCGGGCTTGCCCTGGGCGAGCGCGAGCTCGGCGCGCAGCACGACCACCCGCGCCTGCTCGAGGGCGCCCTTCGGGGCGAGATCCGAGACGATGCGGAGCGGCTCGTCGACCTTGTAGAGCAGAAAGACGCCGTCCACCTCGACCAGGCTGCGCGCGGCGAGGTGGGAGAGGCGGGTGTGCTTGCCGTCGCGGGCCGTGGCGAGCGCGGTCTCGAAGGAGGCGCGCGCCAGCAAGAAGTCGCTGCGCGCGAGCGAGCGTCGGCCCGCGAGCAGGTGCGCCTCCGCGAGCGTCCACGGCTCGGGGCTCGCGGCGAGGACGTCGTCGAGCGCGCGGGCGGCGTCCTCCTCGTTGCCGAAGGCGAGCGCGGCCCGCGCCGCGGCGAGGCGATCGCGACGCTTGCCGAACTCGGTCCCGGCGTCGCTGCCCGGGACCGGGAACGGGTCGCCCTTGTCTCTGCACGCGCTCGCCGACGGCAGGTCCACCAGCTGCTCGGCGCCGAGGGCGAGGCCCCGGACGTCGGCGCGGGTCGCGGCGCCCACATAGGCCTCGAGCGTGCGCAGGTGGTCGTCGAAGCAGGCGGCCTCGTTCGGCGGGAGCTTCGCGTGGACCTTGCACGCCGCCTTGCGCTCCTCCGCGACGCTGTCGGCCCAGGCCCCGAGCTCCTCGACGACGCGCGCCGCGAGCGCCGCGTTCTTGCTGCCCAAGGCCTTCTCCAGCGCCGTGCGCTCCTTGTCGCCGAAGCGGGCCCCCACCTCGTCGATCGCGCACCCCTCGAGGACCGGCCCAGCGCTCGCGAGGGTCGTGGGCACCCCGCTCGGGGGTGGCGTGAGGAACGCCCGGAACACGATGACCAGCCCCGCGACGCCGAGCAGCGCGGCGACCGACAGCCCCCCGAATCGCAGCGGTCGGCCCCGGTCGTGCGCGAGCTCGGTGAGCACCGCGTGCATCGACGGAAACCGGTCCTCGCGGCGACGAGCGAGCGTCCTCGCGAGCACCTGGCGGAGCCAGCGCGGAGCGGGCGCGCTCGGGGGCCGCAGCTTGCCCTCGACCACGTTGCGCGCGAGCACGCCGAGCGCTTCTCCGGCGAACGGCCGGGCGCCGAGCACCGCCTCGTAGAGCGCCACCCCGAAGGCGAACTGATCGGTGCGCGCGTCGGTCGGCTCGCCGCGGAACTGCTCCGGCGCCATGTACGCGGGCGTGCCCGCGAGCGCGAGCGTGTGGGTGTGCCCCACCGCTGCCTCCGAAGGCAGCGCACCGTCTGCCCGGCGCGCGAGGCCGAAGTCGGTGACGCGCGCGCGGCCGTCGGAGCCGACGAGCACGTTGTCGGGCTTGAAATCCCGGTGCACGAGCCCCTGGTCGTGGGCGGCCGCGAGGCCGCGCCCCGCGTCGAGGAACACGCGCAGGATCTCGGAGAGCGCGCGCGGGCGCTCCTCGAGCCACCGGCGCAGCGTGGAGCCCTGGATCAGCTCGACGGCGACGAACACCTGCGCGCCCACCGTGCCGACGTCGTAGACCGCCACCACGTTCGGGTGGTTGAGGCGCGCCATCGCCTGCGCCTCGCGCAGCAGCCGCGCGCGGTGCTCGGCGGCGTCGGTGTCCGGGTCGGGGTGCAGCAGCTTGATCGCGACCTGCCGGTCGAGCTCCGGGTCGTAGGCCGCATAGACCACGCCCATGCCGCCCTCGCCGAGCCGCTGCCCGATCTGGTAGCGACCGACGCTCGGCGGCGGCAGCGACGCCGGCCGCACCGGCAGGGTCGCGTGGTAGGCCCACGACGGGCTCGCGCTCGCCCCGACCGCGGGCGCCATCGACCCGAACAGCCGCGCGAGCTCGCTCACGAGGTGACGGCAGTCGGGGCACCCGTCGAGGTGCTCGTCCGCGCGCGCGCGGAGCGCGGGGCTCGCGGTGCCGAGCGCGACCTGCTCGAGCTCCTCGGCGCCGAAGCAGCCCGGTCGCATGAATCAGCGCTCGGGCTCGAGGTCGTGCACGAGCATCCGACCGACGCTGAGGTCGAGCCGGCTCCCGAGGAGCGCGACGATGCTGTCGAGCTGGTGGGCCGGCACCCGCGCGTGCATCGCGGTGCGCACGTGCCCGAGGAGCGAGCGGCGCGCGTCCTCGATCCAGCCGAACATGGTGCCGCGGTGCACGCCGTACATGCCGGCGAGCTTGTCGCCGGAGAGCCCGTGCAGGTACCGCTGGCGCAGCAGGTTGCGCTGTCGCGGCGTGAGCCTTCCGAGCGCGTCGTCGAACGCCGCGGGGAGCAGCGAGGCATAGGCGTCGCGCAGGTAGGTGATCTCGGGGTCGGCCGTGGCGGGCAGGAGCGAGGCGAGCGCGTCATCCGACACCGGCTCGGGCTGCTTCTTCGCGCGCGAGAGGTCGATCACGAGGCGCGTGGCCGTGACCCGCACCCACGCGCGCAGCGAGCCGCGGCCCGCGTAGCCGGCGATGCGCGGCGGCGCGCCGGGTTCGGCCACGAACATGCGGTCGCGGAACAGCTGGCGGAACTCCTCCTTGCTGGTGCGCAGGTTCGGGCTCTTGGCGATCGCGAGGTCGAGGTCCTCGCCGTGGCGCCGGTCGAACGCGCGCAGCGCCGAATCCTCGCCGCGCGCGCACGCGGCCGCGAGCGCGAGGTCTTCGACCGCGAGCGCCGAGAGCTCGGCCTCCGCGTCCTTCGCGTCCGGGTCGAGCCGCGGGCCCATCGCCTCCGCGATCTGCGCGGCGCTCACCGCGAACCCGAGCGCGTCGCTGGTCGAGCTGGCGAGTCCGGTCAGACGGGCGTCGAGGTCGAGCGCGGCGAACCGCGCGCGGGCGGCGTCGGGCAGGGCGGCGAGCAGGAGGTCCCGCGGCGACATGGGCACAGGAGCGTAGCAGTACTAGCGTCCGTCCGTGCACGCGCCCTGGTTCCCGCCCCCGCCCGAAGTCGTCCCCGAAGACCGCGCGAAGGCGCCGCTCTTGCTGCGCTACGAGGACGTGGCCCAGGACGGCCGCGTGCGCCTCGAGGCGCTGCCCCCGGGCCTCGGCGAGACCGTGTGGCGCGGCATCGTCGAGCACCGCGCCGACGCGAAGGCCATGCTGCGCACCGGTACCATCCCGATCCTGACCCGCCTCGTCGTCGAGAGCACGGACGACCCGATCGCCGTCGGCCGCCTCGCCTCCGACGGGCGCCTCCAGCTGGCCCACTCGGTCGACGCCGCGGGCGCGGTGGACCGCGTGTTCTTCAACGCCTGGGTCGATCTCGCGGCGCCCCGTGGTCGCACCAACCTGCCGCCCCCCGATCGCGCCGGCGAGGTCGTGTCCGTCGGTCGCGTGTTCGCCGAGCACGTGTTCACCCGCCCGTTCGCGCCGCCGGAGTCCCGCAAGGTGCGCGACCTCGAGGGGAGCGTCCCCCCGAACCGGTGGACCTCGCGCCCCCTCTCCGCGGCCGCCGTGCTCCCCACCGGCGCCAGGGCCCTCGGCGAGCCGTGGATCTCCGACCCCTTCGTGTTCGGCCTCGCCCACACCGACAGCAACCAGCACGTGAACTCGCTCGTCTACCTCAGCCTGTTCGAGGAGGCCGTCGTCTGCCGCCTCGCCGAGGTGGGGCGCTCCCCCGTGGTGCTCGCCCGGTGGATCGAGATCGGCTACCGGAAGCCCTGTTTCGCCGGCGATCGCGTCTCGATGCGGTTCACCCTCGCCGAGGTCGACGGCGGCATCGGCGCGTTCGGCGTGTTCGTCCCGACCAACGACCCGCTCACCGACAAGCCCCACGCCTGGGTGGGGATGGGGCTCTCCTAGCGTCTGGTCACGGTCACGCCGCGCGGGCGTCGAGGCGGCGCCGGCCGACGGCCATCATCAGCGCGGTGAGCGAGAGCAGCGAGAACCCGAGGATGGCCGGGCTCGTGCACTCGCCGAGGCCCTCGACCACGATGACGGCGAGCTGGTTGCCGTTCATCGGGTGGCTCGCCACGTAGCGCGCCACGGCGGCAAGATCCGCCGCCGTGCCCGAGCCGACGGAGGCGACCGTGGCGACGCACATCCACTTCACGAACCCCTCGCGCTCGCGGGCGGGCCGCAGGGCGTAGACGAACGCGGTGCCGAGCGTGAGCAGCCCGAACACCAGGATGAACCACATCGGGAACCCGCCGTTGCGAAACATGGTCAGCATGGGATTTCTCGTGCTCCTCGGGGAGTGGAACGCGGCCGCCCCCCACCTGTGACCGCCGTCTTCGTGCACCCGTCCCTTGTCACAGCCCGGGACTTCGGGCGTTCTCTCTCTCGTGCGTGACGAGACCGACCTCCCCCTCGTCGAGGGACTGCGCCGCGGGGAACCCCGCGCGCTCGAGGCGGCCTACCACAAGTACCGCGCGCGCACGTTCGGCTTCCTCCTGCGCCTGTGCCGCCGGCGGGACGTCGCCGAGGAGCTGCTCCAGGACACCTGGCTCAAGCTCGCGCGCCACGGCACCCGGCTCGCCGAGGACACCGACCTCGCCGCGTGGCTCTTCACCGTGGCGCGCAACGCCTGGGTGAGCCATCGCCGCTGGTCGATGCTCGATCTCTCTCGCCTCGTCGCGATGGGCGACGAGCCCGATTGGATCGCCTCGGAGGCGGCCTCTCCCGACGAGCTCACCGAGCAGCGGCGCGCGATGCTGCGGCTCGAACGCGCCCTCCTCCGCCTCGCCGACGGCGACCGCGAGGTGCTCCTGCTCGTGGCCGTGGAGGGCTTCGAGCAGGAGGAGGCGGCTCGCATCCTCGGCATCCGCTACGATACGTTCCGACAGCGGCTCGCGCGCGCGCGGGCTCGCCTCGAGGCGCGGCTGGAGAAGACCCATGACTGATCCGCATCCCGAGCCCCACGACCTCCCGCTCGCCGAGCGCGACGTCTCGCCCACCCTGGCGCACGATCTGCTCCGGCGCGCGCGCGTCGCGCAGGAGCGGAAGGATCACCCTTCCGTCGCGCTGCTCTCTCGGGTGCTCGTCCCGGTCGGGCTCGCCGGTACGGCCATCTTGTATCTACAGTGGGCGGTGCAGCACGCGTTCCACCCCTGACGGCTCGAGCGCGACCTTCGTCTCCGCCGAGTGGCCGCGAACGCGGAGAGGCCGAGCAGGCCCCACGCTCCTCCCCCTGCGCTCCCCATCTGGCACCCGCCATCGTCGCCCAGGGTCGGGGCGGCCGGGAGGCAGCGCGCGTCCGTGGCGTCGCACGCGAACCCTGCCGCGCAGTCCGTGCTGGCCGTGCAGCTGCCGCGACAGGTGCCCTTGTCCCCGTCGCACAGGTACGCGCCGCACGGCGTGACGGCTCCGGTCTTGTCCTTGGAACCGGTCCGGTCGTCGGTGCAGGTCGCGCCCACCGGCTTGCAGCCCCCCGCGACGCAGTCGTGGTCCTTCGCGCAGTCGGCCTTCGAGTCGCACCGCGCGCGACAGCCCCCGGCCGCGCACGCGTAGGGCACGCAGGAGCTCTCGATCGACGCCGCGCAGCTGCCAGAGCCGTCGCAGCTCGCCGCGGCCACGAACGCGTCGCCTTTGCAGGCCGCGGCTCGGCAGACGACGGAGGGCGGCGCGAACGCCGTGCAGACATCGGTCTTCACGGCGCCATCACAGCTGCGCGCCGCGCACGGATCGCCCTTGCCATCGTCGCAGCTCGGTCGGCCGCCGCGAGGCGCGCCGACGACGGGGCTGCAGGTGCCGAGCTTGCCCGGCAGGTCGCACGCCTGACATTGTCCGCTGCACGCAGCGTCACAGCAGACGCCGTCGACGCACGCGCCCGACCCGCACTCCGCGCTCGAGAGGCAGGGCGCCGCCAGCTTCTTCGCGCAGGTGCCCTTCGGGGTGCCGAGGGCGCAGCTCTTGTCCGCGCCACAGTCCGCGACGCCACAGCAGACGCCGTCGGTGCACAGGCCGCTCGAGCAGGTCGCGCCGGTCGAGCACGCCTCGCCGAGCCCGGGCAGCGGTACGCACGTGGTGCCGCTGCACAGGAAGCCCGCGGCGCAGTCGGCGGTGCCAGCGCAGGTCTTCTTGCACGCCGCGGGGCCGCAGGCGTAGGCGCCACACGAGGTCGGCACGTCGCCACACTTGCCGCCTCCGTCGCACGCACTCACGTGGGTCTCGATGCCGCTGGCGCAGCCGTCGACGCCGCAAGTGGCGGAGGTCTTCGGGTAGTTGCACTTGGCGCGGTCCAGGCCGTCGCACGTGTTTCCGCACGTGGTGCCCACGCCCACGCCCCCACACGCAGGGCGCGTCCCGTGTGGGGCGCCCGTGACCGCCGAGCACGTGCCCACCTTGCCCGTCGCGTCGCACGCCTCGCACGCACCGCCGCACGCGGCGTCGCAGCAGACGCCATCCACGCAATGGGCGCTCGCGCACTCGCCGCTGGTCGAGCACCCCGCGCCGTTGGTCTTCTTGGCGGCGCACACCGTGCCGGCGCAGTACGCGCTCGCGACGCAGTCGGTGCTGGTGGCGCACGTGGTCGCACAGCCACTGCTCGTGCAGGTCGCGAAGAGTCCGCAGCTGCGTGTGCCATGGGGAGCGCCCACCACGGCGGTGCAGGTGCCGACGGCGCCTGGCACGTCGCACGCGGCGCACGACCCTGTGCAGGGGGTGTTGCAGCACACCCCGTCGACGCACGCGCCCGACTCGCAGTCGGCGCCGAGGCTGCACGTCGTACCGTCCGGGATCGCGACGTAGCGCTCGGCGGTGGTGTACCCGTCTCCGCCCACGACGAGCACCCCGGCCGCGAACGAGGCGGCCAGGTGGTTGTAGCGTGCGCCCGCGGTGACCGCGGTCGTCTGGAAGCCATTCGTCACGGGGTCGAAGATCTCGGCCGTGGTGGCCGCTCCACTCGGCACCAGGGACCCGCCCGCGAGCAGGACCTTGCCGCTCGGCAAGAGCGCCGCCGCGTGCGACTGGCGATTGGTCGTGCTCGCCGCCAGCGTCCAGGTGTTCGTGCCTGGATCGTAGGTTGCGCCGCCGTCGGCTCCGAACGAGAAGGCCTTTCCGCTCGCGAGCGAGGTCAGGCTCCACACGGTACGGGGAGGGGCAGGGGAGAGCGTGGTGAACGTGCTCGTCACCGGGTCGAACGTCTGCGCGTCGAGTCCGAACGCGACCAGGGCGCGGCCCGTGGGGAGCAGCACGGCCCCCGGGGCGATGGCGGACGTGAACCCGAGCGAGCCGACCGTCGTCCAGGTGTCGAGAGCTGCATCGTACAACTCCGCGTCGCTGACAACGAGGCCGCTCGAGGAGTCCTTGCCCGCGGCCACCAGCACCTTCCCGGATGCGAGGCGCACCGCCGTGTGGTTCTTGCGGGGCTTCTTCATCGTCGCGGCGGCGATCCAGGCGTTCGTGACGGGGTCGTAGATCGTCGCGTTGGCGACGCCGCCACCCGCGACCAGGACCTTCCCGGACGCGAGCAACGTCGTTGAGTGGAAGACGCGGGCGGCCGGCAGGCTCGCCGCGACGCTCCAGGTGTTGGTGGTCGGGTTCCAGCGCTCCACCCTCGTCCCGGCGGAACCGAACGACCCTCCGCCCACCACGAGGACCGTGCCGTCGTCGAGCCGGACGAGCCCGTGGCCGCGGAGGCTCGCTTCGCTGACGACTCCAGCGCTGGACCAGACCGCCGCCGTGGACTTCGACAGCGGGGGCGCGGGCGGTTCGGCCCGACAGCCCGCGAGCACGAGCACGATCGATGCGACGGATCGGTTCACGAGCGCCTCCTCCCCCTGACCAGACCTGCGAGCGCGAGCGCGCCGATGGCGAGGACCGACCCCGAGCCGCCCCCCGTCGTGCAGCCTCCCCCCGCGTCGGCGGTCGCCGTCGGCACGCATCGGCCGAGGCTCACGTCGCAGGCCGCATCGGGCGCGCAGTCGCCGCTCGAGGCGCAGGCCTCGCCACATCGGCCGTCGGTCCGGCAGCGATACGGGGCGCAGGGAGTCACCGTCCCGTCGACGGCCGTGGACGTCGAGCGATCGTCGCTGCACGTGCCGCCGGCCGGCTTGCACGCCCCCGCCGAGCACTCGAAGCCATCGGCGCAGTCCGCCTTGCTGGCGCAGCGGTCCTTGCACGCGCCGGCCACGCAGCGGAAGGGGCTGCACGACGCGGTGGGGGTGGACGAGCACGCGCCCGCGCCGTCGCACACTTCCGCGGGCGAGAGCTCGGCGCCTACGCACGCCGCGGGCCGACAGACGGTGGTAGGTCCGTGGAGGAAACCCTTGCACGCCTTCGGATCGAGCGCGCCGTTGCAGCTCCTCGCCCTGCACGGATCACCGCCGCCGTCGTCGCAGCGCGCCCGGTCCTTGTGCGGCTCGCCGGCGATCGGCGTGCACGCGCCGAGCTTGCCCGGGACGTCGCACGCCTCACATTGCCCTTCGCACGCGCGGTCGCAGCACACGCCATCGACACACGCGAGAGAGCCACACTCCGCGCCCGCGGCACACGCCGTTCCAGCCAGCTTGGCGCAGAGGCCCTTCGATCCCGCTGCGCACGAGCTGCCTGCTCCGCAGCTCGCGACCCCGCAGCAGACGCCGTCCGTGCAGAAGCCGCTCGTGCAGCCGGCCGCGTCGGTGCAGGGCTCTCCCAGGCCCGGGATGGGGATGCAGGTGGTGCCGCTGCAGAGATAGCCCGGCGCGCAGTCGCCTTTGGTCGCGCACGCCTTCTTGCAGGCCGTCGCTCCGCACGCATACGCGGCGCACGAGACGGCCGTATCCGGACACTTGCCGGCGCCGTCGCACGTGCCGACGTGGCCCTCCACCCCGCCCGCGCACGTGTCCGCGCCGCAGGCCGTCGTGGTGCCTGGCAGGTGGCAGGCCGCGACGTCGATGCCATCGCAACGCGCGCCGCACGCCGTGCCCGCGCCGACCCCGCCGCAGCCCGCGCGGGTGCCCTTGGGTGCGCCGACCACTGCGGAGCAGACCCCGACCTTGCCGGGGACATCGCACGCCTGACACTGGCCCGCGCACGCCGTGTCGCAACACACGCCGTCGATGCAGTGTCCGGAGCCGCACTCGTTCGCGCCCCCACACGTCGCCCCCGCGGCCTTCTTGGCGACGCACGCCGTCCCCGCGCAGTAGAACCCGACGGCGCAGTCTCCGTCGCCCCCGCAGGTGGTCGCACACGCGCCAGAGACGCACTTGCCATAGGCGCCGCAGCTCCTTCCGCCGTGCGGCGCTCCGCTCGCCACCTTGCTGCACGTGCCGAGGGCGCCGCCGACGTCGCAGGCGTCGCACGCGGCGGCGCACGCGGTGTTGCAGCAGACGCCGTCGACGCACTGGCCGCTGACGCACCCGAGCGCCGAGACGCAAGCCTCGCCAGGCGCGGAGTAGGCGAACACCTCGGCGGTCGAGAGGTCGACCGACAGCGTGTGTCCCCCGGCGATCAGGACCTTGCCATCGGCGAGCAGCGTCTGGGTGTGCTCGAAGCGGCCGTACGCCATCGCGCCAGCGCTCGAGAAGCTCGTGCCGTCGAACACCTCGGCCGAGGAGTAGACCTCGCTGAAGGCCTTGATCCCGCCCGCGACGAGGATGCGACCGCTCGTGAGGACGGTGGCGCGCGCGAAGGTGCGAGGGACCGCCATCGACGGGGCGGAGGTCCACGTGTTGGTGGCCGGATCGTAGATCTCGGCGCTCGACAGCAGCCCGGCGGGCTCGCCCCCGCCCGCCACGAGCACCTTGCCCGTAGGCAGGACCGCGATGGCCATGTGTCGGCGCCCCACACTCATCGAGGCCGCCGCGGTCCACGTGTTGGTGGTGGGATTGTAGATCTCGGCCGACGACTGCAGGGTGCCACCGGGGTCGTGCCCACCGGCGAGCAGCACGCGGCCGCTCGACAGGAGGGCCGCCCCTGGTCCGTCGCGATAGGCCACGAGAGGCGGCGTCGGGGTCCAGACGCCGGTCGTCGGATCGTAGGTCTCGCCCACCTGACCGCCATCGCTGAATCCGGCAGCCACCAGGACCTTGCCCGAGGGGAGCAGCGCGATGGCCCCGTTCTGGTGCGTGGCCGTGAGGTTGCCCGTCTTGCTGTAGGCTCCGCTCCCTGGATCGAACAGCTCGGTCGTGTAGCTCATGCCACCCGCGACGAGGACCTTCCCGGAGCCGAGCCGCACGGCGAGCGGGAAGCGATGGAGCTCGAGCGGCGTGGCCGTCGTCCAGGTGTTCAGCTTCGGATCGTAGAGCTCGCCGCTCTTGGTGATCGGGTGACCGCCCGTCACGAGCACCCGACCGTCGGTGAGCAGGACGGCCGCCGCTCCGTACCCCGCCGTGGCCATCGGTGCGATCGTCGACCAGGTCGGATCGACCACCACCGGAAACGCGAGCCCCTCGAAATCCACCGTGGCCTCCAGGGTCTCTCCGGCAAGGCGCAGGGCGACGTCGCGCCGACGGCCGGTCGCGTCGATCGCGAACGCGGGCGCGCTCGCCACTCTCACGACCCCGTGCGCGTCGACCGCTTCCACCCGACCCTCGCGCAGGCGCACGGCGGCGATGGCAGGGCCGTGCTCGAGGCGATAGCGGGCGACCGGCGAGGCGCGCCCGTCCCGGAGGACGCGCAGCTCCTCCAGGTGGTTCGGGCCGGCCACGAACACGACATCGGTCGAGCGCGCGGCCTCGCGGAAGATGACCGTGTCCGAGACCACCTGCGGTGGGGTGAACGGCGAGAGGCTCGGGTCCGAGACCTCCAGCCAGGCGCCCTCGCCCGCCGATATGCGCGCGGCCCTCGGCGCGCTCCGCGGCAGCCGGATGCCGTCGCGGACGAGGGAGGCTCCCTCGAGCGCCATTCGAACGTTGCGATCCGGCGAGTGCAGCACCTGGACGAGCGAGAGCGTGGAGGCCTCGCCCTCGCGTGGGGGCGCAGGGCCTCCGCACCCGAACCCGAGAAGGACTCCGAGCCACGCCGAGATTCCCCCCCTACGCATGACCCAGCAGCCGACCACCTGTCGACGACTGGATCCATGGCGATTCGTTCAGGGTTCGATCTCCTCGCTGCCGAAGGCCTGGAGCTCGGCGCGCGACCGAAGGCCCAGCTTCGCGAGACCGCTGCGGAGTTGCTTCGAGATCGTGTGCACGGACACCCCGCGTGCTCGCGCGATCGTCGCGTTCGAGTCCCCCCGCTGTGCGTAGCGGAGCACTTTGCGCTCCGTCGCGGTGAGGACGAGCGAGCCTGAACGGCTCTCCACGGAGAGGATCAGATGGTCGACCCCGTCGACGCGTACGACGGTGAGGTTCACGACCGGAGGTCCTCGATCCGATTCGACCCGAGCTTGCGGAGCGCACCGCGCAGGCACATCGAGATGGCGGAGGGGGTCAGGCCGAGCGCGTAGGCCGTCTGCTTGTTGGTGAATCCGAGCAGCGCGTAGCCGACGACCTGGCGCTCTCGGAGGCTCAGCGCCCTCGCGCAGGTCGGCGTCGGGCTGTTCCGCCGCGCGATCAGCAGTCGGCGGCCATCCGACTCCACGCGGTCGACGAGGGTCCACCGGCCCGAGACGAGACCGGTCCAGAGCTCGACAGCGCTCTCTGGCTCACGGGAGCGCAGCTTCCCGCGGGCCTTGTCTATCGCCCGAGCTGCGGCGCGGAGCCGTTCGCGCGCGTTCGCGCTCCGTCCTTCGTGCTCGGCGTGGACGACCCGCTCACCGTCGATCACCGCGTCGACCTCGGCGCCGATCGTCCGTCGAAGGCGGAGACCCGCGGTCAAGTGCGCGGCGACGCGGCTCCAGGTGGCGCGGCGCCCGTCGGAGAGGTCGATCGGCTTCGGCGTGGGCGCGCCCAGGAACACCCCGTGGCCCGCGACGTCGCGCCCGGTGATCGCGACGAAGTCGGCGATGCCCATCGGCGACAGATAGCGCTTCACGTAGGCGTCGCCCTCGTAGGTCCCCATGGTGACCTCGCGCAGCGTGCCGCAGCCCGCGCGGTACTGGCGGTCGAGCTGATCGGGGCGCAAGGCCGGCCCGTGCGCGAAGAAAGCCTCCCGCCAGCCCTCCGGCCCCTCCCCGGCCGGCGCGCTCGCGGCGAACGTGGGGTCGAAGGAGAGCATCCACGCGACGGTTCCGAGCCCCGCATCGAGGCACGGTCTCGCGGCGGCGACGATGTCGTCGAGCCACTCCGCGTCCGTGCCGCCCACGCGGTACGCCGCCTCGACGATCCCAATCGGATCGAACCGCCCCATGGGCCAACAGTACCAGCGATCACCGGTAGGTGCCGCCGGCGCCGGGCAGGCGGTCGCGCGCTTCGCCCAGCGCCTGCGCGGCCGTGACCAGCGGTGCGATGCGCTCGAGGAGCGCCTCCGTCGACTGCACCGAGGCGCGCATGCCGAGGAGGGCGCCCTCGTCGTCGAGGCTCACCTCCTCGACGGGCGCGAGCGCCGCCCCGAGCTCGGAGAGCAGCGAGCGCGCCACCTCGACGTCGCGCGCTTCGGCGAAGAACCGCTTGGCGAGCGCCGCCGGGAGCTCGAGCCCCTCCTTGGCGAGCGCGTCGAGCCAGCGCCGCTCCCGCAGCGCGAGACCGGCCTCGAGCGCCGGGCGGAACGTGCACTCGCCGACCACCCACAGCTCGCCGCCCGGGCGCTGCTCGAGCCGCACCACGAGGCCGACGCCGCCGAACGCGCTCTCCATGCGCTCGCGCTGCTCGTCGTTGCGCAGCTCGAGCCGCTCGGCCGCCGCCCGCCAGAGGAGCGCGCGTCGCTCCCGCCCCACCGGCGCCGCGACGGTTGCGCGTCGTCGCCGGCTGTCGGGCACCTCGCCCGGCCTCCCCTGACTCACGACGATGGGCAGGTGCATCACCACGTCCTCGCCGAAGGCCACCACCGCCCGCACCATCAGGTGCCAGGTGAGCCGCATCCCCCGCGCGGAGAAGCTCGGCGGCGCCTCCTTCGGGAAGCGCACGCGGAACGGGACGCCGACGCCCTCTTCGCGCTTCTCGGGGAGTCGGGCGACCAGGCGGTGCACCTCGACGTCGTGCGTCTGACCGCCGAGCACGAGGTGCTCGTGGGCGACGAAGGCCACCTCGAGGCTGCGCATCGACCGCAGGTTGGTCACGGCGATGGTCCCCTCGATCGCCTCGCCGGGCGCGATGCGTGGCTGCGCGAGAGACACCTCGAGGTAGGGGCGCTTGCCCTCGGGGCCGTCGCTCTTCGAGCTCCAGACCTGCGCGCGGACGGGCTCGGCGGGCACCGGATCCGGCGCGACCGGCAGCGCGAAGCGCGCGTGTCGATCGGGCCACCACGGGATCGAGACGTGGACGTCGAAGGCGTATTCGGTGGCGTACCAGCGCCCCGAGTAGGTGGGCGGCGCGCCGGCCGGGAGCGCGAAGTCCGCGGCGAAGCGCTGCTTGCCCTTCACGAGCTTGCCGGGGGTGAAGCGCGCGCGCCGGGAGACGATGTTCTGCGCGTAGGCCTGCGACTCGTCGCGGTAGGCCCGCTCGACGCCCGTCAGCCACAGATCGACGAACTCGACCGGGGTCTCGCTGCGCGCGTCGAGCTCGAGCTCGGCGCGGACGCTCTGCCCGGCGGCGCCGGTGGCGGGCCGCAGGAACAAGGCGACCTTCGGCCGCGAGCGCATCAGGCGTTCTTGAAGATCGCCATCACCTCGCGCAGCAGCACGAGGGCCTCCTCGCGGGGCCGCTGGAACGCGTTGCGGCCCATGATCGACCCGAAGGCGCCGCCCTTGGCGAGCCCGCGCACCTCCTCGAGGACCTCTTCGTTGCCCTTGGCCTCGCCGCCGCTGAAGATGATGATGCGCTTGCCGGCGAACGCGCTCTGCACCACGTGCCGCGTGCGCTCCTCGAGGGTGGCCCACGGCACCGCGTACTTCTCGAACACCTTCTTGGCCTCTTGCTGCTCGAGGTGCGCCTTCGGCGGCTTGACCTTGATGATGTGCGAGCCGAGCTGGGCCGCGATCTGCGCCGCGTAGGCGGCCACGTCGACGGCGGTCTCGCCCTCCTTGGAGAGCCCCGCGCCGCGCGGGTACGCCCAGGTGACCACGACGAGGCCCTTCTGCTTGGCCTCCGCGGTGAGCGCCCGCAGGTCCTCGTACATGCGGTTGCGCGCGCTGGAGCCCGGGTAGATCGTGTAGCCGATCGCCGAGCAGCCGAGGCGGACTGCGTCGTCCACCGAGCCGGTGAGCGCGCTGATCGGCTGGTCGATCTTGGCGAGCGTGTCGGAGTTGTTCAGCTTGAGGATCAGGGGGATCTGCCCCGCGAACTTGCCGGCGACCGCCTCGAGCTGGCCGAGCGGCGCGGCGTACGCGTTGCACCCGGAGTCGATGGCGAGCTGGATGTGGTACTCGGGATCGTAGGTCGCCGGGTTCGGCTGGTAGGTGCGCACCGGACCGTGCTCGAACCCTTGATCGACCGGCAAGATCACCAGCTTGCCCGTGCCCGCGAGCGTGCCCGTGGAGAGCAGCCGATAGAGGTTGGCGAGCGTGCCCGGGTTGTCGGACGGGTACCAGGAGAGGATCTGGCGAACGCGGTCGGTGATGGCCATCGGCGCGAAGATAACAGCCCGCGCGGCGCAGGGAAGCCCCCGAACTTGGCCCGCGCCGGGGGCCTCCGCTACGGCCGCACCATGCAGCTCCCCGGTCGCCTCGCGCGCACCACCCTGGGCGACCTGCTCGGTCGCCTCCATCGCGAACGGGTCTCGGGCGTGCTCGAGATCACCGTGCGCAGCGTCGTGGTCCTCCGTCACCGCGTGCACCTCGCGCGCGGGCTCGTCGTGGGGCTCGACCTCGACCCCGCCTTGAAGGCTCCGCGGCTCGGCGAGGTGATCGTCGCCGAGGGCCTCGCGCCGCGCGCGGCGGTCGAGGGCGCGCTCGGTCGATGGGGCAACCTCGGCGACGTGCTCGTCGCGACCGGCGTGCTGTCGCGGGAGGCGCGCGACGCCGCGCTCCGCAAGCAGCTCGTGGCGCGCGTGGACGCCATGTTCGCCGCGGTCGACGGCAAGGACGGCGACGTGCGCTTCCACGTGGGCATCGGCGCGGCGACGGCGGGTCGCGCCGGCAATCCGCTCTCGCCCGACCAGTTCCTGCACGGGCGCAAGCGCGCGCGCGGCGAGGACTCGCCCCCGCCCGCGAAGGTCCAGGCTGCGCCCGATCCCCGCGCCGACGCGCGCCGGCTCCTCGGCGTCGACGAGCACGCCGACGAGGGCGCCGTGCGCCGGGCGTTCCGCGCCCTCGCCGTCCGCGTGCACCCCGACCGTCACGTGACCGCCTCGCCGTGGGAGCGCGCGCGCCTCCACCTCGAGCTCGCCCGCCTCACCGCTGCCTACCACGTGCTCTGCGCCTGACGCCTGCTAGCATCTCGCCGCCGTGGCCAAGGTGCGGGTCGATCAAGCGCTGGTGGATCGCGGGCTCGCGCCCTCGCGCACCCGCGCGCAGGCGCTGATCATGGCCGGCGCGGTGTACAGCGGCGAGCGTCGCGTCGACAAGCCCGGTGACCTCGTCGCCTCCGAAGCCCCGCTCCTCGTCCGCGGCGAGGATCACCCGTGGGTCTCGCGCGGCGGCGTGAAGCTCGCAGGTGCGCTCGACGAGTTCGGCGTCGATCCCGGGGACCTCGACGCCATCGACGTCGGCGCCTCCACCGGCGGCTTCACCGACGTGCTCCTCGCGCGCGGCGCGCGGAGGGTGTTCGCGGTCGACGTCGGCTACGGCCAGCTGCACGACAAGCTGCGCCGCGACCCGCGCGTCGTCGTGCTCGAGCGCACCAACGCGCGCACGATGACCCCGGCCACCCTCGGCCTCGCCGGTGCCACCCTGGACCTGTGCGTCGTCGACGCGTCGTTCATCGGTCTCGACAAGCTCCTCCCGGCCATCGCCGGCGTGCTGCGCCCGGGCGCCACCCTCGTCGCGCTCGTGAAGCCGCAGTTCCAGCTCCGCCGCGACCAGATCGGCAAGGGCGGGGTGGTGCGCGACGACGCGCTGCGGCTCGAGGCGAGCGCGCTCGCGGCCGACGCGGCGCGCGCCGCGGGGTTCGAGGTGCTCGGCGAGACCGACTGCGTGCTCGCCGGGCCCGAGGGCAACCGCGAGCGCTTCCTCCACGCCCGCCGCAGCTGAGGCCTACTCGGGGACGTCCTCGCCGGTCGCGAGCTTCTGCTCGCGGAGCTCCTCGATCGCCTCGAGGAACGCGGCCGCGACGTTGCGGTCGAACTGGGTGCCGGAGCACCGCTCGATCTCGGCGATGGTGACCTCGTGCGGCAGCGCGCGGCGGTAGGCGCGGTCGCTGGTCATCGCGTCGTACGTGTCCGACACGGCCACGATGCGCGCGATGAGCGGGATCTCGTTGCCCGAGAGGCCGAGCGGGTAGCCCTTGCCGTCCCAGCGCTCGTGGTGGAGGTGCACGCCCGGGACGAGCGGCTGCAAGAACTTGATCGGCTCGAGGATGTCGCGCCCGTGCGAGGGGTGACGCTTGAAGGCCTCGTAGTCGTCCTGGGTGAGGCGCCCCGGCTTGTTCAGGTTGAGCACGCAGCCGATCTTGCCGATGTCGTGCATGAGCGCGCTCTGGCGCACGATCTCGACGAGCTCCGGCGGCAGCGCGAGCTTGATGGCGAGCATCGTCGCGTACATGGCGACGCGGTCGCTGTGGCCCGACGTGTACCGGTCGAGCCGGTCGAGCGCGCGCGCGAGGCCCTGGATGGTCTGCTTGAAGGTGGCCTTCAGGTCCTCGTAGAGGCGCGCGTTGTCGATCGCGGCCGCGGCGCGCGAGCCCACGATCGAGAGCAGCTTGCGCTGGCCCTCGTCGAACCGTCGACCGGGCGAGAACGAGGCCGCGAGGATCCACCCGATGAGCCGGGGAGAAGCGCCGCCGGCGCGCAGCGGGACCGCGATGACGCTCTGCGCGGGCTTGCCCGAACCACCGCGGAAGAACCGCTGGCAGCGCACGCCGTGCTCGATCAGCATCGGATCCATGGAGAGGTGCGCGCGCACCACGTCGGCGTCGACGTCGTCGAGCACCGGCTCGGTGTTCGGATCGGTGCTGACCAGCGGGCCCTCGGCCTTCACGGGCTCGGGCGAGAGCGGATCGAAGTACGCGTGGTGGGGGTGCACCGAGCCGCGCGGGGGCGCGATCATGCGGTTGCGCTCGAAGAAGCCGCCCTCGCCGTCGTCGAGCCACGTGGACACGAAGTCGGCGCGGATCTCCTGCAGCGCGGTGTCGCACACCGTGGCCATCACCTCGTCGAGCGAGAGCGACGCCGCGATGGCCTCGCTCACCTTGTAGAGGGAGACGGCCTCGCGCAGGCGGAGGTTCTCGGCCGACAGGCGCTGCTTCTCGAGCGCGCGCTGGATGATGTGCACGACCTCCTCGACCTTGAAGGGCTTGAGGACGTAGTCGTAGGCCCCGCGCTTCATCGCATCGATCGCCGTCTCGACGGTGCCGAAGCCGGTCATGATCACGGTGAGGACGTTGGGGTTGCGGCGCCCGATCTCGTCGAGCAGCTCGATGCCGCCCATCTTGGGCATCTTGAGGTCGCTGATGACGACGTCGTAGACGCTGCGCGACATCTCGGTCAGCGCCTGCTGCCCGTCCTCGGCGGTGCGGACCTCGTAGCCCTCCATGCCGAGGAAGTCGGCGAGGATGTCGCGGATGAACTTCTCGTCGTCGACGACGAGCACGCGCGGGCGATCCTGCATCGGCGGCAGGATCGAGAACGGCCCCTGACCACCGTGGCCGACCACCGCGATCGAGGGATCACCGACGACGTGGATGGGCGACGCCGCCCGCGGCCCATCCGCCCCCCGCTCCGACAGCGAGGTGATCCCCGACGCGGAGGGCACGGCAGGCGAATTCGCAGGCGCCGGTTGCGGCGGAAGTTCGTCCCGCATGGAAGGGCTCAGTATAGGCCCGTCGGCGCCACAGAACGAAAGGAACCGCAGGACGGCCCGAAAGAGCCGCGTTCCGCGTCGGGTCGTCGGCTACGAGATGAACGCTTTGGTTCGCGTCGCATGCTCGTCCAGCATCTTCTCGCACGACATCAAGGACTCCTCGATGGCCTGCTGCACGATCGTGTTCATGGTCACGGCCGACGACTTGAGGGCCTCGTAGTACCGCTGGCGCTCCGTGTGGTGGATGATCGCGGGCGGACACCCTGCGCGCAGCAGGAGCATGTTCATGAACAGCCGGCCGACCTTGCCGCTGTCGGTCTGGAACGGGAAGCAGCGGACCAGGTCGTAGTGGGCCTTGGCCGCGATGCGCACGCCGCTCCGGGTGCGCTTGGTCTCGGGGTCGGCGAGCCAGTCGAAGACCTGCTTCACCTTGTAGTGGATCTTGTCGGGCGCCGCGTACTCGTGGAAGTACAGCCGGTGCTGAGGGATGTCCTTGCGGTACTTGACCGTCTTGAGGTCACCCTCCTCCGGGTGGAGGATCAGGTAGATCTTCTTGAGGTTGTCGAGCGTGATGGGCTGACGCTTCTTGGAGGCGTAGTCCCGCACGTAGGCGATCGCCTCGCGGTGCCGCCGGATCTCCTCGCAGATGGGCTGCAAGGACGAGTCGGGCACGACCGTGACGTTGGGGTCGATGGCGGTCCGCAGCTCGGCGAACGTGTAGACCGTCCCCTCGAGCGCGCTGTCGTGGAAGATCCACGACATGTCGAAATTCTCGAGGAATTGGGCGCGAAAGCCCGCGTCCACGCTTTCGATGCGGGACTCGATGCTGGCCCAACGCTCTTCGACCGAGCCTCTCGACGCCATGGGGGCCCGGAGCCTAGTTAGGCCGATCCCGCCTGGTCAATGTAAATTCCTCGGGGTGGCAGGCGGCGCCCTCCTCGAGACCGCCGGCGGGCGTTTCTGCCCCGGCCCCGGACTCGGGCAAAGGAGTCTCAGACGTTGAACCGGAAGTGCATCACGTCGCCGTCGCGGACGACGTACTCCTTGCCTTCGATGGCCAGTTTGCCCTTCTCCCGGGCCCGCGCCTCGCCGCCGAGGCTGATGAAGTCCTCCCACCAGATGACCTCGGCCTTGATGAAGCCGCGCTCGAAATCGGTGTGGATGACGCCCGCGGCGCCAGGGGCCAGGGTGCCGCGGTGGATGGTCCAGGCCCGGACCTCCTGCACGCCCGCCGTGAAATAGGTGATGAGGCCGAGGAGGTCGAAGGCGGTTCGTGCCAGCTTGTGCAGGCCTGGCTCGGTCAGGCCCGCACTGGCCAGGAAGTCGGGGCGTTCCGCCGGATCCAGCTCGGCAATCTGTGCCTCGATGGCGGCGCAGATCGCGACCACCTTGGCACCCTCCGCGTCGGCGAAGGCCTTCAAGGCCTGGAAATGTTTGTTCTTCTCGGGGGCGGCCAGGCTCGCCTCGTCGACGTTGGCCACGTAGAAGGTCGGCTTCGCCGTCAGGAGCTGCATCTCGCGGACGATCTGGGTGGCCGTCTCGTCGTCGCCGAAGCTGAGGCTCCGGGCCGGCTTGCCCTCGTCCAGGTGCTTGCCGAGCACCTCGCAGACCTCGGCGGCCTTCTTCTCGAACTCGCCGACCTTGCCCGTGGCCTTGGCGCTCTTGCGCGCGCGCTCGGCCCGCTTCTGCACGGTGTCGAGGTCCTTGAGGCAGAGCTCGGTGGTGATCGTCATGACGTCGGCCACCGGATCGACCCGGTTCTCGACGTGGATGACGTTGTCGTCGTCGAAGCAGCGGGCGACCTGCATCACCGCGTCGACCTCGCGGATGTGCGAGAGGAACTGGTTGCCGAGCCCCTCGCCCTTGCTCGCGCCGCGCACGAGGCCGGCGATGTCGACGAAGTTGATGGTCGCCGGGAGGATGCGCTCGGGCTTCACCACCGCGGCGAGCTTCTCGAGGCGCTCGTCGGGCACGGCCACGACGCCCACGTTCGGCTCGATCGTGCAGAACGGGTAGTTGGCCGCCTCCGCCTTGGCGGCGGAGAGGGCGTTGAAGAGAGTGCTCTTGCCGACGTTGGGGAGGCCGACGATGCCGCAGGAAAGGGAGCCCATGGAGGTCGGCCTCGGTAGACGTTCGGGGCGCGAGCGTCCAACGAGGCCGTGCGGACGCTCCGCTCAGCGGGGGATCGTGGCCGCGGGGTTGTCGACCGGCTCCTCGGCGGCGGGATCGGGCAGCGCGGGGTGCGGGGGCGGCCGGTCCAGCTTGCGCTCGGGGAAGGCTGTCGGGGTCGTCACCTGCGGAGGCGCGACCGAGCCGCCCGGGGCGGGTGGAGCCTCTCCGCTCGTCGACGCGGAGGCCGAGGCGAGCGGGGCGACGGTGTGGTCGGTGGCGGTGGTCTCTTCGCTCGGCTCGAACGCGCCGACGCAGCCCGCGAGGAGGGTCGCAAACAACAGGAACCAGGAATGGGAACGCATCACGACCTCCGACTACCGGGCCAGACCATGTTGTTTGACGAGCTGCGAGAGGCGGGGGCGCTTCATCCCGAGGATGCGCGCCGCGGCCGTGATGTTCTGGTCGCTCTCGGCGAGCGCCCGCGCGATGCACTCGCGCTCGATCCTTCGCTTCAGCTCGGGGAGCGCCTCGCCGTCGCGCACCGACGCGTAGGCGACGACGGTCGGGTCCGAGCCCTCCGTGTGGCCGGAGTCAGGCGGTGGCGTGCTCGCCGGGTGGGGTGGCGGCGGCGGGAGCGCGGCGAGCTTCGGGAAGCTCTCGGTCAGCGTCGCGCTGTCGATGGTGTCGCCCTCGGCGAACACCGCAGCGCTGCGCAGCACGTTGTCGAGCTCGCGCACGTTGCCCGGCCAGTCGTAGCGCCGCAGCAGCTCGAGCGCGCTCGCGTCGACGGTCTTCGGGGCGGCGCCGCGCTCCCTGGCGAGGCGAGCGAGCAGCGACTCGGCGAGCTTCGGCAAATCCGACCTCCGCTCGCGGAGCGATGGCACGGTCACGCTGAGGCCAGAGATGCGGTAGTAGAGGTCCTCGCGGAACTCACGCCGGGCCACCATCTCCTCGAGGTTGCGGTGGGTCGCGCAGACGATCCGCACGTCGGCGGTGAGCGAGGTGGCGCCGCCCACGCGCTCGAACGTCTTCTCCTGCAGCACGCGCAGCAAGGCGACCTGGGTGCGCGGCGAGATGTCGCCGATCTCGTCGAGGAACAGGATGCCCCCCTCGGCGAGCTCGAAGCGCCCGCGCCGCCGGTTCACAGCGCCGGTGAACGCGCCCTTCTCGTGTCCGAACAGCTCGGAGAGCAGGAGCGACTCGACGAGCGCCGCGCAGTTGACGCTGACCAGCGGACGGTTGGACCGCGCGCTCGCCTGGTGCAGGGCGCGGGCGACGAGCTCCTTGCCGGTGCCGCTCTCGCCGCGCACGAGGACCGTGCCCTCGGAGGCCGCGAGCTTGTCGATCGCCGAGCGCAGGCGGCGCATCGTCGGGTGCTCGCCGACCAGCGCGGGCTCGCGCCGACCCGCGGGCAGCGGCCGCGCCTCGCGCGCAGCGACCGGCGCGCGACCGGTCGTGACGAGCTCGGTCGCGAGCTCGACGAGCGCTTGCAGCGGGGAGCGCGAGAGGTACGCCGCCCGTACGTCGGCCGGCAACGTGGCCTCGACGCGCGCACGCAGCATCAGCGCCTGCTCGGCGACGCCGCGCGCCTCGACCGGCGTGCCGGCCTCGACCAGCGCTGCGCAGTGCAGGAGCAGCGCGTGCTCGAGCCACTCCTCGTCGCGGTGCTCGCGTGCGCGACGCACCGCTTCGCGGGCGAGGTGCAGGTGGTCGCGGCCCGCGGCGCGCGCCCACAGCACGCGGACCACCGAAGCCTCCACGAGACCGTCTGGACCGAGCGAGGCCGAGGCCTCCTCGAGGCGCTGCTCGGCCGTGTCGAGGTCGCCCTCGTCGAGCGCGAGCCGGGCCGCGAGCAGGAGCGCCGTACCCGCGCACTCCTTGTCGCGCGCCCGCCGCGCCTCGGCGATCGCGTGCTGCACCTCGAGGCCGGCCACCGCGTGGTCGCGCCGCGCGATGGCGACGCGGGCGGCGACGAGCGCGAAGTGCGCGCCGTGGGTGGGGCGCGAGGCGGTACGCCGCCCGATGCGCACGAGGTGGTGCGCGTGCTCCGCCTGACCGAGGCGCAGCCGCAGCTCCGCGAGGCTCGCGATGGGGTGCACGGTGCCCTCGCGGTCGCCGAGCGCGGTGCGTTGACGGATCGACCGCTCGAGCAGCGAGAGCACCGCGCCGAAATCCTGGCGACGCCAGGCGAGGACCGCGAGGTTGTCGAGGGCGTAGACCCAGGGGCGCGCGTGGTTGCCGCGCTCGGCCTCGACCAGGACCTGCGCGAGGATCTGCTCGGCCTCCAGCGGCGCACCGCGCGACATCGCCGCGATGGCGCGGTTGACCCGCGCCGAGAGCGCCGCGTCTACGAGGCCCTGTGCCTCGGCCGTCAACGCGTCCTCGGCGAACCGACGCTCGGCGTCCTCGAAGCGACCCTGGGCGAGCAGCAGCTTGCCGAGGACGTTGTGCGCGTCGGCGACCGCCGACCCGCTCCTCGGGCTCAGCGCCATGCCGAGCGCGCGCGTGGCCTCGCGCTCCGCGGTCTCCGCGTCGCCCTCGGCCTGCGCGAGGCGCGCGAGCTCCACGGCGAGGCGCGCGTTCTCGTCGTCGTCTCGGCCGACGGCGCGCCCGAGCACGGAGCGTGCGCTCACGAGGTCGCCCTGCTCGCACAGGCAGCGGGCGAGCAGCGGCGCGACGCGGGGGTCGGTCGACTCGAGGCCATCCAGCCAGGTCCGCGCCTCGCCGATCTCCATCGCGCGGAGGGCGCGGTCGATCTCGCGCAGGACGAGGGGGAGGCGCGCCTCGCTGGGCTGCCGGCGGAGCGCCTCGCCCCAGCGCGCGCGGAGCGCGCGGCGCGCGGCGGCGTCGACCATGGAGGAGAGCGCCTCGGCGTGCAGAGCGTCGGCCCGCTCGAGATCGCCGTGTTCGAGGAGGTCTCGGGCTGCGCGGCCCAGGGTCCACGGATCCTTCCCGTGGAGCTCGACGCGCGGGCGCCCCAGGCTCGCCGTCGACAGCTCGTGCCAGGCGAGCGTGGGGCAGGCCTCGGCGAGGGCGAGGAACCAGGCCTGACGATCGGCGGCGGTCGGCGGGTCGCCGAGCTCGAGGGACTCGACGCCCTCGACGGAAGGAGCGCCCCGATCGTGCAGCACGAGCACCGGGCCCCGGAGGGCGCGACCCGCGAGCTCCTGCACGACCGCCCAGTCCCAGGTGTGCTCGCCCACGCTCACCACGACCACCATCGAGGTCCGGGCGACGAACTCGGCGAGCTCGGCGGCCGCCGCGCGCTGCGGGGCGCCCTCGAGCTGCGCCGCGATCTGCGCGAAGGCCGGGGTCGCCGCGTCCGCGATGCCGATCGCCACCGCGTGCCCGCGCCCCTTGGCCCTGCGATGGAAGTGGTCGAGGAGGGCCTCCCGCGCCGAGACCGGCACCTCGAGGGCGAGCACGGCGGGGGTCAACGTGGTGACCCGCGCATCGGCCACGAGGAAGGAGCGGGGGTCGGACGCGGGGGCCACCTCGCCGCCCCTGGGCTCGGACGGCGGGTTCCGATCGTGGGCTAGGAACATGGCCGCCGCCTGTGCACGGCCTGGACCACCGCAGTCCTCCGCGCGCCCCGAGGCGCAGGGAACAGCGCTCCACGCGGTTTCCCGAGCCGCGTCAAGAATCGCACGGGTCGAGCGTGCAGAACCCGACGACCTACAGGGTGGGCGTCAGTGTTTGGAGAGCCAGGCCGTGGCGGAGGCGGCCTGCGCCCCGCGCACGGCGATGCAGGCGTCGATCCCCGCCACCACCTCGGCGAGGGCCCGCCGCGCGCCGTCCAGCTTCTCGGCGCGCGGCTCGAAGAACGCCACGGCGGCCACACGCTCCTCCTTGGTGCACGCGCCCGCCGCCGCGAACACGAGGCCACCCCCGCCCGGCAGGCGCGCGCGGATGGCCTCGAAGTGCTCCTCGACCCACGCGAGGAACACGGCGCGACTGGCGGGCCTCCGCGTGGCGTTGCCCTGCAGGTAGCGGAAATCCTGCGCCTTCACCGTGCCGTCGAGGAACCGGTCGAGCGCGCGCCGCAGGAGCTTCGGGTCCCCGATCGACCCGAGCCCGACCAGCGCGAACAGGCGCTCCTCCGGGGTCTTGGCCTCGACGAGCGCCCGCTCGAGCGCGACGAGGCGGGCCTCGTCGGCCGAGAGGGACGACAGCCGCACCGCCATCAGCGCGAGGTCCGGGTCGGCGCCGCCGTTCTTGGCGAGCGCCGCGCGGGTGAGCTTCTCGGCCTCCGCGAGCACCGCGGGATCGTGCCCCAGCTCTCCGAGCGTGCCCATCGTGAGGCGCCGCAGGAGACGTCGCTCCTCGTCCTCGCCGGGCTTGGGTGGGCCGAGCTTCTTGTGCAGCGGCCCGAGCAGCTTGCGCACGAACGCCTGGAGGCGCGGCCGCGCGGCGTCGTCCACCACCTCACGGTTCGCGGCCTCCAGCGTCGCGACGAGCGGCTCGATCACCACGCGCGAACTCTCCTGCGAGAGGGCCGCGACCACCCCGAAGTATGCCCCGGCGTCGATCACGCCGCCGGTCACGAGCGCCCAGGCGTCGCTCACCAGCATCAGGCGCTCCACCGGCAGGAGCTCCTTGCTGTGGGCGAGGGTCGCCTCGAGCGCGCCCTTCGCCAGGGCCGCGCGGTAGTACCCGGCGGCCTCGGCGTTCGGGTGCACCCACGCGGGGCAAGAGTCCAGCGCGAGCTTGCCGCGCTCCCCCTCGAGCAGGGTGCACTCGATACTCGTGCTCTTGCCCTTCGGCACGCGCACGCAGACCGGGATCCGAAAGGGCGGCCCGCCCTCGGTCTGCTCGATGGGCAGCGCGAGGAATCGTCGCTGGGTGAGCGCGAGCTCGCCCTTGCCCCCCTTGCACGAGAGCTCCAGCGACACGAGCGGCACGCCGGGGCGATCGAGGAAGCTCGCGCCTACCGCGCGCACGTCCTTGCCCGAGGCCTTGCCGAGCGCGATGAGCAGGTCGTCGCTCGTGACGAGGCCGTGCGCGTGCGCGCCGAGGTACTCGCGGATGCCCTTCTGGAACGCCTCACGCCCGAGCCAGCGCTCGAGCATCGCGAGCACGTTGGCGCCCTTGGTGTACGCGGTCCAGCCGCCCGCCTCGAGGATCTGGTCGGCGTCCTTCACCGGCATCCGCACGGGGCTCGCGCTCGGCAGGGCGTCGGCGTTCATCACCCAGTTCTTGCCGGCGAGGAGCTCGGTCTCGGCGCCGAAGCCCGGGTCGACGAGATCGCACGCCTTGGCCTGCATCCAGGTGGCGAAGCCCTCGTTGAGCCAGATGTCGTCCCACCACGGCATCGTCACGAGGTTGCCGAACCACTGGTGCGCGAGCTCGTGCGCGACCACCGCGAGCATGCGCCGCCGGGAGACGGTCGAGGCCTTCGCCTCGTCGAGCAGCAGGAGCTCCTCGCGGAACGTGACGAGTCCGGCGTTCTCCATCGCTCCCGCGCCGAAGTCCGGCACCGCGACCACGTCGAGCTTGTCGTAGGGATAGGGGCGACCGAACCAGCCCTCGAGCGCCGCGAGCACCTTCGCGGTGGTGGCGAGCGAGAGCGCGCCGAGCTTGGCCTTGCCCGCCGTCGCGATGAGCCGGGTCGGCGTCTTGCCGACCAGCGGGCCCTCGCGCACGTCGAGCTCGCCGACGGCGAAGGCGAGCAGGTAGGTGGGCAGGGGCTCGGTGCGCGCGAACGCGTGGCGCACGAGGTCGCCCTCGGTGGTCGTGCCGGTCTCGCGCGTGTTGGCGAAGGCGCGCATCTCCTTGGGCACGGAGACCGCGACGTCGAAAGGCACCTTGAACGCCGGCTCGTCGAAGCACGGGAACGCGCGCCGCGCGTCGATGGCCTCGAACTGGGTGAACGCATACCACTTGCCGCCGTCCTCGACGCGGTACAGGCCGCGCAGCTGCGTGCCGAAGGGCGCGTCGAAGGCGAGCGAGAGCTCGCCTTCCCCCACCGCGAGCGGCGCGGCGAACGTGAGCACGAGCTCCTCCTTCGCCTCCTTGGCACCCTTCGCGAAGCGGATCTCCACCGCGGCGGCACGCGCGACGCCGTCCTTGCCCACGAAGCGCGCGCTCGTCACGTGCATGTCGTGTCCGTGCAGCACCACGTGCGACGTCGTGGTCTTCACGTCGACGACGATGCGAACGTCTCCCGAGAAGCGCGCCTTGCGCGGATCGATGGCGAGGTGCACGCCGTACGAACGCGGCACGACGAGACGCGGCAGCCTGGCGTCGGGCGAAGGCGCGAGCACGAACGGTGCCGGAATGGATCCGCTGGCACTGCCGTTCACCGTGGGCGGAGTCACGGTTCGCGAGGGCGCAGAAGTGGGGCCGCACGCGACGAACGCCATGGCCATGGCGGCCAGAGCGAGGGAGGACGGACGCATGCAGAAGTCCTATCCGAGGACTCGACCCTCGCCTATTCTCTCTCCACGCCGATGACCAAGAACGACATCGTCGCCGCCATTCACGGTCGCGTGGGCGGCTTCTCCAAGAAAGAAGCCGCTGACATCGTCGATCTCGTGTTCGAGACGGTGAAGGAGACCCTCGGTCGCGGCGAGAAGATCAAAATCTCCGGCTTCGGCAACTTCGTGCTGCGCGACAAGCGTCAGCGTCGCGGGCGCAACCCGCAGACCGGCGAGCCGCTCACCATCACGGAGCGGCGCGTGCTCACGTTCAAGGCGAGCCAGATCCTCAAGGCGATGCTCAACCCCGACCACCCGGCGAGCAAGTCGATCCTCGCCGCGGGCGCCGCCGCCGAAGATTCGGACGACGACGAGTTCGGCGACGGCGAGCACGACGACGAGGGCGACAACTGATGGCGTCGGTGCGGTTCCTCGGCGGAGCGGGTGGGCCGCCGGCCGCCCGAGGTGGCGGCGGTCTGCAGCGAGGGCCGCAGTCGCCAGGGTCGCAGCACTCTCCGCTCGCCACGCCGTCGCCGCGGCGCGAGCCCACGCCCGAGCGCGCCCTCCGCGAAGAGCGCCACACCGGGCCCGAGCGTCGGCAGCGCGAGCGCGAGGACCGCGAGCTGCCGCCCATCCCCGACAAGCTCTACTTCCGCATCGGCGAGGTCGCCCACCTCGTCGGCGTCGAGCCGCACGTGCTCCGCTACTGGGAGGCCGAGTTCCGCTCGGTGCGCCCGCAGAAGTCGCAGCGCGGCCAGCGCGTGTACTCCCGCCGCGACGTCGACCACCTGCGCAAGATCCGCGAGCTCCTCTACGAGCAGGGCTTCACCATCGCCGGCGCCAAGAAGGCGATGCGCGGCCGCGGCCTCGAGCCGCGCGAGGCCGACGACCCGGCCGTCGTCATGAGCCACCGCGCGCGCGAGGCGCTCGTCGAGATCCGCCACGACGTCGAGTCGTTCCTCCGCGAGCTCGGCGGCTGAGCGCCCGGCCGACCCCCGGCTGAGGCTTCAGCCCGGGGGCATTTGTCGACCGGCAGACCTCACCCGCGGGGGCGCCAGGGCACGTCGGCGACCCCGCACAGGTGGTTGGCGCGGCGCGCGAGCGTGAACAGCAGATCGGACAGGCGATTCAGATAGACGATCGTCTCGGAGCGCACGGGCTCGTGCTCCGCGAGCGCCACGAGCAGGCGCTCCGCGCGACGCACCACGCAGCGCGCGACGTGCAGCTCGGCGGCCGCGGCGGACCCGCCGGGCAGCACGAAGTTCGTGAGCGGCGCGAGCCCCTCTTCGGCGGCGTCGATCGCGCGCTCGAGGCGCTCGGCGGCCGCCGCGTCGATCAGGGTGAGCTTCAGCGAGGCCTCCTTGCCGGGCGCGCACGCGAGCTCCGACCCGAGCGTGAACAGCTCGCTCTGGATCGGCGCCAGCACCTCGTCGATCGCCGCGGCAGGCGAGCCGGTGAGCGCCCACCGCACCTTGCCGAGGGCTGCGTTGGCCTCGTCGAGCGTCCCGTAGGTCTCGACGCGGAGCGAGGCCTTCTTGACGCGTGCCCCACCGAACAGCCCCGTCGTCCCGTCGTCGCCCGTCTTCGTGTAGATCTTCACGAGAGAGGACGTAGATCAGAACGAGCGGAGGAGCACGAACCCGACGGCGAGGCAGGCGACGACGAGCAGCAGGGCCATGAAAGGCCAGGTGGCGCGGTGGGCCGCGCGCTCCACGGCCGCGCTCTCGATGCCGTGGATCTCGAGCAGCCACACGCGCGTGGACGTGCGGTAGAGGTCGCGGTTGCCGCGGAGGCGGGCGCGGGCCTCGCCGAAGCGCCCCCGCACGAGCGGCCCGAGCACGCCGAGCGGCCCGGTCGCGAGGTCCCATCCACACGCGAACAGCCCGGCGCGGATCGCCGGCACGCGCTCGAACGGCCGGCCACCCTGTGCCTCGCCGGCGCGACCACCCACCTTGGCCACCACGAGGTGGTGCACGAGGTGGATCACCAGCATCATCGGCACGAAGACGAGGCCCGCGCGCACCAGCGCCCCCGCCACCGAGCTCGTCAGCACGAGATCGCGGGTGAGCCAGTAACAAAGGCCGGCGCCGATGGCGGTGAGCGGCAGCGTGGTGGCGGCGACGGCGAGGAGCTCGCACGCGAGGGCGAAGGCGAACGCCGGCGCGACGCCGGCCCCCGAGGGCGCGGGCCCGCGGGCGGCGCGCGCCCAGAGGCCGAGGTCGGACGCAGTGAGCATCGCCGTCTGCCAGAGCGCGCGCAGCGGCGCGGTCTCGCCGTCTTCCCAGGGGAGCACGCGGTGGATGGGGCGCTCGCCCGACTGCTCGAAATCGTGGCCGGGGCAGCTCGGATCTCCGCACACCGCGCACACCGCGACCGCGGGCAACTCGGGCATGTCCGGGCCCCCGTCGAGGGCACGGAGCTCCCGATCGCTCGTCGGCTCGACGATGCGCAAGGGGGACATGGGACAGGAAGTGTGCCGCAACGGAGGGGAGGACGCCAGCCGCCGGCCCGGTCGGGGTGCGTGAAACCTCGGGACGGCCCTAGAGTGACGGACATGTCGCTGTCGGGACACGTGCTGGTCGTCGACGACCACGAAGACCTCCGCGAGAACCTGCGCGCCCTCGTCGAGGGCGACTTCCCCGCCGTGCGCGTGTCGGTCGTCGCGTCGGGCAAGGCCGCGCTCGAGGTCGCCCGCCGCGAGGGGTTCTCGGTGGCGCTGGTCGACCTCAAGCTCCCGGACACGAGCGGCGTCGACCTCATCCCCCGCCTGCGCGAGGTCGTGCCGAGCGGCGAGGTGCTGCTGGTCACGGGCTTCGCGACGCTCGACGCCGCGATCGGCGCCCTCCGCGTGGGCGCCTTCGCGCTGCTGCTCAAGGGTTTCCGGCCCGAGGAGCTCCGCGCGACCCTCGAGCAGGCGCTCCTCAAGGTGGCGCTCCGCAAGGACCGCGACGCCCTCGAGCGGCGCTACCGCGCGCTCTTCGAGGCGGCCGACGTGGTGGTGTTCGCCCTCGACGGCGAGGGCCGGGTGGCGCTCGCCAACCCCAAGCTGCGCGCGATGCTCGGGGTCGAGGGCGACCTCATGGGGCAGCGCTTCGTCGACCACGTGGCGGAGGCCGATCGGGGGCGGTTCGGCGCGGCGCTCGCGGCCGTGCGCGAGGAGCCGCAGGAGCTCGAGATCACGCTCGGCGAGCGGCTCGTACGCATGAACCTGAGCACCGAGCGCGAGGGGCCCGAAGCCGGGCTCGTGTTCGGGGTGGGTGGTGACGTGACCGAGCGCCGCGCCCTCGCGCGCCGCATCGCGCAGGCCGAGGCGCTCGCCACCATGGGCACCCTCGCGCTCGGCCTGGCGCACGAGATCCGCAACCCACTCAACGCCGCCGTGCTGCAGCTGCACGTCCTCGGCCGCGAGGTGGAGCGCGAGGTGCGCGAGGAGCGCCGCGGCTCCATGCGCGACCGCGTGCAGATCGTCGTCGGGGAGATCAAGCGCCTGAGCCGCCTGCTCAGCGAGTTCCTCGAGCTGTCGCGCCCCCGCGGCCTCACCTACGAGCCCGTGGTGCTCGGCGAGCTCGTGGACGCGGTCGTGGAGCTGCACGCCGAGGAGGCCGCGCAGCGCGGCGTGCGCTGCCTGCACGCGGGTGACGAGCGCGTGGTCGTGGCGGGCGATCGGGAGAAGCTCAAGCAGGCCCTCATCAACCTCGTGGTCAACGCGATCGACGCCACCCCCGGCGGTGGCGCGGTGCGGATCTCCGCGCGCGCGACCGACCACGGCGCGCTGCTCTCGGTGGAGGACGACGGCGCGGGGATCGCCGACGAAGACCTCGCGCGGCTCTTCGATCCGTTCTTCACGACCAAGCCGGGGGGCACCGGGCTCGGGCTCTCGATCGTGCGGCGCGTGATCGAGCAGCACGGTGGTGAGGTGCACGTGGAGTCGGCTCCCGGGCGCGGCACCACGGTGCAGATCGTGCTGCCCGCGGGCACGGGAGGCGGGTAGACTGCGTCTCCGATGCCTACGTGGCTGCGGTGGACCCTCTGGATCGTCGGCATCCTCGGCATCGTGCTGGGTGTGTTCCGCTACTTCTTCATCGACTTCCACCGCGTGCCCGACGACGTCACCGATCCACGCAACTGGGCCATGTCGCCCAACCTCGAGCCGGGAGATTTCGTCCTCGTGTGGCGCGGAGGCACCCCCCACGTGGGGGACGTCGTCCGCTGCAACGACCCGACGGATCCGCAGCGCTGGCTCGTCTCGCGCATCATCGGCCTCCCGGGCGACAAGATCGAGATCGTCGACGGCGTCTTCAAGATCAACAACTTCCGCATCGGCACCACGGCCTGCTCGCAGAACCCGCGCGCGGTGCCCTACGCCGACACCTCGGAGGTCACGCTCACCTGCCTCAACGAGGAGCACGGCGGCAACAAGCACGACATCGCCTACCTCCCCACGGGATACACGCCGTTCGCCGAGGCCGTGGTGCAGGGCGGCAAGTACTTCGTGATGAGCGACAACCGGTCGAGCCCCTGGTCCCAGGACTCGCGCACCCCCGAGGTGGGCCAGCTGCCCCAGGAATCGTGCACCCAGCGCCTCGTCATCCGGCTCACCAGCAAGAACGGCTGGGGCGATTCCGCACGGCGGATGGGCTGGCTGTTCTAGAGCGTTGGCTGTAGAGCTGGCCTTGTTTGCACGGAGGCGCCCCGAGCCCCGTCCAACGGTCCGAGGTTCTCGAACAGATGCGCACCGCCCCCCTCCTCTCCACGCTCGTGATCCTCGCCCCGGTGGCGGCCTGGCTCCTGCCGTCGCTGGTCGCGCGCGCGGCCCCGGCGCCCAAGCCCGAGCCCTTGCCGACGCCCGAGGTCTCCCTCGCGCTCGATCCGACGGGTCCGGCCTGGGTGCTCGCGGTGAAGAACAACGGCACCTCGCCGCTCCGCCTCACCGCCGACGCGCGGTTGCTGCGCTTGTTCGTCACCCCACCCGCACCGAGCACCTCCGGCAAGGCCAAGCCCGCCGCCCCGAAGACGATCGAGTGCGTGCTCCCCTCGTCGATGCGCGAGGAGGGGCGCACGGTGGTGCTGCCGCCGGGCGCTCGCTACGTCGAGGCGTTCGACCCGCGCCTGTTCTGCCTCGACACGAAGCTCGCGCCCGGGGCCAGCGTGTCGGCGCGTCTCGGCTTCCCGCCGCCGCAGAAGGCCAAGGTGCTCGAGGCGCCGTTCGTCGTGGTGCCGATCGGGAGCGGGCTCGCCTCGGTCAAGGAGCTCGCCGCGCCCTCGTTCCTCGTCGCCGAGCCGTCCGCGAGCGCCAGCGCGTCGGCCTCCGTCGCCGTCAAGCCGTGGAAGCCGCTGTCGGCGAGCGCGGGGGGCGCGCGCTCGGTCGCCGATGCGGGCGCCGCCGACGTGACCCTCCACGTCAAGAACACCTCGGGTTCGGCGATCACGATCTACGCGCGGCCTCAGCTCGTCGACGTGCGTGTCCTCGGCCCGCGCGGGTTCCCCGTGACCTGCAACGGCCCCATCGTGCAGCCCGCGCCGATCGCCGACTTCGTGAGCGTGATCGGCGCCGGGCAGACCTGGTCGGCCACGGTGCCCCTCGCCGGACTCTGTCCGCCGCACACCTTCGACGTCCCCGGGCTCTACCTGCTCACGCCGGTGCTGCGTGCGCCCGCGCTCTCCAAGACCGTCAGCGGCGGGGCCAAGAACGTCTTCGCCGGCGAGGTCGTCGCCGACACCCCGCAGCTGCTGCGGATCGAGACCGGCAAGAAGCCGTTCCACGACGTCCCCCCGATCGCGCTCTCCGCCAGCGCGAAGTGAGACCTTGCGGAGGCCGGCGCCTCGTGCGAGCAACGACCCATGGGACACGTGCTCGG
>JAEUKC010000434.1:0-8536 GCA_016794445.1 Myxococcales bacterium
GAGCAGCTCGATGCGGCGCTCCTTGGTGTAGATGCCGTGCTCGGTGAGGATGAGCGGCTTCTTGCGCGCCTTGGCGAGCAGCATGGCGAGGAAGCCCGCGAAGCCGGTGGAGATCACGTGGAACACCCGCGACGGCGGCACCCGCGCCGCGGCCTTGGCCGCGATGAACATGGGCCCGTGCATCGAGCGGATCGACCAGAAATAGTCGAGGAACGAGCGATCGGGCGCGCGATCGTGGTACTTCGCGAGGATCGACTCCCACGAGAGCTCGGAGAACAAGAAGTCGTGCTCGTGCCGCGCGGGCTCCGTGAGCAGCATCGAGGCCACGTTCTCGAGCGCGATGCCGATGTCGTAAGGGTCTCCGCCCTTGAACGCGGCGTGGAGCACGTCGGAGCGCTGGTAGAACTCGGCGTCCCCGCGCTCCTTGACGATGCGCTCGAACTTCGGCGTCTCGGAGAGGTAGTGCTCCTCGAGGTGCACGACGTTGGGCGGGAGCGCGTAGCGGATCTTCTCGTACTTGTCGGGCGCGCTGCCGATGAAGACGAGGCTGAACTTGATCTCGGGGAGGCCCTTGATGATCTGGTGGACCCAGCTCGAGACGCCGCCGCTCACGTAGGGATAGGTGCCCTCGAGCACGAGGGTGACGTCGGCCACTTGACCGGGCGCGAGCTTGCGTACGTTGCTCACGCGCTCGCTCCTCGGCTCGACGGTGGCGGCGGTGGGACGCTCGGGATGCTCATGCCCATGAGCGACGGTCGCGTGGGGCGCGGCGGTGGCATGGTCGAGAGGGCGCCGACGGGCAGGGTCTGGCGGTCGATGCCGAGCTCGCGGAGCAGGAAGCCGACGCGCTCGAAGTCGCGCCCACGGAACGCGCACTCGGCCAACATCGGCACGACCGTCTCGGCCTCGTAGCCGAGCCGCAAGGCCTCGCCGAGCACCGGGTCGGCGTCGGCGAAGCGCTTCTGCTCGAGCAAGATGCGGCCGAGCACGAAGCGAGCGGCGCCGGCCTCGGGCATCAGCTCCACCGCGGCGGCCGCGTTGGCGCGCGCCTTCTCGAGGGCGAGATCGTAGACCGCGCCGTCGGCCAGGCCGTACTCGCAGATCTGCAGGTGGGACTCCGCGAGGCGCAGCGCGAAGCGGCCCTTCTGGTGCGGCTCCGCGACGTCGAGGCGGCGCTCGAGGTCGCGAATGCTGGTCTCGATCTCGTCGCGCACGTGCTCGATGCGCGAGAAGGCGAACAGGCGCACCTCGTCGGAGGGGTCGCGCAGGGCCGTCTTGAGGAGATCGAGCGCGATCTTGGGCGGAAGCGCGCGGGTGAGCAGCACGTTGCGGAAGCGGCGCTCGGCGGTCTCGGGGGTGTGGTTGCCGAGGATGCTGGCGATCTTCACCGCCGAGGGCATGCGCCCGACGCCGACCGGGCGCTTGAGGGGCGCGAGCACGAACTCCTCGAGCACGAACGGCGCGTCGACGCGGCGGTGCTTGCGCGCGAGGCCGAGGCTCACGAAGGCTGCGGCGCCGAGCGCACCCGCGACCGGCACGAACATGGAGAGGAGCCCGATGGCGAGCGCGAAGCGCAGGCGGTCGCGCGCGACGACCGGCGGGGCGCCGAGCTGCAGGAGCACCGCGGCGAGGGCGCCGACGCCGAGGTGCGCCACGAGGAGCAGCCCCGCGGTCGCGGCGTCGGGGCCGTGCACGAGCCCGACGACCAGGACGAAGTCGACCAGCGAGAGCGCCGCGCCGAGCGCGAGCGCGAGCATCAGGCCTCCCCTCGGGCCTTGGCGAGCAGGAGCTCACGCAGCGTGTCGGGGGTGTCGGTCTTGACGAGGACGTGGGTGAAGATCCGCGCCTCGCACTCGCCGAGGGAGCGGTGGAGCTCGCGCTCGACCATGGCCTCGATGCGGCGCTCGACGGCCTGCGCCTCGGAGGTGATCGGCATGAGCACGAGCAAGAGGTGCGCGCCCTGGGCGGTGCGCAGCACGAGGGGGAAATCGGCCTGCCGCAGGGTCTGGATGATGTCCTCGATGATGTCGGACACTGCCGAGGCCCGGCCCATGGAGAGGCCGACCACGATCGCAGGGATGTCCGACTCGACGAGGTCGCGGAGGGCGCGACCGACGCGCTTCTGGAACTCGGCGCGGCGACCGCGCTCGAGCTCGGTGGCCTCGCCGCGGGCCGCGAGCAGGTCGGCGAAGTGGCCGCAGAGCAGGAACAAGGTCTGCAGGTTCTTGCGCTCGAACGCGGCGAGCGGCATGGCCTCGATGCAGAGCACGCCGCGCACGTCGTCGCTCGTGTCGACGAACGGCACCGCGGCGAGCAGGCGGGTGTCGTGCGCGAGCTGGCCGCCGTGCAGCGGCACGACCGCGAGCTTCTTGCTGGTGAGCGCTGCGCGCACGAGCGGGTCGGTCGCGGGCACCGCCTGCGCGCCGCCGAGCTGGGCGACCGCCTTGGGCGAGATCTGGGCCTGGAACACGCTGTGGATGGTGGCGGCCTCGATGTGGCAGTACTCGGCGAACACGTCGAGGCTCGACGAGGCCAGCATCGCGAGCGTGGGCTCCTTCACGTCGGCCGCGATCTTGCGCACGCCGATCATGGCCTCGCGCAGGTTGACCGCGCCCTCGCCGAGCTGGGCGTGCAGGCGCTCGTTGGCGATCTCGAGCAGGAAGCCGTTGCGCAGGGCCTCGTCGAGCTGCAGCTCGAGGGAGCGCGAGGTGATTTCCCACTCGGCGCGGTCGCGGCGCCACACCTGGGCGACCTGCCCGCACAGCATGCCGATGGCGATGGTGCCCAGCACGAGCTGCGAAGGCGGGGCCTTGTCGACGAAGCCGAGGCGATACGAGCCGATCATGAGCGCGTCGACGAGCATCGCGCTCGTGAATCCGGCGGCGAACCCGTGACGGAGGCCGACGAGGAGGGGCCCGACCACCACCCAGGTGAACGGGCTCTCCGTCATGAACGGGTCGCGCCGGTTGAAGAAGAATCCGATCGTGGGCACGAGCAGGCTCACGACGATCGTCTCGGCGATCGCGCCGAGGATGCGGCGCAGATCCCGCCCCCGGCGCTCCGCGATGACCTCCCCCGAAGAGCTCATCTCAACCGAGATCGAGGTTGCCGAGCAGCACGTCGAGCAGGGTGAGCGCGGTGCCGCTCGCGTTCTCGCTCGCGCGGCCGGTCTTGGTGCCCGAGGCGGACCACAGCACCTTGCCGGTCGAGAGCTCGACGATGCGGATGGTCACACCGACGGCGGGCTCCGCGTCGATGCCGGCCTTGTAGCGCCATTCCTCGACGCTGCCCGTCACCGCGAAGTCGTACTTCTGCTGGCGGGCCCAGACCATGGCCTCCTCGATGCGCGCGTGGTCGTTGGTGACGAGCGAGGCGTCGTCGTTCTTGGGCGCCGGGTAGAGGTCGATCGCGGCGACCCCGCGCGCGCGCAGCACCGTGCCCGCGAGGGCCTCGACGCGCTCGCCTGCCTGGGGCGTGTCGGAGTGGTTGGCGAACGGCAGGATGGTCCAGCGCGCGGAGGCGCGCGGCGCAGTCGCGCTCTTCTGGATCTTGGTGACGAGCGAGCCTCCACAGCCCAGCATCAAGAGCGTGAGCAGGGCGACGACGAAGCGGGCGAGGAAGGTGGTACGCGTCACGGCGCCGCTACCCTAGTGCTAAGGTCCGCGGCGTGTCGAGGCTGCGCGGAGGGTGGTTCGGGGTTCTCTCGGTGGTGGTGCCCCTGGTGCTCGACGGAGCGAGCGGGTGTCAGCCGCGGGGCCGGCGGAGCCTGGTCGCCGATGGTCGAGCCCCCGATCCCATCATGACGACGGGGTCGACGAGCGCCTCGGCGACGCCCTCGGGGGTCGCGTCGAGCTCGGTCGACAAGCCCGCGCTGGTGACGACCGGGCCGGGATTCCCGACCACGGGGCCGTGGATCTCGTTCTATGGCAACGCCGCGGAGATGGGCAGCCTCGACAAGGTCGCCCAGAGCTTCCGCATCGTGAACATCGACGCCGATCCGACCGACGACGGGGTCGGCAACTTCACCGACGCGCAGCTGCAGAAGCTCAAGAACGGCGGCAAGAACAAGGTCCTGAGCTACCTGAACGTCGGCGCCTGCGAGCGCTACCGCACCTACTGGAAGAAGGTGCCCGCGGGTTTCGTCTCCTGCGGGGCCAACACCGTCTCGCAGCTCGGGAGCTACGACGGCTACCCGGACGAGGTCTGGATGGACCCGAGCAACGCCGACTACCAGAAGCTCGTCGTCGAGCACCTGGCGGCGCGGCTCCTCGCGCGGGGGGTCGACGGCCTCTACCTCGACAACCTCGAGCTGCTCTCGCACGAGCCCACGGAGAAGAACGGCCCCTGCACCAAGTCGTGTCGCCAGGGTGGGCTCGACCTCGTGCGCAAGCTCCGCGAGCGGTTCCCGGACGCACTCCTCGTGATGCAGAACGGCACCTCCGAGGTGACGCGGCTCGGGGTGACCGGCGGCGTCCGCTTCGCGACCCTGCTGGACGGGATCGCCCACGAGGAGGTCTGGGAACCGAAACACGACGCCACGGCCGAAGCCGAGCTCCTGGCCTGGAAGGCGCTGGGCCTCGGCACCAAGGACGGCCGTCCGCTCTGGATCGCGGTCGAGGACTACGTCGGGGCCTGCAACGAGCACGCGCGCGCCCAGGCGGTGTTCGACAAGGCCCGGGCCCACGGGTTCGCGCCCTGCGTCACCGACGACAGCGGAAAACAGAAGGTCGTCTGTTACTGGGGTCTGTGAAGGGCCGTGATACGCTCCTGGCCCGATGGCTCTGAAGGTCCAGTGCAGCAGCTGCGGCGCCCCTTACAACATCGACGAGCGCCGGATTCCCGCGGCGGGGCTCAAGGTGCGGTGCCCCAAGTGCACGACCACCTTCGTCGTCAAGAAGCCCGAGGCCGAAGGCGCCGAGCCCCCGCCGCCGACCTTGCCCGCGAGCCCCGCGGTGATCGCGTCCGCCGCAGGTCAGCCCCCCGGCGGCAGCAGCATGGCGGCGGTGCCGCGGAACGCACCGGTGGCACCCGAGGCCTCCTCGCTCCCGCCCGCCGTCACCAAGACGGCGCCGACGGGTACGCACGCCGACGACGATCTCCCCGCGCCCGCGGGTTCGGGGTTGCCCGCACCCGCGCACCGGCCCCCGCCCCCGCGCGCGAAGGGAGCCGTGCTCAAGGGCACCCAGCTCGGTCTCGGCAACCTCGTGCCAGGGCTGCTCGGCGACGCGGCGAAACCAGGCGCTGCACCCACGGCCGATCTGCCGGCGGAACGCCTGAAGACCCCGTCGCCTGCGGATCGGCTCGCGACGCCGGCGGTGGCGGCCGAGCTGCCGGCGACACGCGGAGGGCACGATCTGCCCGCGCTGCCGGCCACGCGTGCGGCCCACGATCTGCCGGCCGCGCGCGGCGCTGCGCTGCCACCCACCGTGCGAGGCGGCGGCCCGCCGAAGCCGTCGCCCGCGGCGGCCCCGGCGCCGCCCGCGGCCCCAGCGTCGCCCGTCGACGATTTCCCGGCGCCGCGCGGGCAGGACGACTTCCCCGCGGCACGAACCACGGCGGGGGTGCCTGGCGTCCCCGCGCGTGGGGATCTCCCCGCGCCGCGCGCGGGGGTCGCGCATCTTCCCGCCACGCGGCCGGCGGTGCCCACCGCGGCGGTGCCGACCGCGCCCGTCCCGGGCGCCGATCTACCGGCGGCGCGACCGCGTCCGCCGGCGCCGACCAAGGGCGTGGGGTCGTTCGAGATCGACCTGCCGATGACGCCGTCCAAGCCGAGCGTCAGCGATCTGCCTGCGGTCAGCGCGCCCGGGGTCGATCTGCCCGCGCCGCGACCGAAGGGCCCGCCGAGCCCCGGCGCGTTCGGCGAGCTCGATCTCCCCTCCGTCGGTGGCCCGCGCGATCTGCCCTCCGTCGGTGGCCCGCGCGATCTCCCCTCCCTCGGTGGCCCGCGCGATCTGCCGTCCGTCTCGACCTCGCCACGGGGCACGCAGGATCTCCCGGCGCCGCGCGCGTTCGGCGAGCTCGATCTGCCGACGGTGTCTCCGGGCGGCGGGGGCACGCACCTGCCCGCGATGCGCCCTGCGGGCGCCGATCTGCCCGACCTCGCGGCCCACCTGCCCGCGATCGGCAGCGCGCGCGAACCGTCGGTCGTCGCGTCCGATTTCGGCGATCTCGCGATGACGCCGGGGCCGGGGGACTTCGGGAGCGCCGCGACCCAGCAGGGGCCTGGCTACACGCCCGGCCAGCTCACCGCGGCGCGCACGGCGGCCGGCGGCTTCGGCGACATCAGCAACACCGGCCCGCTCGGCCTCGCGGCCAAGGCCGAACCCGCGCGCGATTTCGGCGAGATCGAGCTGCCCGGCGCGAGCGCGCGTCCACCCAAACCGGCCGAGGCGTGGGGGGGCGGTGGTGGCGGCGGCTTCGGTGAGATCGATCTCGGCGGTCCGCCCGCCGATCCGTTCGGTCCGAGCCCGCGCGCCGCGACGGAATCCGCGCCGGCCGTCACGAGCGACTTCGGCGATCTCGAGCTGCCCGGTCCCGCGAGCCCAGGCGCGCCCTCGGCCACGTACACCGGTGGCCCGGCGCTCAGCGGCTTCGACAGCGTCCGCCCGCCCGCGCCGACCGATTTCGGCGAGGCGAGCATCGCCACCAAGAGCGTGGCCACCAACCCGTACGCGGACAGCCGCGGCGAGGCCGGGGGCATGGGCTTCGGCGAGGTCGACCTCGGTGGCGGCGGTGGCTCCGTCGGCACCGACGACATGGAGTTCGGCGGCCTCGATCAGGCGCGCATGTCCGGCAGCGATGCGCCCTCCGCCGCGTACGAGGCGCCGCTCCCCAAGCCGCGCAGCCTCGAGGCGGCCACCCCCGACGTCCCCGCCAAGAAGAGCAAGGTCGGCCGGGTGATCGGCATCCTGTTCGTGGCCCTCGCGGTCGGCGGCGCGCTGCTCGAGCTCAACCCCAAGCTCGGCGCGTTCGGTCGCTTCGCGATCTCCGACAAGCTGAACGTCGAGAAGCACGCCGCGCTGCTCGCGAGCGCCAAGCAGCGCACGCAGGCCGCGCTCGGCGAGGACACGGTGGCGCGCGCCGGCCAGGCGGTCACCGATCTGCAGAACGACCTCGCGCAGGCGCCGCGCTTCCAGCCGCTCCTCGCCTACGCGGCCTACTCGCAGTTCGCCTGGCAGCTGCGGTTCGGCAAGGACGCCGCGCGCGACTCGGCCGGGCGCCAGATGCTCGCCAAGCTCACCGAGCCGAGCCCCGAGCGCCAGCTCGCCGAGGCCGCGCGCGACGCGGTCGCCGGGCAGCTCCCCGCGGCGCGTGGGGTGTTCAAGAGCTTGCTCGGGGCCGACGCCAAGAACGTCGACGCCGCGCTGTCGCTCGGCGCGCTCGAGCTCAAGCAGGCCGCGTGGAAGGACGCGATCGCGGCGTTCGAGGCCGCGAAGAAGGCCCAGGACAGCGCGCGCGCGCGGGGCGGGCTCGTGCTCGCCCACGAGGGCAACGGCGACTACGACAAGGCCAAGAAGGAGGCCACCGCGCTCGCCGAGAAGTTCAAGACGAGCGCGGTCGCGCGCGTGTTCCTCGCGCAGCAGGCGTGGCTGCGCGACCGGGACGAGAAGGCCGCGATCAAGTGGCTCGACGAGGTGACCAAGCCGCCGGTGTCGGCGGGCGCGGCGCCGGCGGAGCTCGTCGCGGCGTTCACGCTGCGGGGGACGATCCACCTCGAGCGCGGGCGGGTGACCGACGCGATGGCGGCGTTCAAGGCGGCGATCGAGGCGGGCAAGGGCGCGCCCATCGCGGCCCCGCACTACGGCCTCGCCGAGGTGTTCCTCGCGAACGGGCAATACCCCCAGGCGATGGCCTCGTACGGCGCAGCGCTGCAGCTGCAGCCCAATTTCACGCCCGCCAAGATCGGGCAGGCGCGCGCGCTCTTGAAGCAAGAGAAGGCGCTCGACGCCAAGAACCTCCTCTTGCCGATCAAGGACCCGCCCTTCGCGGGGGAGATCGGGTTCTGGCTCGGCCAGGCCGAGGAGAAGCTGTCGCCCGACAAGCCGCAAGAGGCCATGAAGATCTACGAGGCGGCCATCAAGGCGCAGCCCGGCGAGGCGCGGCCGTACGTGGCGCTCGCCCACCTGCAGACCAAGGCCGGCAAGGTCGAGGACGCCGACTCCACCCTGACGCAGGCCGTGAAGTCCGTGCCGCCGAGCGAGCGGCTCTACCTCTCCATCGGCGAGCTGCGCTTCCGCCAGGAGCGCTACAAGCTCGCCGTCGAGCAGTTCGACAGGGCGCTCGAGCTGCAGCCCGAGAACGTCGAGGCGCTCTTCATGAAGGGGCGCGCGCTGCTCCGCATGGACAAGGAGCACGTGGAGCAGGGCAAGGCGGTGCTCGACCAGGTCGAGAAGAAGGACGCCAAGTACCCGGGGCTCGCCCTCGAGCTCGGCCTCTACTACCAGAAGACCGAGCAGATCGAGAAGGCGCTCGAGCGCTACAAGGCGGCCCTCGAGGCCTCGCCCGACGACGTCGACATCGAGCTACAGGTCGCGCG
>JAEUKC010000446.1:0-2822 GCA_016794445.1 Myxococcales bacterium
CCGACCGTGACCGGATGCACCCTCGAGACCAAGCTCCCGATGTTCGACGACGCGAAGGGCGAGAAGCCCGGCGCCATCGCCGTGTGGCCCGCGAACAGCCCCGCGCGCTTCCACCGCATGGGCTGGGAGGCCACGCAGAAGGGCTCCTCGGACCTCAAGCCCAAGGAGCGCGACGCCCTCGCGCGCGGCATGGGCAAGGTCGGCACGGTGAGCGGCGTGTCGGTCGTGCAGGCGGCGAGCGCCGACCTCGACGACGACGGGCAGAGCGAGCTCGTCGTCTCGGCGACCACGACGAGCTTCCACCCCGGCAAGAAGGCCGGCGGGTTCGCCGCGCTCCTGATCCACGGCGCGGGCTTTGACGACATGGCCGTCGTCCGCAGCTCCGATCACGCCGTGTTCCGCGCCGAGGGCTCGCTCGATCTCGACGACGACGGGCTCCACGAGCTCGTGTTCTCGGAGCGCACCGCGCACCCCAACGGGCAGCGCTCGGACTCGTACGCGCTCGCCCACTGGAAGGGGTCGGCGCTCGCTGCGCTGCCGCCGGTCGAGAGCTGCTGGCCCCCGCTCAAGAACCCGCCCGACCCGGAGTGATCCGCGACGAGGCGCCTCAGAGATCCTTGCAGCAGCGGAAGCCGGTCGAGTAGTCGAAGTACACGGGCGAGTGCGACTTGGTCGTGTAGTCGCACCCCTCCTTGAGCGACGTCGTGTCGAGGTAGAAGCCGCCGTGCATGGTGCCGTCCTCGACCCACTCGTGCACGTTGCCGACCATGTCGTAGGTGCCCGTCGCGTTGGTGCACCCCGTGGCCTCGCTCGTCTTGCCGACCGTGTTCGGCAGCTGGTTCAAGCGAGGGTCGATCATGGACTTGTTCTCGAAGCGATCGGGCCCGGTGTAGAGCACGCCGAGCGGTGAGGTGCGCCCGCTGTCGACGCACGTGCCCGGCTTGTGGACCGCGCCGTACGGCCACGTCTTGTTCGCGGGCCCCTTGCACGCGGTCTTCCACTCGTCGGCGCGACACAGCCGCTTCTGGGCCGCCTCGCAGGCTCGACGGGCCTCGTGGAAGGTCACGTACGCCTGCGGCACGACGCCCGGCTTGCTCACCGCGCGGACCTTGTGGCCGAACGGTGAGTGGTACGGGCTCCAGGGCACCTCGGCGCCGTCCTTGCGGACCTCCACCAGGGTGGCCTCCCACCGATCGACGCACGAGCTCCCGACGAGGCTCATCTCGCTCGGGCACCCCCCCTGCGCGCGCGCGGCGGGACCGACCAGGAGACACGGGACGAGCCAGACGAGGCGAGACATCGCGGCGGATCGCAGCAGAGGCCGGGCAGGCCGGGCAACAACTCCACCGACCCGTCCTTTCGCACCGGCACGGAACGTTCTCGCGAGGGCGTTCGTGGCACGGCCGGGCTTGGCAGAGGCGACAGGCTGGTGGCACCTTTCCGCACCCCCTTGGGAGGTCTCTCGCATGCGTGTCCTCACCATCCCCACGTTGCTCTCGGCCTTCACCCTCCTCGGCTGCGGCGCCGACGCTCCGCTCGGAGGTCAGGCCGCGCCGATCATCGACGGCGTCGCCAGCACGGCGGACGAGGACGCGGCGGTCTGGGTCGGCATCCTCAGCCCCGAGGGCTACCCGCAGGGCTCCTGCTCCGGTGTGCTCCTCGCCGAGAACGTCCTGCTCACCGCGCGGCACTGCGTCTCGCGTACGGCCGATGGCGGCATCGCGTGCTCCAAGGACGGCAAGCCCATCTCCGGTGGCGGCGTGCTCTCGGACTACCCGGTGGAGCGCCTGGCCGTCGTGATCGGGACGACCATGGGGCGCACCACCAAGGCGGCCGCGCGCGGGAAGCAGTTGTTCACCACCGGCGCCAAGAACCTCTGCAACAACGACATCGCGCTCGTCGTCCTCGACCGCAAGATCGCCGGCGCCAAGATCGCCAAGGTGCGCCTCGACGCGCCGCCGGTGAAGGGCGAGACGATGACCGCCGTCGGCTGGGGCGTCTCCAACGTCTCGCGCACCAACCGCCGCAACCGCAGGGCGGACATCCCGATCACGAGCGTGGGTCCGATCTCCACGGGCACGGGCGCGGTCGGCTCCGGCGAGTTCCAGATCGGCGAGGGCATCTGCTCGGGTGACAGCGGAGGGCCGGCGTTCGCCACCAGCACCGGCGCGGTCCTCGGGGTCGTCTCCCGCGGTGGCAACGGCGCGCCGTACGATCCGGCCACCGACCCGGCGTGGACCCAGTGCGTCGACACCGCGGACTACAAGACCCACAACATCTACACCCGTGTCGATGCCTTCAAGGATCTCGTCCTGCAGACATTCGAGGCCGCGGGCACCGAGCCGTGGCTGGAGGGCGGCCCCGACCCCCGCAAGGCCAAGCTCGGCGAGCCCTGCGACGGCCCGGACGCCTGCCGCTCCGGGATCTGCATCGACGCGGGCGGCAAGAACATCTGCACCAATCCTTGCGACGAGGCGACCGCCTGCCCCGACGGCTACGTCTGCAGCGCCGTCGGCGGCTCCAAGCTGTGCACGCCCAAGCCGGCCGAGGTCCCGGTGAGCGCCACGCCGACCGAGCCCACGGTGAAGGGTGGCTGCGCGGTCGGAGGCCCGTCGAGCCCGGCGCGCGGCCTCGCCACGGGACTCGCCGCAGTCGCGCTCGTCGCCCTCGCGCGGCGCCGTCGTCGCTGAGCCCATGGGGCGCATGAGGCTCGCCTCGAGCGAGGTCGTGCGCCTCCGCGTGTCGAGCTTCCTCCTCGCGGACGCGCCGCCACGCGGCTCCGTGCTGGATGTCGCGCGCTGGTTCGGCGCGATGCAGGCGCA
>JAEUKC010000003.1:0-4574 GCA_016794445.1 Myxococcales bacterium
CCGTGCCTCGCGACGAATGCCGAGGGTAGACACCTGCGCGCACGCAGGGAATTCGCGCGGCGACTACGCCTTGCGCGTCTTCTCGAGCGCCAGGTAGACGACGAACGAGAGCCCGAAGCCGACGAACCAGGCGTAGCTGTAGAGCGAGGTCCAGAAGGGGGCGACCTTCGCCCACTTCACCGTGCCGACGAACCCGGGCAGGTTCGGCAGGATGCCCGCGGCGAGCGCGAGGAACGCGTTGCGGTTGAAGCCGTTGCCGTACCAGTACGGGCCCGGGTCCGCGGCGGTGGGCTCGTGGTAGAGCCCGAGGAGATCGAGGGTCTTCTTGCGCAGGACGAAGTAGTCCGCGATGAGCACGCCGCCGATCGATCCGAGCAGCGCCGAGTACCCGACCAGCCACGTGAAGATGTACCCGGTGGGGTCGGCGACGAGCTTCCACGGCATGATGAGGATGCCGATCACGCCGGTGATGTAGCCGCCGCGGCGGAACGAGATCTTGCTCGGCGAGAGGTTCGCGAAGTCGTTGGCCGGGCTCACCACGTTGGCCGCGATGTTGGTCGCGAGGGTGGCGATGCCGAGCGCGACGAGCGCGAACACGAGCACTGCCGGGTTCTTGAACTGGGTGATGAGGACGACCGGGTCCCAGATCGTCTTGCCGAAGATCACCAGCGTGGCCGAGGTGACCGCGACGCCGATGAACGAGTAGAGCCCCATGGTGGTCGGCAGGCCGAGCGCCTGGCCCACGACCTGGTCGCGCTGCGAGCGCGCGTAGCGGGTGAAGTCGGGGATGTTGAGCGAGAGCGTGGCCCAGAAGCCGATCATGCCGGTGAGCGCCGGGAAGAAGAACAGGAGGAACTTGCCCTCCTTCGGCTGGCCGGGCGCGAACGCCGACGGCTTGGCGAGCATCGACCCGAACCCACCCGCCCGCTGGTACGCCCAGAGCAAGAGCGCGAGCCCGAGCAGGATCAGGAGCGGCGCCTTGATGTTGAGGAGCACCCGGATCGAGTCGATGCCCTTGTAGATCACGAACATGTTGAGGCCCCAGAACAGGAGGAAACAGACCACCTGGGGGGCGTTGATGCCGAGGACGGGCAGGGCGGCCATCGTCTCGAGCGAGGGGAAGAACACGGCGAGCACCTTGAAGATGGCCCACCCGCCGATCCACGCCTGGATGCCGAACCACCCGCAGGCGACCAGCGCGCGCAGCACAGCCGGGACGTTGGCGCCGAGCATCCCGAACGCAGGGCGACAGTACACGGGGAACGGGATGCCGTACTTGGTGCCGGCGTGCGCGTTGAGCACCATGGGCAGGAGCACGATGGTGTTGCCGAGGAAGATGGTGAGCACCGCCTGCCACCAGTTCATGCCCTCGCTGATCAGCGACGAGGCGAGCATGTACGTGGGCACGCAGGCCGACATGGAGATCCAGAGGGCGGCGATGTCCCGCGTGCCCCACCGGCGCTCGGAGACGCGCGTGGGCGAGAGGTCGTGGTTGACGAACCGGCCCTCCAGGGCCCCGGTCTGCTCGATCTCGTAGATCCCGTCCTGCTCCCTCACCCCGCGCATCGGGCATTCCTACCAGCTCGTCACACGTTCGTGCGTTTGACGCACCGCGTTCCCGGATCCGGGGCTTATGCTCGCCGGTTCCCGCAAACCACCGAGAGGGTAGGGCATGGACACGATTCGCCACTGGATCCACGGCAGTCACGTCGACCCGAACAATTCCCGCCGCGCCGACGTGTGGAACCCCGCCACGGGCGAGGTGCAGAAGCAGGTCGCGCTGGCCGACGTCCCCGAGGTCGACCGCGCGGTCGACAGCGCGAAGAAGGCGCTCGAGAGCTGGCAGCACGCCTCGCTCGCCACGCGCACCCGCGTGCTGTTCGCCTACCGCGAGCTCGTGAACCAGCAGAAGGACGAGCTCGCGAGGATGCTCACCCTCGAGCACGGCAAGGTGTTCTCCGACGCCCAGGGCGAGGTGCAGCGCGGCCTCGAGGTGGTGGAGTACGCGTGTGGCCTCTCCGACCTGCTCAAGGGCGAGATCAGCGAGAACGTCTCCACCGAGGTGGACAGCTACTCGTTCCGCCAGCCGGTCGGCGTGGTCGCGGGCATCACGCCGTTCAACTTCCCGGCGATGGTGCCGATGTGGATGTACCCCATCGCGATCGCCTGCGGGAACACGTTCGTCCTCAAGCCCTCCGAGCGCGACCCCTCGGTCACCAACCTGTGCGCGGAGCTGCTCAAGAAGGCCGGCCTGCCCGACGGCGTGTTCAACGTGGTGCACGGCGACAAGGTGGCCGTCGATCGCCTGCTCGAGCACCCCGACGTGGGCGCGGTGAGCTTCGTCGGCTCGACCCCCATCGCCCGCTACATCTACGAGAACGGCACCCGGAACGGCAAGCGCGTGCAGGCGCTCGGCGGCGCCAAGAACCACATGGTGGTGCTGCCAGATGCCGACATGGACCTCGCGGCCGACGCCGCCGTCGGCGCCGGCTACGGCTCGGCGGGCGAGCGCTGCATGGCCATCTCGGTGCTCGTCACCGTGGGCAACGCGGCCGACAAGCTGCTCCCCAAGATCCGCGAGCGCATCGCCGCCCTCAAGGTCGGCAACGGCCTCGACCCCGCCTCGCAGATGGGGCCGCTCATCACCCAGCAGCACCGCGACAAGGTCGCCGGCTACATCGCCGCCGGCCAGAAGGACGGCGCGGAGCTCCTGGTCGACGGCCGCACGCTCGTGGTGCCCGGCCACGAGAAGGGCTTCTTCCTCGGGCCGACGCTGCTCGACCAGGTGAAGCCCGGCATGAGCTGTTACGAGGAGGAGATCTTCGGGCCGGTGCTCTCGGTCGTGCGCGCCCCCTCGTACGACGAGGCCATCGCCATGATCCACCGCCACCCCTACGCGAACGGCACCGCGGTGTTCACCAACGACGGCGGCGCGGCGCGCAAGTTCCGCCACGAGATCAAGGTGGGCATGGTCGGCATCAACGTGCCGATCCCCGTGCCCATGTCGTACTACTCGTTCGGAGGCTGGAAGCAGTCGCTGTTCGGCGACCTGCACATCTACGGCCCCGACGGCGTGCGCTTCTACACGCGCAACAAGGTGATCATCGAGCGCTGGCCCGACCCGCGCTTCCGGGGCGTCGATCTCGGCTTCCCGCAGAACCGCTAGTCGTCTTCCGCAGTCGAGAGTCGAGGAGGGAACATGCCCCGCATCGTTCGTGGTGGACTCATCCAGTGTGCGAACCCGATCAACGACGAGAGCGTCCCGGTCGCGCAGGTCAAGAAGGCGGCGCTCGAGGCGCACCTGCCGTTCGTCGAGGAGGCCGGCAAGAAGGGCGTGCAGGTGCTCTGCCTGCAGGAGATCTTCGACGGCCCGTACTTCTGCCCGGGGCAGTCCCCGCGCTGGTACGACGCCGCCGAGGCCATCCCCGGCCCCACCACCGCGGTGTTCCAGGAGCTCGCCAAGAAGCACTCCATGGTCATCGTGGTGCCGCTCTACGAGCGCGAGCAGGCCGGGGTCTACTACAACACCGCGGCGGTCATCGACGCCGACGGCAAGTTCCTCGGCAAGTACCGGAAGACGCACATCCCCCAGGTGAACCCGGGCTTCTTCGAGAAGTTCTATTTCAAGCCCGGCAACCTCGGCTACCCGGTGTTCCAGACGGCCTACGGCAAGGTCGGCGTGTACATCTGCTACGACCGCCACTTCCCGGAGGGCGCGCGCATCCTCGGCCTGCACGGCGCCGAGATCGTGCTCAACCCGAGCGCCACGGTGGCGGGCACCTCGCAGTACCTGTGGAAGCTCGAGCAGCCCGCGCACGCGGTCGCCAACGGCTACTTCGTCGGCGCCATCAACCGCGTGGGCACCGAGGCGCCCTGGAACATCGGCAAGTTCTACGGCTCGAGCTACTTCGTCGACCCGCGCGGCAACTTCCTCGCGACGGGCACCGAGGACCAGAGCGAGCTCGTCGTCGCCGACATGAACCTCGACACCATCGAGGAGGTGCGGCGCGTGTGGCAGTTCTACCGAGACCGCCGGCCCGACGCCTACGGCGACCTCGTCAAGGACGTGTGAAGTAGTTCACCACCGAGGGGACACCGATGCGTACGCTCATCAAGAACGGGACCGTCGTCACCGCCATCGACACCTTCGCCGGCGACGTGCTGATCGAGGGCGACAAGATCGTCGCCCTCACCGCGCCGGGCGCGCTCGAATCCGGGTTCACCGCCGACCGCATCATCGACGCCAAGGGCAAGCTCGTCATGCCGGGCGGCATCGACGCGCACACCCACCTCGACATGCCGTTCGGCGGCACCACCTCGAGCGACGACTTCGAGACGGGCACGCTGGCCGCCGCCTACGGCGGCACGACCACGCTGGTCGACTTCGCCATCCAGCAGAAGGGCGGGTCGCTGCGCCAGGCCGTCGACACCTGGCACGAGAAGGCCGAGGGCAAGACCGCCATCGACTACAGCTTCCACACCATCATCACCGACGTGAACAAGGGCACGCTCGAGGAGATGGGCGGGCTCGTGAACGAGGGCATCACCTCGTTCAAGCTGTTCATGGCCTACCC
>JAEUKC010000075.1:0-4083 GCA_016794445.1 Myxococcales bacterium
CACTCGACCACCGCCGACCAATCGTTGGGTCCACTGAAGAAGCGCGCCCGAGACAATTGAGCCTCGGCGATGTGGGCTGTATGGCGTGATGCCAAACGTCGTCGAATCCTTGTCCGTCGGCGGTTTCCAGTAGCTTGTCGCCGTGTCGTCCCAGTATCCGAAGGACACGCTGTTGCAGCCGTACCGCAGTAGACGTTTGAACGAGTTCCGGTCTCTTCCGACGTCTGGGCATCGACCCTCTAGGGACGGATCGTAGACCAGTCCCGTCCGGTCCTTCTGGAGGTAGAGCATCGAAAATGCATCGGCGATACCTTCGACGAGCGCGCTCCTGGGGCACGAGGCTGGTCCACCGAAGTGATCGCATGGCGGGGCAGCGTCCGGTTCCCAACTCAGATCGAGCTCATAGGCGTATTGCAGGTGGTGCTGGTACTCGTGCGCCACAATACTGCCCTCGAACACAACGTCGTAGAAGGGCACGTTGGGCGGCGGTGGAATCACTGAGGTGTCGACCGGGAGGAAGCCCAGATCAAGCTGACTTACCGACGTTTCAGTCGCTCCACTGTGCACAACTATCTCAAGCCGATGGGGGTCCTGTGGCGCACCATCGGGCGAAGTGGTGGACGCGTAGCCGAGCAGTCGATACCACTGCCACAGTTCACCAATAGCGCTGAAGGGAGGGTAGGCAGTCCAAGCCCGTCCCGGCGAGGAGCGTTCGGCTTTACATAACCGAACATTATGCGATCCCGCTCTCCGGTAGGCTCGAGACGCGGAACCGTCTCTGGTGAACCAATGCAAGCAGGCGTCCCCTGGAGGAGGCGCCGCATCTCGGTCTGTGGCCATCGCGTCAATCGTCGGGCGGGTCGTGGTAACAGTCGTCGTACTCGTCCGCGGCGCGCGCGCCGGACGGGCGAGGCTGGGAGCGCTCTGCCACGGCGGCGAGGAAGCGGGCGGCTTCGGCGGCGTTCTGGACCGCGGCGACCAGGCGCATTCGTCCCTCGCATCGCGGGCAGACGAGCACGTCCTCGGCGAACGTGCGGCGGAGCAGCTTGCTCCACTCCACGCGAGGAGAGGTCGCGAGGAGGGCTCCGTGGAGGACGCGGGCATGGTGGGATTCCGTGATCGTAGCGAACGAAGCGCGACCTGCCAGCGGTGGCGATGCGAGGACCGCACTCGACGGAGGTGTTCTGGCGGCGCGCTCGGGAGGTGGCGGACTGTGTCGGTGCGCGTCTGACGGTGGACCGGGCGAGGATGGCGCGACCGTCATGGGCCGCTCGGCTTCTCGCGGTGGTGGTGATGCCTTGCCCCGCACTCCGCGCGGCACGATGGCGCTGCGCCACCTGGAGCTCGGCGCGAGCACTCCGTGGTAGCGCAGGAACGGGTGACGAGGCGGTGGGATCAGTGCGGCGATCCTCGCCAGCAGCTCGACCGGTTGCAAGATCCGGTGGGTCGCGTTCCTTCGTGGGTGCTGCAGCTGGTAGGCGATGCGCCCATCAGGCAGCACCGAGAGGCGATGCAGCGCGAACGGCGGTCTGGCGCAGTAGCGTACCAGGCGCTCGCGAGCCACGTCGTCGTCGGCGCCGATCCGCACGGCCGCGTGCAGGTTGAAGCCTTCGAACGTGACCGACGCGCGCCCCACGCCTCGCGGCTCGTCCTGATCGGCACGGCCGTCGTCCGCGTGGCCGTCCAGGTGATCGAACAGCCCTTGCTGGACCGCGACGCGCGCGCACCCCACGAGCGCGTCCGCATCGAGGTCCTCCTCCCGGCCGAGAGGGTGGGTCGAGAGCCAGCGGGCGACGCCAGCCTGGACCTGCAAGAGGACGGTCATGAGGTCGGCCCGGGTTGGCGCGAACGCGGGATGGAAGACCGGCGCCCCCTCCCCCGAGCGGGTGAAGAGCCCCTCGAGGAACAGCACGTGGAAGTGCACGTGCAGGTTCAGCGAGCCCCCGAAGCGCTGCACGAACGTCACCGCGCCAGCGCGTCCTTCCTTCGGGCCGGCCGCGCGCTGCATCCAGCGCTCGACGGCTCGGTGCAGGATCTTGTCGATGGCGCTCACGAACTGCGGATGACGGGCGGCCAGCGCGCGGAGCGGGTGCGGCAGCGACAGGACCCATTGCCGGATGGGGACGTTGGGCAACACGCGGTCGACGAGGTGTGCCGCAGTGTTCGCCATCATGCGGCCGGCGCACGAGGGACAGGTGCCTCGCTCCTTGCACGAGAAGGCCACGACATGGTCGAGGCTGCAGGCGTCGCAGCGCAGCCGCAGGAAGCCGTGTTCGGGGATCCCGCACCACAGGTATCGATCGAACGCTCTTCGGACATACAGCGGTAGGGCACGGGCGTAGCTCTCCTCTGTGTGGCGCAGGAAGGCGCCGAGGTGCTCCCGCACCACGGCGTGCAGCACCGTCTGCTCCGGACGGTGGCGAGGATGGGTTCGCGCGGTGCACGACACGCGGCCCCCTCGCGAGAACCGTGCGCACCCGCGCCCGGCGATTCCTCGGCGAATCGCTGCGGTCGCGGGTGAGACCGCCGGCGGTCGCCGGCGGCCGCCGGCGGAGGACCATCCTCCGTACGCCTGCACCGCCCTCGCGGTGTACCCTCCGGGCCATGGCTGCCAAGAAGCCCAAGCTCACCCCGGCACTCGCCGAGCGCGCGGCGGCAAAGGCGTCTGCTGCGCGCGACCGCCTGCTGAAGCAAGCCCGCGAGGACGTGGCCCTCGTCAAGCGGCGCAAGGCCGAGATCGCCGAGGCGTTCTACGACATCGGCGAGGCCTTGCTCCGACTCCGCAAGGACCCGATCCCGAAGCTGCTGGGCCACAAGGGCTTCGCCGATCTGTGCCGGAGCGGCCTCGGCATCGCTCCGTCGACCGCGGCGCGCCTCGTCGACATCGTCGAGCGCCTCTCGCGGCGCGACGCGCTCCGCTGGGGCAAGGAGAAGGCCCACGCGCTCATCGATCTCGCCGACGCCACCGCCGCGTCCGACACCCCGCAGCGGATCGACGCGAAGGTGCTCGGCAAGCTCGACCCCGCGAAGGCGACCGTGCGCGAGATCCAGACCCTGGCCCAGAAGCAGCGCGCCGCGCGCAAGGCGCCTCACCCGCGCGGCCGCACCACCACCGCCGAGGAGCGCGCGCTCGCGCGGCAGCTGCAGGCCGAGCTGCGCAAGGGCGGCGCGCGAACCGCGAAGGTCGAGGCCCTGGCCACCAAGTCCGGCGCGACCGCCAAGCTGCGCATCGAGGTGCCGGCCGACGCGCTCGCGAAGCTCGCCTCTGCCATCGCGGCCGTTCACCGACGTCGGTGAACGCGTTTACCGACGTCGGTGAACTACTGGCGCGCAGCGCCGAGGTCGGCGACGCCGTGCCTCCGTCCATGAACGCGTCATGGCACGCAACTCCCGGGTCGCTCGCGTCGACGGGGAGGCATGGCCCTGCTCCACCCGACCGAGGACATCGTCTTCAAGCTGTTCTTCACCCGCAACCCGCGGCTCCTCTGCTCCTTGATCGAGGAGGTACTCCGGCGGCCCGTCGCGTCGGCCGTGGTGCAGAGTGCTGCTCTCGAGCTCGCCTTCGCGGACGATCGCGGCGTCCTGCTCGACATCCTCGCCGAGCTCCCCGACGGCACCCGGGTGAACGTGGAGATGCAGTGCGATCCACGCGGCTTCACCCCGGAGCGCTGGCTCTACTACTGGGCGCGCATCTTCGCGAAGGGGATCGAGCGAGGCGACGAGTTCACCGATCTGACCCCGGTCGTGTGCATCGTGCTCCTCGACACCGAGCCCAGCGGTCGCTTCCACGAGCACTACGCGGTCTGCGAAGTCGAGCGACACACGGCGTTCTCGGACATGCTGGCGATCCACGTCATCGAGCTGCCACGCTTCGCCGAGCACGCCGTCGACGAGCCGGCGCGGCTCGTGCGCTGGGGGCACTTCCTCCACACCACGGACCCCGCCGCGCTAGACTCGCTCGCGGTGGAGGACCCGATCATGGCCGAGGCGAAGCAAGCCCTGGAGACCCTCTCCGCAGACCCGGACGCCCAGGCCCTCGCCGAGGCGCGGCGCGACGCCAAGGTCGTCCGGTCCGAGTACCTG
>JAEUKC010000025.1:0-34213 GCA_016794445.1 Myxococcales bacterium
GAGCGCAGCGAGCAGAGGCGGAGACCGCCCCCAACTCTCTGCGAGCGCAGCGAGCAGAGGCGGAGACCGCCCCCAACTCTCTGCGAGCGCAGCGAGCAGAGGCGGAGACCGCCCCCAACTCTCTGCGAGCGCAGCGAGCGGGGGGTTCGCCATGTCAGCGACGCGGGTGGAGCGGTCCGTAGCGAAGCGAAGGACGGCGCAACCCGCGGCGCGGCATGGCGATCCGTGGGGGGCGAAGCCCCCCACCAGCCAACAGAGAGCCGCACACGGGAGTCGCACCCGTCTCTCCTCCGTACCAGGGAGGCGTCGTCTCTCCGACGACCCGCGCGGCGTACGCCTCGTGCCAGGGCACGAGACGCACGGGTGGCTGCGAAGGGTGGAGTCGAACCACCATCTCCTCGGTTAACAGCCGAGCGCCTTGCCATTGGGCTACTTCGCAACAGTGAGCCCGACCGCGTCGCGCTTCGGGGGCGCGGCGAGGTCGGGCCTCGGGCGGGAGTCCACGGTGAACACGTCAGGTGCGATGACCTGGGTGAGGCGGTGGTGTCCCGTAGGACCCTGTGCCTCCCGTGCCCGTGCAAGAACCCTTGCATTCGGGTCCCGCCACATCGATGTCGAGTTGTCAGAGATCGGTGCCCCCCGCATGCGAGCGGTGAGCGGAAAAGAGGGTTCCGGGAGCTGGATTCGAACCAACGTGACGCGGTTCAGAGCCGCGTGTCCTGCCGCTAGACGACCCCGGAATGGGTCTCGGGACGTGCTTCGCCCTGCGTGCTCGGAGGCACGGTGGGACCGGAGGGAGTCGAACCCTCACCTGGCCGCTTAAGAGGCGGCTGCGCTGTCCATTACGCCACGGACCCTCTGTCGAGAGGGGCGCTGCGCCCGAGAAGTCGCGTGTGTACTAGGAAGACAATCTTGTTTGAGTCAGCATGGGCGCACCTTCCCCTACCCCGCGCTCGGCGGGCTCTCACGAGTGGTGGCGACGAAGATTCGCCGGTGGTCTGGTCTGGCCTGGTCCGCTTCGGCTCCCACGGCCCAAAACGACAGAGGCCGCCTGGGTGGGGAACCCGGCGGCCTCAGCGCCCTCCCCGCACGGCGGGGGGAACGCGGATGAACCGCGGGTCAGCGATCGAACTCCTTGGCGGAGGCGACGATGGCATAGCCTGGAAGGCTGGGATTCTCGGCCTTGCTGGCCAGACAGATCGGCGCCGGCGACGTGCCCACGCTCATCTGCCAATCGCGACCGACCAAACCACCACGCCCGCCTTCGGGCCGGCGGATGGCGCTGGTTTCGCGCTGGGGATGGGTGAGGGCAAACATCGAACGGCTCCGGCTGTGGGTTTCTTGGCTCAGGATTCTTGGGTGGGAACGCGCCGCTGGCGCTGGGGCGACTTCGGGGCGGCTCTGCAGCCGGCCATCAATTGCGTTCTTGAGGTGTACCGTGAGTCTCGGGCAATGTCAAACGAGATTTCTCTCTTCATCCACGGACACGAGTCACACAGTCCACTCCTCTCAGACGGACGACTCGCCAGAATGTTTCCGGACCGTGGCCACTTTTTTCGCCGAACACGGTGTGCGTCGGGGTCGGCGTGCCGTTCGGGCCGCCTGGGTCCCGTCGCGACGCGGCAAAGCGAGGGCCTTCACCGGCGCGATTCGGCCGACCCGGCGACCAGGAAGTGGGATACGTTCAGGGTGCATGGGTGCTGCCGTCGGCATCGACCTCGGGACCACCAACACCGTCGTGGGCTACTGCGCCGGGGGACAGACACGCATCCTGCCCGACGAGCAGGGCCAGAACCTGCTCCCGAGCGTCGTCTCGTTCCACCCCGACGGCCGCACCCTCGTGGGTCGCGACGCCCGCCGCCGCCGGGTGATCGACCCCCAGAACACCCTCCACTCCATCAAGCGCATCCTCGGCCGCCACTGGGGCAGCCCCGAGGTCGAGTCGGCGCGCGGCATGTTCCCGTTCGAGCTGGTCGAGGGCGACAAGCGCTCCATCTGCGCCAGGACCCGCGGCGGCGCGCGGCCCCTCGTGAGCATCAGCGCGCTCGTCCTCAGCCGGGCCAAGGAGCTCGCATCGCGGGCGCTCGGCGAGGAGGTCACCCACGCCGTCGTCACCGTCCCCGCCCAGTTCAACGACCTCCAGCGCTCGGCCACGCGCAAGGCTGCGCGCGAGGCGGGCCTCGAGGTGCTCCGCATCCTCAACGAGCCGACCGCCGCCGCCCTCGCCTACGGCCTCGGCGCCGAGGAACACGACCGCGAGGAGCGGCTCGCCGTCTACGACTTCGGCGGCGGCACGTTCGACCTCACCCTCCTCGACGTCTCCGACAACGTCGTCGAGGTCATCGCCACCGCGGGCGACACCTTCCTCGGCGGAGACGACCTCGACGCCGCAATCGAGGGCCAGATCGTCCGGTCGATCCTCGCCGAGACCAACCTCGACGTCCGCTCCGGCGTCGAATCCCTCGCCCTCGTCCGCGCCGCCGCCGAGCACCTCAAGATCCAGCTCAGCGACAAGGAGAGCGCCGAGGTCGAGCTGAAGAACGTCGGCTACGGCGAGGGCGGCGTCCCCATCAACTTCCACTTCACGCTCACGCGCACCCAGCTGGAGCGCCTGGCCAAGCCGCTCGTCGATCGCACGCTCGCCGTCTGTGGCGATGCGATGCGGCTCTCGCGCCTCGAGCCGGCCGACTTCTCGAGCGTCATCCTCGTCGGCGGCCAGAGCCGCATGCCCTACGTGCAGGAGCGCGTGGAGGCCTACTTCGGCAACACGCCACGCATCGACTGGAACCCCGACGAGGTCGTGGCCGCGGGCGCCGCCATCATGGCCGCCATGCTGAGCGGCCAGGCCACGCGGGTGGAGGCGGTCAGCCCGATGCCGTTGCCTTCCGCTGCGGTGCCTTCCGTGGGGGAGCCGCCGACGCCGAGCCCCTCGATCCAGCCGTCGCTGCCGCCGAGCATGCCCGCCGTGTTGGGCGCACCGCGCGTGGCTCCCGAGGTGCCGCGGCTCCCACCGCTGCCGACGGCCGCTTCGTTCACGGCGAGCCCCGCGTCCTCGCCACGACCCGAAGCGCCACGGCTCGAGCCGAACCCGCACGAGAAGCCCTCGGTGCCCTCCGTGTTCCCGGCCGCCCCCTCGGCCGGCGGCCCCCTCCTCATCGACGTCACGCCGCTCAGCCTGAGCGTGGAGACCGTCGGCGGCATGCTCGACCTCGTCGTCGCGCGCAACACCCACGTGCCGTGCGCACGCACGCGCCACTACGCCACCGGCATCGAGAACCAGCAAGAGGTCGTCCTGCGCGTCTGTCAGGGCGAGGGCGATCGCATCTCCCTGAACACCGTGCTCGGCGAGTGCGTGCTCTCGGGGCTGCCCCCCGCGCGCCGCGGCGAGCTGTCGATCGAGGTCACCTTCGAGCTCGACTCCGACGGCATCCTGCGCATCCACGCGCGCGAAGAGCGCTCCGGTCGCGAGATCCGCGCCGAGATGCGCGTGACCAGGGACGACGGATGACGACGATCCCGCCGCGCAAGGCCAAGTCCATCCGGCCGGTCGCTCCGGCGGATCGCGATCGCATCGTGCTGCGCTGGGCGGCGGCGTGCGCCGAGGTCGACTACCTCACGCTCCTCAAGCTGCCGATCACCACGCGGGGTCCGAGCGACGCGGAGGTGCGCGCGGCCTATCGCGTGTTCTCCCGCGCCTTCCACCCCGACCACTACCGGGGCGCCGAGCCCGCCGTCCGCGACGCCGCGGCCCGCGTGTTCCGCGAGGGCGCCGATGCCTACCACGTGCTCGGCGATCCCGTTCTGCGTCTCCGCTACCTCGCGGCGCTGGCCAAGGGGCACAAGCGCGTGCCGCTGGAGGACCTCGAGCGCGGCGCGCGCGGAGATGCGCGCAAGGCGGCGTCGCTGCCGGCGGCCCAGCTCGCCAGGACCGAGCGCGGCCGGGCCCACGCGACGCGCGCCGACCAGCTCCTCGCGATGGGCGAGCTCGCCTACGGCAAGGCGGAGCTCGAGCGCGCCGTCGCCCTCGAGCACGACAACCTGGCTCTGGCCGCCAAGCTCGAGGCGGTGAGCGCGCAGCTGTTCGGCAAGCGAGGTGGCTGATGGATCTCTCTCGCCTCACGCGCTGTCAGGATCTCTCCGAGGAGCACTTCGCGGCCGCCGTCGCGTCGCGCGACGAGGCCAAGGCGCTCCTCGCCCACATCGCCACCATCGCGCGGCCCAACGAGGGCGCGGCGCGCGTCCTCATCCTGTTCGCGCGGCTCGCCACGAGCGAGTGCGACTGGCTCGAGGGAGCCCTGCGCGTCGATCTGCGCGGCGGTGCCCAGGGCGTACGGGTCGAGGCGTTCGCCGAGATCGGTGCGGGCCTGAAGGAGCGTGCGCTCCCGCGGACCGAGCTCGCGATCCCCTTCGAGGAGCTCGCTCTTGCGACCGAACGGTATGCGCAGGCGATCCTCCCGCTGGTAGCGACCCCGGGTCAGGGACAGCGCCTCACCCTCTCCGCCAAGGAGGCGCCCAAGGTGGAGCGCGCAGAGCCCGAGCGCCCGCGCGATCCGTCGGACGTCTCGCGCATCGCGGCGTTCCATCTCCCCGCCGTGCGCAAGGAGGTGGCCGCCGCGCCGATCGCGCCCGTCGACCTGCCCGCCGTGGGCGCGAAGCGACGCATCGACACCGCGCTCGCCATCACGGTGCCGCAGCCACGCGTGCTGCCGCCGCCGCCCGCGCACCGTCCCCCGCGCCTCGAACCAGAGCCGGCCGCGCCCGTGGGGACCGCGCCCGCGACACCCGTGATCGCCGAGCCCCCCTTGCCTCCCATCGTCCGGGAGCCACCTCCGGCACCCAATCCACACCTCGCGACGGCGCCGTTCGGCATGCCCATGCTCGGGCCCCAGCCCCCACTGCCCGCGCCTCCGCCCCGCGACGACGAGCCCGCCCCGTCGGTCCGTACGCACACCGCGCCGATGATCCCCGACACGGGTGAGCCGGAGCTCGCCCTGGATCTCCCCGGACCCGCCGCGTCGATCGCGACCCTGGATGCGGGGGATCTCGACTCGCTCGAGGCGCTGCCTTCGCTCGACGACCTCGCCCCCGCCGTGCTCGCGCCGATGCCCCTCGAGGCGCCACCCGTGGAGGCCCAGCCGTCGCCGAGCGACGTCGTCGACGAAGCTCCCCCCACGCCCCTCGAGTCCCTGCTGGTCCCCGACGACGAGCCAGGCATCGCGCCCCGTGCGCACGAACCCGCCGTGCCTCGCCCCGGAGAAGTGCGTGCGCCGAGCGCGCCCCCACCCCGCCCCAAGCGAACGATGTTGGCGATCGGTCGCCTCAAGCTCGACGTGAAGAAGCAGGCGCCGATGGTCGCCGAGGAGGTCATGCAACCGTCGAAGCGCCACCCGGCCGCAGAGCCCAGCTCGGCGCCGCCGCCGCGCCCGATCCAGCGTCCATCTCCTCCGCCGGCCGCCGGAGAGAAGGCACCCGAGCCCTCCGCCACGCCCGAGCCCTCTGCCACACCGGGCAAGACCGAGGAGCTCGACGAGGGGTGGAGCTAGCGGAACATGAAGCGAAGCGCCTTCGGCAGGCGCCTCCGCCAGTGGCGCTCCGAGTGCGTGCCCTTGGCGTCCGGCCGCCACAGGAACGCATCCTCCCCGTAGCCGCGACCCGCGAGCTCGCGCGCCATGCGCTCGGAGTGGCCGAACATCATGCCGCGGGCCTCCTTCACGCCGCAATCGAGGTAGATCCGCGAGCTCGGCGGGCGCGGTCGGCTCGCGACGAACGGGAAGATCCGACCGCCGGCGAACCAGAGCGACGGCGACATGACCAGGCAGCCGCCGAACACGTCCGGTCGCGCGAAGTGGGCGTAGAGCGCGGCGAAGCCCCCGAGCGACGAGCCGCCGACGATGGTCTCGGAGGGATCGTGCCGCAGCCCCAGCGTATTGCGCGCGAGGGGCAGGAGCGCTCCACCGATCCAGGCGAGGAAGGGGTCGAGCTTGCCGCCGTTCTTGCCGTCGCTCCAGGGGGTGAGCTCGTCGAGTCGCGCGACGTGCCCGTGGTCGATCGCGAGGATGACCGGCGCGACCGGCCGCTTGAGCACGACGAACCGGTCGAGGACCTCGTGGGCGTGCCAGCCACCCGAGAAGGAGCCCTCGTCGCCGAACACGTTCTGACCGTCGAACAGCACGAGCACGGGCCGCGGCCGGCTGTGATCGTGGTTGTGCGGCAGGTACGCGCGCACCCTTCGACCGACGGCCACCTCGGGCACGTCGAACGCGCCGAGGTCGACGAAGGTGCCGCGCGGTACGCGTCGGGTCCGCGGCACTCAGGCAGCTCCAGCAGCGCCCGTGAGCGCTCGGCGCGCGAGGGCCTCGAGCGCGTCGACGAACGACGACCGCGCGTTGAGGGACGCAGCGCGGTGGTAGCGCAGGCCGAGCGCCTCGGCCTGCCCCCTCGCCTCGACGTCGAGATCGAAGAGCACCTCGGTGTGGTCGGCGAGGAAGCCGATGGCCGAGAACAGCACGGCCTCGTCGCCCTCGCGCACGAGGCGCGCCATGGTGGTCGGCAGGTCGGGCCCGAGCCACTCGCCGCCGTCCATGCCCTGGGACTGGAACGCGACCGAGTAGCGCGCGCACCCGACGCGGCGCGCGACCGCCTCCATCGTGGAGCGCACCTCGTGCTCGTAGCGATCTCCCGCGGAGAGCACGCGGAGGGGCAGCGAGTGCGCGGTGAAGACCACGTGCGCGCCGTCGGCGTGGGCCTCGCGCACGGTCTCCGCGAAGGCCTCGACCAGCGCGGGCTCCTCGCCCCACGGACCGACGGGCAGACAGGTGATGCCGTTCGCCGCGCACGCCTCCGCGACCAGGGGGTTGTAGAGGTGCGTGGAGAACGGGGCGAGCGGGAGCGAGACCAGCCGCGTGACGCCCTCGGCCGCGAGGGTGCGCACGACGTCGCGCGCGTAGGGCGTGAAGAGCCGCATGCCGACCTCGACCCGCACACCGAGGCGCGTGGCGAGCGCCGCGGCCTGGGCCTGCGAGATGCCGAGCAGGGGCGAGCCGCCGATGGCGAGGAAGCGACGGGTCACCTCCTCGACGATGGCCGGCGGCGTGGGGCGGCCGTGCCGGATGTTGGCCAGGAACGCCGGAATGTCTTCGGCCTTCTCGACGCTCCCGTGTCCGACCAACAGAACGGCATCACTCATGGCGGCCGAGCGTAGGGCGCGGGGTCAGGTCTGCAACTCCCCGGATGGTCGGGGCTATGCTCGCGCCATGCGCTGGACCAGCTTGGGACACGCCACGTGGCTGCTCGAGGCCGGCGAGCTCCGCATCCTGTTCGACCCGGTGCTGTTCGAGACGCACCACGGCGGGGTGTTCGGGGTCGTCCCCCCGCGCGAGATCGACGTCGATCGCCTGCGGCCCGACTTCGTCATCGTCTCGCACCGGCACACCGACCACTTCGATCTGCCCTCGCTTGAGGCCCTCGCGAAGCGTGACCCGGACACCGTCCTCGTCACCTTCGATCCGCTGATCGTCCGGGCGGCCCGCCGCCTCGGGTTCCGCACGGTGCACGAGATCGCGAGTGGTCACCACGTGGAGCTCGAGGGCGTGGAGCTCTTCACGACTCCCTCCACGGCCCCGCTCGAGTGGGGGGTGATGGCGGCGACCTCCGACGGGATCGCCTGGAACCAGATCGACACGGTGCACCCGAGCGTCGCGGCCGTGCGCGACACGCTCGCCGACGCCGCGCGCGCCTTCCGCCGCGACGAGCCCCTCGCGCTCGCGCTGGTGCGCTGGCAGCCGATGCTGGAGATCGCCGCGCAGACCGGCGGCGCCCTGGGCTTCCCCTACACGTACTACAAGCAGAACCTCGACCAGATCGCCGCCACCTCCGCGCGGGCGCTGGTCCCCACCGCGGCGGGCGCGCGCCATCTGCCGCCCTACGACGCGATGGATCGCCTCGTCTACCCGGTCCCCGAGGCGCGGATCCTCCGGGATATCGCCCGCCGTGTACCGAGCGCGCGGGTGTTCCCCGGGGAGATCGGGGCCACCTTCGTGGTCGCAAGCGGTGAGACCACGATGGAGCGGGGCACCGAGCTCGTCTCCATCACGCACGCGACGGAGACCCGCGACTTCTCGCCGCTCACGGTGCCGGCGCTCGTCGACCCCGACCCGCGTGGACTCGGGCGCGAGCGCGTGCGCGCGCGGATCGACGCGTGGGTGCGCGCCACCCTGGCGCCCGGCCTCGCGCGCGTCCGCGCCGCGCGGGGTCTCGTCCTCTGCCTCGACGCGGCGCTGCCCGGGGGCGGGCGTGACTCGTTCACGCTGCGCGACGGGGGCGTGGTGCGGGGCCTCGACGGCGACTGGGACGGGCTCGTCGAGGTCGCGGGCAGCTACCTGCTCGACGTCATCGACGGTGAGCGCAACTGGGGCGACGTGCTGCTCGGCGGCATGGTGCGGGGCGCGACCCGCGCCTACGACGTCGATGACAAGAAGGGACTCGAGGCGCGCCCCCTCGGCGTGATCTTCCTCTACCACGTGCTCCCCTACGACGACGCCTTCGAGCGGTGGCTCGCGCTCTCCCTCGACCGGCTCGGTTGACCCTCCGCGCCCCGCTGCGTACGCCGAGCCCATGGGAAGGTCGCGCTCGCTCCTCGCTCGGCTCGGGCTCGTCTGCTGTCTGCTCGTGCCGCCGCTCGTGCACACCGGCTGCGTGCGAGACGCCGCCTACCAGATTCGCCTCGAGCAGGCCGCGCGCAAGCACGTGTACGACGTCTCGCGCAGCAAGCTCCTCGCCGCCGTCAAACACATCGCGGAGGAGGACGGCTGGACCGTCGAGGAAGGCGACGGCGACGGCGGCCCCGACCTGACCGGCAAGCCCCGCGAGCGCAACGGCCGCAAGGAACGCCTGCTCGTCGTGCTGGTCAAGGAGAGCGACGGCTTCCGTGTCGAGGCCGACCTCGAGGTCGACCTGAAGACCGCCAACGGCAAGCAGCACTCCACCATGCGCGCCTCGGCCCTCGAGATCGCGGTGTTCTCGGAGCTCGATCCGAAGGCCGCCGACAAGGCCAAGGTGAAGGCCAAGGCGCAGGCCAAGGAGGACGCCAAGATGGTCCGCGCCTGCGCGCGTCGCGCGGTGGACGCAGCGACCGAGACCGAGGACTGAGCGCCCTCTCCTTTCGGGCCTCAGACGCCCTTGGCCGCGAGCTTGCCGTCGATCGCGCCCAGGATCTCGTCGGCCCGGGCCTGGTCGATCCCGAGGCCGAGGAACAGCTCGTTCAGGAGCGCGTGCTCCTCGGGGACGATGCGGCTGTCGGCGGCGGCGACGGCCGCGGCGAGGATGACGGTGGCCTCGGCCCGCGCCGGGTCGTCCTTGAGCGCCTCGATCACCTTCGCCAGGCGCTTCTTGGCCCCCTCGTGCGCGATCTTGCGGGCGGCCGAGTCGAGCATCGCCTCCATGTGCACGGTGCGCACCCGGCCCGACGACAGCACGTCGAGCGCGCCGCGCAGCACCTCGCGCTCGGCGTTCACCACGCGGTTGTCGACCGCCATCATCAGGTACATCGCCTCGCACATGGCGCCGTACTCTTCGACGATGTGGATCGCCTCGAGGAGATCGGTCGAGGTCTGCGGGCCGAACGCGATCGAGGGGCGCTGGCCGCGCTCACGCAGCTGGTCGCGGAGGTGCTCGAGCGTGCCGAGCTCGAGCGTGACGTGCGTCGGCGTTGGTCTGTCGGTGGACTCGGTCATGGTCGCTCCCTAGCGGGACTCGTAGACGTGCATCTCGGGGAACTGGATCGCCGTGAGGAAGCCGCCCTTGCCGGCGCCGGTGTCGATGCCAATGACGTTGGTGCCGGCCCAGAGGTCGTCCGGATCGTCGGGGGTGAAGCTCGAGTACTCCGGGGGCAGGCACGAGGTGGTGGTGTGCCCGAACACCACGGTCTTGCCGCGGTAGTTGATGAAGAAGTCCTCGTCGCGGATCCAGAGCAACACGGTGGGATCCTCGACCGCGGAGGGGTGGACCCACTGCCCCTCCTTCTTGGGGAGCCCGGCGTGCACGAAGATCGCGTGCTGATCCTCGTACCAGTACGGGAGGGAGCGGAACCAGGCGAGCACCTCGTCGGGGTAGAAGCCTCCGGTCAGCAGCATCAGCCGCTCGTCGTCGCGCGGCTCCTCGTGCTCCTGGGGCACGGGGCCCCCGATGAACGAGCGGTACGCCGCGAGGCAGCCGTTGATCGGGGGTGTGACGAAGCCGTCCCAGCCGCGGTCGACCACGCGTAGCCAGGCGTCCTCGTGGTTGCCGCGCAACGCCACGACCTTGGCCTTGGTCTGGCCGGCCAGGTTGCGCACGTAGTCGACGACACGCGCGCTGTGGGGCCCCCGGTCGACGTAGTCGCCGAGGAACACGATGGTGTCGGTCTCGTCGAGCTCGGGGAACTTCGCGAGCAACCGGTAGACGGCGAAGATGTCACCGTGGATGTCGCCGATGGCGAAGGTCCGGCCGGGCATGGACGCCCTAACATACACGTCTTCGGCCCCCGTCGCTCAGGGAGCGGTGGGGCGGGGATCGCAGCAGGTCGCTGGGCTCGTCCTGGGCTTGGCCAGGGCGGCCACGGGCGGGACCACGATCCAGGCCGCGAGCAGCACGAGCCCACCGGCCGCGATGCGCCGGCCGAGGGGCCGGGCGAGCAGCGGCCGAGCTCGTGCCCCGACGAAGGTGGGCAGCAAGAGGAGCGGACTCGAGGCGAGCGCGAAGGCCACCATCATCCCGGCCCCGAGGGCCGTCGACCCACTCGCCGCCGCCGACAGCAGCCCCGTGAGCAGGACCCCGCACGGGAAGAACGTCGTCGCGAAACCGAGCGCGGCGCCACGGCGGGGCAGGTAGGGAGCGAGGCGCTCGAACCAGCCCTTGCGGCCGCTGCGGAGCTGCACGAGGCCGCCGCCCTCGCGACCGACCAGCCAGCCGATCGCCCGGACGACGAGGAACGCGCCGACGACGACCGCAACGGCGACCCGCAGCCCCTCGCCGAAACGCCCGGCCGCCAGCGGCGCGCCGACCGTCCCGGCGACGCTGCCGGCGAGGCCGTAGCCGAGCGCGCGCGCACCGAGGTAGCCCACCAGCGCTCCGCCCTCGACCTTGCCTTTGTGGCTGCACCCGACGGCCGCCAGCGGGCCGCACATGGTCGCGCAGTGGACCGACGAGGTCGCACCGAGCAGGGCCGCAGCGGCGAGGGCGGCGACGATCACAGGCCTCCCATCGGACCGAGCAGGGTGCCGGCGGCCATCACCTCGGACTTGCCGGTCGTGACGTTGCGGATCTTGATCCGGATGCCGCGCTGCACGAAGCCGGCGCGCGCGGTGGTGATGGTGACGGGCAGCGTGATGCCCGACATCGACTCGACCTCGGGATCAGCGAGCGGGATGTCGAACACGAGCCCCGCGGAAGCCTCGGGCTCGATCAGGTAGCGCATCTTCTGGGAGCTCTTGTTGACGAGGTGGATCGTGAAGGCGTTCTTCACGAGCGGCCCCTCGACGACGAACGGGATGCCCTGCACGCGCAGCAGGTTGGCCTCGAAGTCCGTGCGCCGCCGGAACGAGACGGTGGCGACGATGGCGCCGATCACCATGAGCGCGACGTAGACGAACACGCGGGGGCGGAGCAGCTTCTTGCCAGCCCCCTCGAAGCCGCTCGCGGAGTCGTAGCGAACGAGGCCGACCGGCTTGCCGACCTTGACCATGATCTCGTCGCAGGCGTCGATGCAGGCCGTGCAGGCCACGCAGTCGAGCTGGAGCCCGTTGCGGATGTCGATACCGGTGGGACAGACCACGACGCATCGCTTGCAGTCGATACAGTCGCCGTGCTTGGTGCTCGTGTCCTTGGCCTTGCCGCGCGGTTCGCCGCGCTGGGTGTCGTAGCCGACGACGAGCGAGTCCTTGTCGATGAGCACCGACTGCAGGCGCCCGTACGGGCACAGGCCGATGCAGAGCTGCTCCCGGAACCAGGCGAAGTTGCCGTAGAAGATCGCGGTGAGGGCGAACGCCCAGGCGAACGTTTCGGGGTGCTCGCCGGGGCTCCGCCGCATCATCTGGAAGAGCGCCTTGGTGCTCACGAAGTAGCCGACGAACACGTGGGCGACGAACGCCGCGAGGACGACGAACGCGAGGTGCTTGACCGTCTTGCGCACAGTCTTGTCGAGCGTCCACGGGCCGGCGTCGCGGCGGATGCGCGCCTCGCGGGTGCCCTCGAGGATGCGCTCGAGCGGCCGGAACATACCCTCGAGGAACACCGTCTGTGGGCACGACCAGCCACACCACACGCGCCCGAGGAGCGTCGTCACCAGGATCAGCGAGAAGCCGATGCCCGTGAGGAGGAAGAAGAGCAGGTAGGTGTCCTGCGCGTTGAGGGTGGCGCCGAACAGGAAGAAGCGGCGGTGCTCCACGTCGAGCTGCAGCGCGGGGCGCCCGTCGACCCGGAGCCACGGGAGGATCGCCCACCACGCGATGAGCAGCACGAAGACGAGCTTGCGGGCCCGGCTGAAGCGCCCGGTGACGTCCGCGGGCTGGACCCAGTTGCGTGAGCCGTCCGAGCGCAGCGAGCTCTGCATGGAGCCCGGCTCGACGACGGGGAGGTGAACCTTCGCCATCAGTCTTGCCTATGGAGAGCCAACGAGCGCCGCGCGGGATTCGGAGCGGAGCATGTCTGCATCCTGCCCCAAAGGACCAGCAGCGCCAGCCGAGAGGCGAGCGGCGAGCGCTGCCGTAGGGTCCGAGGGCGTGCGCGAAGAACCTGCGAGGGGCACGCACGCCCGTTCGTTCACTTCTCGACCTCGCCCGCGGGCGGCTTTCCACCGGCCACGTTCGTGTTCTTGAGCGACACCACGTAGGCCGAGACGAGGCGGGTCTTCTCCTCGCCGAGGATCGCGCCCCAAGCTGGCATGCCTTTGGCAGTGAAGCCATCCTTGATGGTCGCGTAGACCTTGGTGGGCGCGCCACCGTGGAGCCACGCGTTGTCGGTCAGGTTGGGGCCGATGCCACCCCCGCCGTTCGCACCGTGACACGAAGCGCAGTTGGCCATGAAGGCCCCCTGCCCCTCGGCCACCGCCGAGGCGTTCTTCGCCATGTTGGTGAGGCTCGTGTCATCGACCGCGCCCATCGTCTTGAGCTTGGCCGCTTCTTCGGCGGCCTGCGCGGCCATCTGTTGATCGAACTCGGCGCGCGGCGAGAGAGTGGTCTGGAAGCCTTCCGCGGCGAGCCAGTAGTAACCAGCGAAGGCGATGGTGACGTAGAATGTGCCGAGCCACCAGTTGGGGAGCTTGTTGTCCTGCTCCTTGATGCCGTCGTACTCGTGCACGACGCCATTCGCGGCGTCTTGCGGGTCAACGTGTCCCATCGTCTTCCTCCTTCCAGTCGTCTTCGAGGGGCCGGCGCGCGATGGGGTCGTAGGCCGACGGTTTTCGCAGATAGGTCCGGATCAACACCGCCACGTACACCGCGAGGAACAACCCGAGCGCGATGATGGGCAGGGTGAGCAGGGGGCTCTGGAGCAGCAGTTGTTGCTTCATGGTCCGCTCCTCAGTGGGTGGCCGCCGTCGGCGCGGGCGCGTCGGCCGGCTTGTCGTTGACGGTCACGGGCAGGGTCGTCGGCGCGGGCTTGGGCGTGGGCGGCTTGCCGAGGCGCTGGAGGAACGCCGTCAGCGCGACGAGCTGGCAGTTCGGGTTCGCGGCGATGCCGGCGCCCTTGAGGTCGGCGACGATCTCGGCGGCCTGCGCCTGGGCAGAGGCTTGCGCGCCGTTGATCTGGGCGTCCGAGTACGGCACGCCGAGCGTCTTCATCGCGTAGACCTTCTCCTTGGTGCCGGCGAAGTCGACGGTCGCCGTCGGCAGGTGCGTGTAGCTCGGCATGTTCGAGCCCGGCGAGATCGTGCGCGGGTCGATCATGTGCTGCCAGTGCCAGACATTTGGGTACTTGCCACCAACGCGGGCGAGATCCGGGCCCGTGCGCTTGCTGCCCCACTGGAACGGGTGGTCCCAGCGAGAGTCGTCCAGCGTGTTCGGCTCGCCGTAGCGCTGCGCCTCCCACTTGAACGGGCGGATGAGCTGCGAGTGGCAGTTGTAACAACCCTCGCGGATGTAGACGTCGCGCCCCTCGAGCTCGAGGGCGCTGTACGGCGGGTGCTTGGCGGCGAGGACCGCGGCGTCCGTCTGCTTGATGATCAGCGAAGGGATGATCTCCGCTGCGCCGCCGATGAGCACCGCGATGACGGTGAACACGCTGAAGAGGAACGCGCGACCCTCGACGAGGGCGTGCCAGCCGGGCTTGGTGGGGTCCTTCTTCCTCTGGCCGATCATGATCGCCATCACCGCGATGGCGAGGGCGAGGAGCATGAACGCGCCGGCGCCAACCGCGTTGGTCAACGCGATCGCGCCGAGCACCACGAGTACGATGACCGACACGACCACGGGGCCGCCGAACACGATGCGGGTCCAGGGGACCGAAGGGGCGTCGCTGACCTCGACCACGACCTCGGCCTCGCCGTCGACGGCCTTGCCGGCCTTCGCGGTCATGAAGAGGTTCCAGGCCATCATGAGCATGCCCACGAGGTAGACCGTCCCGCCGATGATGCGGGTCCAGTACATGCCCTTGAGGGCCGTGAGGGTCTCGATGAAGTTCGGGTAGAGCAGGGAGCCCTTGGCGTCCGTGGCGCGCCACATGAGGCCCTGCGTGATGCCAGCGACCCACATGGAGACGACGTAGAGGATGATGCCGGCGGTCCCGAGCCAGAAGTGGATGTTGGCCGCGCGCTCCGAGTGGAGCTTGGTGCCGAACAGCTTGGGAACCATCCAGTAGAACATGCCGGCGGCCATGAAACCGTTCCAGCCGAGCGCACCAGCGTGCACGTGGCCGATGATCCAATCGGTGTAGTGAGCGAGGGCGCTCACACCCTTGATCGAGAGCAATGGGCCCTCGAAGGTGGCCATGCCGTAGAACGTGACGCCTGCAGCGAAGAACTTGAGAACCGGGTCGCGACGCACCTGGGCCCAGGCCCCGCGTAGGGTCATGAGACCGTTCAGCATGCCACCCCAGGAGGGTGCCCACAGCATCAGGCTGAAGATCATCCCGAGCGTCTGTGCCCAATCCGGGAGTGCGGTGTTCAGGAGGTGGTGCGGGCCGGCCCAGATGTACACGAACACCAGCGCCCAGAAGTGGACGATGGAGAGCCGGTAGCTGAAGACCGGGCGGTTCGCGGCCTTCGGCAGGTAGTAGTACATGATGCCGAGCACCGGCGTCGTGAGGAAGAACGCGACCGCGTTGTGCCCGTACCACCACTGCACGAGCGCATCCTGCGCGCCCGAGTAGATCGAGTAGCTCTTGAGGATCGAGACCGGCAGCGCGAGCGAGTTCACGATGTGGAGCACGGCCACCGTGATGATGCTGGCGATGTAGAACCACAACGCCACGTACATCTGCTTCTCGTTCCGCTTCCAGAGCGTCGCGAAGAAGTTGATGGCGAAGATGACCCACACGAGGGCGATCGCGATGTCGATCGGCCACTCCAGCTCGGCGTACTCCTTGCCGGACGAGATGCCGAGCGGGAGGGTGATGGCGGCGCTCACGATGATGAGCTGCCAGCCCCAGAAGTGGGCGAGGGAGAGCGTGCGGCTCGCCATGCGCGCCTTCGTGAGGCGCTGCGTCGAGTAGTAGATGCCCGCGAACACCATGTTGCCGACGAACGCGAAGATCGCGGCGTTGGTGTGCAGCGGGCGCAGACGACCGAAGGTGAGGAGCGGCGCGATGTTCGCCGGGTGGAACGCCAGCTGGAGGGCGACGAGGACGCCGACGAGCATGGCCACGAGCGCGAAGATCACCGACGCGCCGATGAACAGGCGAGAGATCCCGTCGTCGTAGACGATGTGGCGCTTCTCGAGGCGCACTCCCGGGGCGGCGGCGGCTTCGCCCTCGGCGGCAGCGGCAGACGTGGACATCAGAGCTTCCTCTCGGTGGCTCGGGTGGGGTCGTCGTCCTCCATGGGGAGGAGCGACAGACGGTCGGCGTGCTCCGCGTCGCGCTGGCGGGTGCTGAACATGAAGAGCAGCACCGAGCCGAGCACGAGGATGAAGCTCACGAACACTTGCAGGAACAGGACTTCCATCAGACGGGTGCCTCCTGATTCGCAACCGCGGGTGGCTCGGCGAGCGGCGCTGGCTCTCGACGAGCAGAGCGCGACTCGGAGAGCTGGGCGACGACGGCGAAGATCGTGGACAGTGAGCTGAGCGGCATGACGATGGCGCAGAGCAGCGGGGACATCTTCCCCGCGTACGCGAGTCCGACCGTCAGCACGTTGTAGGCCAACGCAACTCCCAGCGTTTGTCGAAGGACAGCGCGCAGTCGTTGCGCCAAGACGATTGCCTTGCGCACCGGTCCCACGCCGGCCGTCACCAGGTAGAAGTCGGCGCGGGCGGCGAGGAAGGGGCGATCGATGGCGGGCGTGCCCGACGTGAAGGCCGCGTCGACCACCGGACCGTCGTTGATGCCGTCGCCAACGAACAGCGTGTCGCGCGCGTCGTGGGCGGTCATCCAGGCCGCCTTCTCGGTCGGGTCTGCACCGCCGACGGCGCGTTCGGTCGGTACCCCACAGCGCGCTGCGACGAGCGCGACCCGGTCGGGGTCGTCGCCGGAGAGCAGGTAGACCGGCAGCCCCATCGCCTCGAGGGCCGCGACCTCTTCGCGGGCGTCGTGGCGCAGGTCCTCGCGCATGGCGAAGGTCGCCAGCGCGACGCCGTCGCGCCCGAACACGACGTCGCCGTTGGCGTCGTCGTCGCTCGCCCAGCCGGGGGCGCCGAGGCGATACTCGTGACCGTCGACGGTGGCGCGCACGCCCTTTCCACTGAGCTCCTCCACCTCGATCGGCCGGAAGCCGCGCGAGCCGAGGGCGTGGACGAGGGCCTGAGATTTTGGGTGTCCCGAGCGCTGGGCGAGGTCGAGCAGGATGGCGCGGTCGGCCTCGTCGAGCGCGTGGGCGGGGGCGTCGTCGACGAGCTCCAGGCGCCCCGTCGTGAGCGTACCCGTCTTGTCGAACACCACCTTGCGCACCTCGGCAGCGCGGTCGAGGAAGCTCGGCGAGCGCACGTACAGCCCGGCGCGACGGAGGCGCGCGTGGACGATCTGGTAGGCGAGCGGCGCCGCGATGCCGAACGCGCAGGGGCACGTGATGATGAGGACGGCGGTCACCCGCTCGAGCGCGAGGTGCGGGTCGTGGACCATCCGCAGCCCCACGAGCAGCGCGCCGAGGGCGAGCAGCAGCACCGCGCCGACGTAGATGCGAGCGAAGCGCTGCCACCAGAGGCTCGTCTGGTTGCCCTCGCGGGCGTCTCGCTGGGGTGCGCGGAGCAGGTCGACCAGCATCGATTTCTCGAAGGTCTCGGTGGCGAGCGCGGTGACGACGCGCGTGCCGGTCACGAAGGCCCCCGCGGGGATCACGTCGCCGACCTCGAAGTGACGCGGGACGCTCTCGCCGTTGATCCAGTCGAGCGAGCAGACCGTGCGCTCCTCGGCGCTGGCGCTCACGGGCACCACGTCTCCCGGGGCGAGCAGCAGCCGGTCACCCGGGACGAGCTCGTGGCAGCGGACGAGGGAGACCTCGTCGCCCTGCACCCGACGCGAGAGCAGGTGCTCGGTCTCGTCGCTCTGGAGGAGCCGCTGCCGGTTCTTCTCGATCATCCGCTGCTGGAGGAAGCGACCGACCAGCATCAGGGCGATGAAGACGGAGAGGGTGTCGAAATACGTGGTCAGGCTGTGGGCCAGGTAGGCCCAGGTCGACGACACGTAGGCGAGCACCACCCCGAGCGCGATCGGCAGATCGAGGTGCAGAACGCCGCGTCGGAGTGCACCGACTGCGCTCTTCACGAACCAGGAGCCCCCGACGAGCACGCTGGCCGTCGCGAGGGCGAACGAGAGGCCGGTGAACAGCTTGAGGATCGGCCCCTCCGACAGGCCCGCGTAGATGCTGAACGCGAGCAGCATCGCGTTCATCGCGATGGCGATGCAGGCACCCATGCGCCAGAGCAGGGCCGGGCTCTCGGTGACCGACTGCTTGCGGCGCGGACCGAGCAGGTAGCCGCAGCTCTCGACCCGGGAGACGAAGCGCACGAGGCCGAATGCCTGGGGGTGGACCAGGAGCGACACGCGGCCGAGCGCCGGGTCGACGAGGCACGAGATGGCCCCTTCTTCCTTGCGGAACAGCTGGTCGATGAGCCAGACGCACGCCGCGCAGGAGATCCCCTGGAGGTCCAGGTCGACGCGCGCGACGTCGCCCTTCTCGGCGCGCATCTGCTCGGTGATCGGCTCGAGCCACTTGCGATCGCGGGTCTCCTTGGCCTCGGCCACGGGCTCGCCGTTGGGGCCTCGGAGCGCGTAGTAGCGCTCGAGGCCCTCGGCATCGATCAGCTGGTGGACGAGGCGGCAGCCCCCGCAGCAAAAGCCATCCGTCTCACTGCGCGGGATGGGCCCGCCGCAGTGAGTGCACCCCGAATCGTTCATCCTCCGAAGCCCCAGGGACGAACCGAGGCGGGAGGATCCGACCCCTCGTGGTAGACGTGCGCGCGCGGATGGTGCTCCCGATGGCGGGCGCACCAGGTGTTGACGTCACCGGTCTTCTCCCGCTCCTTCTTGCAGTCCGGGCAGAGCGGCTCGATGTCCGGCACCCGCTTCTCCGGGTCGTGCGCCTTCGCGCGGACGACGGTCACCGGGCAGCCGGAGTGACGCACCACGCGCTCGGCGATTGACCCGAGGATCGCGCGCGAGAAGCCGGTGCGTCCGTGTGTGCCGACCACGATCTGATCGGCGTCGAGCTCGGCGGCGAGATCGACGAGCGCGTGCGCCGGATCGCCCACCGCGGTGTGCGCGATGACCGAGCGCACGCGCAGCTGCTGGTGCCGGCCGAGGGCGGCCTGCACGCGGACCATGACCCGCTCTTGTTCCTTGCCGAGCTGATCCTTCGCGGAGATCGGCGGGATCCCCGCGTACGGGTTGAGAGGATCCACCACCAGTTCGACCGCGTAGAGAACGTGGACGTTGGTGTTCCCATGGCTGTGGGCCATGTCGAGCGCGGTGTCCAAAGCCCGCGTGCCGAGGTCGGACTGATCGTCCCCGACGACGATGATCTGTGCCTTGTCCATGGCTCTGTCTCCTACGGTTGGCGAGCCGAGCGCCTGCAGGAGCTCGCGGTACGACACGGGCTTGCCGAGGATGTGTAGGGGAGGCCCGAGCTCGCGCTCGAGCTGGCCGAGCAGCTCCGTGTATTGCGTGACGAACAGTACGGGCACCTTGGGATGCAACCGACGGGCCTCGCGCGCGACCGTTCCGCCGTCCGCCCCGGGCATCCGCAGATCGGTGATCAGGCCGTCGAGGCTGGGCGCCTTCGCCAGCTTCTCGAGGGCCTCGTTGCCGTTGCTCGCGAGGGAGACCTCGTACCCATCCTCGGACAGGAGCTGCCCGAGCATGCGCAGGGAACGAACGTCGTCGTCGACGAGGAGCAGCCGGCGAGGGTGCGGAGCCACGGTGGGCCCCGCTCAGCAACCGACGTGCCGCACTCGGAAAGGCTTTCCGGGAAGTCCGGAGACGTTGCAGGAGCTGCGGATCAGCGCAACGGGTGCGCCGGCCTGGAAGGACCTGCGCTTGGATCAGAGGCACTTCCCGAAGGCGCTGAACGTGGAGTTCACGCATGCGGTCGTCGAAGCACCACCACCGGAGAACGTGCAGCAGAGCGGATAGCTCGGGTCCTTGCAGTCCGACTTCTTCCCACAGAGCTGGAGCGTGGCCTTTCCAGGGCACCCAGTCGGGAGGACGGTCTTGCAGCTCGTGGTGCACGCCGCCGAGCCGCTCTTGAAGGAACACGCGAATCCGCTGCCGACGAGGTCGGCGGTGCCACAGCACACCGAGCCGTCGGAGCAATCGCCCGGTCCAGTGCACGACAGCGCGACGCCGCCGTCCCCGCACGTCTTCGCGCAGCTGTACGTGATGCTCGTGCCCGACCCAGTCGCGCAGCAGATGTCACCGCCGGTGCAGACCGCGGTGCCACACTTGATCGCCGCGTCCGTCGGGATCGTGCCCGTGTCCGTCGGCGCGACGCCGGTGTCCGTGGGGGTCGCGCCCGTGTCGACCACCGTGCCATCCGTCGGCGTCGTGGAGTCGGTGGTGGCGCCGTCGGCCGGGCCGCCGGTGTCGACCACGCTCCCGTCCGCGCCGCCCTCCGTGCCCGTCTCGTCGGTCGGCCCGACGAACTCGGCCGTCGAACCACCACAACCCACCAGCACGAGCGAAGCGAGGACGAGTGCGCGCATGAAGCCTCCAGGAAGAAAGGTCGAAGGACCAGAGCGTATCACTTGCCAGGGAACGGCGGGGCCACCGCGGCCTTGCCCGCGAGCGAGGTCTCGAAGAAGCCGACGTATTGGGTGCGCGCCTCGTCCGTGAAGATCAACGAGCCGTGCTCGATGAGCTTGCCCGCGGCGTCACGCTCGAACTGGGCGAACACGCCCGTCGCCCCGAGGGGCAGGTTCCCCGACATCGGCCCCGTCGACGTCGGCAGCCCGGGCACCTCGTGGCGCGCCGGCAGCACGTGGCCGAGGCCCGCGGCGCGCGCCAGCAGCTCACTCGTCGAGTTCGGGACGATGCTGTCCTCGTTGGCCTCTTGCAGCAGCACGTCCCGCGACTTCCAGCCGACGACCCCGGGCAGCGCCTCGAGCGTGACGTAGCGCGCGTAGTTGAGCGGGTCGCCCGGGTCGACGAGGGCCTGGGCCGCCGCGAAGAAGCGCAGTGGGTCACCGGGTGGGGTGGCCGGGGGCTTCATGGCGTCGACGACGATCTTGAACGTGTTGGAGTCGCGCAGGAGCGCCATGAGCCCCGCGCCGCCCACGTTCCAGCACGCCGCGCGGATCTCGGGCGCGAGCGCCGCCGCCGTCGGCCCCATCACCGAGCCGAACGAGTGGCCGAGGTAGAGGATCTTGGTGAGGTCGAGGTCGGGCACGCCGTCGGGCGCGCCGACGGGGAGGACGTCGAGGGTGGCGAGGCTCTGGAGGTAGCGCACGAGCTCGAGCTGGTCGGCCGCCATCTGTCGGAAGTTGTCGCGGGCGCGAGGGATGACGAAGGTCTCCTTGCCCTTGTCCTGCGAGTCGATGCCGAAGAACCCGAGCATCGGTTCGAGCGCCGTCTTCGGCTTGCCGCCGGGCGCGCGCGACCCGTGCTCGGGCGCGTCGATGCCGATGACCGCCACGTCGAGCGCCGCGAGCCGCTGGGCGGTGCCCCACACCCCCTCTTTGTCGCCGCCGAGGCCGTGCGCGAAGATCACGACGGGGCGGGGCCCCGAGCGCTTGGCGTTCGAGAAGGCGAGCAGGTACTCGAGGTCGACGGTGGCTTGCGCGACGGGCACGCCACCCTCGATCGAGAACCGGCCGTCGGGCCTCGGCTTGCGGTATTCGGGCGCGGTGAACTTGCCCGCGAAGCGCACGCGTCCGTCGCTGGTCGGTCCCTCGACCACGGTGAGGTCGCCCACGCCCTTCGGTGCCGGGGCCTTGCGCCGCGCCGCCGCCAGCGCCGAGAGCTCGTCGTGCACGCTCATCGTCGTGAACACGGTGGCGAGCGTGATGTGCTCGCGCGGGAGGCCGCTCTTGGCCACCGCCGCGCGCACGCTGTCCTCGTAGGCACCCTTGGTGGTCCCGTCGAGCAGCGCGCGCGTCGCCGCGCTGGCGGCGATCGGCGCGCCGGCGCGGGTCTTGATGCGGTCGGTGAGGACGAACAGGTGCCTCGCCTTCGGGCGCAGCGGCGCGCCGGGCTGGAAGGTCAGGGTGTGGTCCTCGCGCGGGTAGTCGTACTCGCCGTCGGAGGTGGTGCCGTATTTCACGAGCAGCCCCACCGTCTTGCCGGTCTCGAGGTCGAGCAGCACGGCGGGCGCGTTCGCGCCGGCGTAGGCGTCGTAGGGCACCTTGGCCGAGCTCTCGTCGATGTCCGCCGTGAACGAGACCGCGACGCCGCCCACGGTCGAGAAGCCGTCGAGCGTCTCGAGGTCCTTCGTCGTGTTCGGATACGACGTGAGGAGCGGGTCGACCGCGCCGCCCGAGCGGAGGTCGACGCGGAGCCCCGTGCCCGTCGTAGGGTCGGCGCGGGTGTAGCGGTCGCTCGGGAACGGCGTGAGCCCGCCGCCCGCGATGGGCCCGTAGACCGGGGTCACGGGCGCAGGTGGCGGTGGATCGGTCGTGGACGACGAGCAGCCCACGAACCCGGCGAGCAGGAGGACGGCGAAGCGCGCCATGCCCGGAGCTTCGCACGAGTCTTCGCACGGGCCATGCAGAAACTCTGGCGTCAGGCCCCTGCGACGCCGAGCGCGGCGCCGATGACCCGCCGCACCGCGTCGGTGACCGCGTAGCGATCGAGCTCCGCGAGCCCCACCCACACGGCCTCGGCGGCGTCGTCACCGGCGACCAGCGCCCCACCCCGCGGCCAGGCGACGTGATCGTGGACCACGTAGTGGTAGCCATCGCCGACGAGCTCGACGATCTCGACGAGCGGCCCCACCTCGACGACGAGCCCGGTCTCCTCGCGGATCTCCCGCGCGACCGCGTCGACGATGCGCTCGCCGAAGCGCACCTTGCCACCGGGAAGGCTGTAGCTGCCCGCGTTCGGCGGGGTCGCGCGACGCACGAGCACGACCCTGCCGTCGGGGCCGACGACGACCGCAGAGGCCGCGACTCGGGGCTCCATCGCGGCTAGCATCGCCGGATGGCCGTCGTGCTGCAAAGCCGGCTCCTCCGCGAGCGAGGCGTCGTCCACGCGTTCTCCACGCGCCAGGGCGGCGTGAGCGAGGGCCCGTTCGCGAGCCTCAACGTCGCGGTCGGCCCCGGCGACCAGCCCGCCGCGGTGGCCGAGAACCTGCGCCGCTTCTGCGCGGTGCTCGGCGTGCCGCACGTCTACCAGACGAGCCAGGTGCACGGCTCCGGGTTGCAGCTCGTGCGCGCGAGCGACGACGTGCGCGCGATGCTGCACCGCGAGGCCGACGCGCTCTGCGCGGGCGACCCGGGGATCGCCGTCGGCGTCCGCGTCGCCGACTGCGTCCCCGTGCTCGTGCACGACGCGGTCACCGGCGAGGTCGCGGCCATCCACGCCGGCTGGCGGGGCATCGCGGGGGGCGTGGTCTCGGCGGCGATCGCGCACCTCGCGCTGCGCCCCGCCTCCGCGGCCGGGATCGTCGCGGCGATCGGCCCGTGCATCGGGGTCGAGGCGTTCGAGGTCGGCGAAGAGGTGGTCGACGCCCTCGAGCTCGCGGCGCCCGACCCCGCGGTCGTCCGGCGAGACCTCGGACCGAAGCCGCACGTCGATCTGCGCCGCGCGGTCCGCGCCCAGCTCCGCGCGCTCGGGCTCGCCGACGACGCGATCGAGGACGTCCCGGGCTGCACGTTCGCGGAGCCCGCCCGCTTCTTCAGCTTCCGGCGCGACGGCGCGCGCAGCGGTCGTCTGCTCGCGGCGATCGTCAGGCCGGCGGTGCCCGGCCCGTGAAGGCGCGCGTCGCAGCGCCGATCGCCATGGCGCTCGCCTGCGTCGCCGCGCCGTCGCGCGCGGATGCAACCGCCGACGCCGAGGCCGCGGTGACCAAGGCCGCCGCCGACCTCGACGCGATCGGGGCGAGCGACTGCCCCGCGCTCTGCAAGGCGCTCGCCTCGCTCGAGACCGCGACCAAGCACCTGTGCGCCCTCGCCAAGCCGGGCGACGAGGTCGACCAGAAGCGCTGCTCGGACGCCAAGGGCAAGCTCGAAGAGGCCACCAAGAAGGTGCGCGCCAAGTGCCCGGCCTGCGCGCCCGCGCCGCCGGCCGACCTGACCAACGCGCCCACCAACGCGCCCAACAAGCCGGCCGCCATCGACCACGACGGCGTCAAGGACAGCCAGGCAGTCGGGGGGACCTACCTCGAGGCCACACCGGCCGTGCGCTCCACGCACGCCAGCCGCTTCCCGCTGTTCGCGATCGGCTGGTCGCCGCTGCGCCTGGTCTCGCCACCGCGGCTCGTCGCTCTGTCAGTGGAGTCCGCGTTCGGCGCGCGCTTCTCGCTGCGCGTCGATGGCGCCTACGGTCGCGACGACGGAGCCGCGGCCTGGGAGGTCGGCCTGCAGCCCCGGTGGTTCTTCGCCGGCACCTTCGCGAGCGGCGTCTTCCTCGGGCTCGACGCGCGCACCACCCACGTGCCCCACGAAGGCGACGTGCTCGTGAACGGGTGGACCCTCGCGCCCGTGCTCGGCGCGCGGCTGCCGCTCGGCCGCACGTTCTTCGTCGGCGCGCACGCGGGCCCCGCGTTCGCGCTCGGCAAGGAGCCCACGCACCGCGTGGTGCCGCGCCTCGACCTCACCCTCGGCGCCTGGGTGTTCTGAGCGGGGCCAAGAACGGCAGCGGCCGCCTGGAGGGGCGGCCGAAGCTGTCGCGAGTGCAGCGTGGCTACTTGTTGATGGAGCGGCCGCCCGTGGAGGCGGCCGCTGTTCACTTCGCTCGCGCTTCGTTCACTTCTTCTTGTCGTCCTTCTTCTTGATCGGCTCCGGGTCCTTCTGACCGGCCTTGTCGACCATCGTGTCCGCCTGCTTCTTCTCGACGTTCATGCGGAGCGCGGAGAGCTTGTCGAGGGTGGCGATCTCCTCGTAGACGACGGCCACCGTGCGCAGGGTCATGTCCTCGCGCTTGGTGTGGTCGACGAGGCGGATCTGCGTGGTGCCGTCGCTCCAGAGCATGTGGTCGGGCACCGAGATGAGCGAGCCGTAGTAGGCGGGGCTCACGGTCTTGGCGGCGATGATCTTGCCCTTGCCGTCGAAGTCCTTGCCCAGCTTCTCGACGGCGCTGTCCCAGGTCTCCCCGAGCTCGGCGTCCTTGCCGGTGAGGTGGACGTGGTCGTAGATCTTCCAGAGCTTGTCGTTGATGAAGAACAGCTGACGCTCGCCGCCGCCGGGCCGCGCGACCTCGATGGCCGACTCGCTGTTCTTGTAGGTGTACTCGCCCGGAGCCTTGGTCTCGTAGCCGAGGCCACCCGCGGGGCCTCCCACGCCCGTGAACGTGACCAGGGTGCCGCGGAGCGCCTTCTTCTTCTTCTCGGCGTCCTTGGTGACCTTCTCCTGGTCCTTCACGTTGTACAGCTTCTCGATCTTGGCCGCGGCCTGGGTGTCGATCTGCTTCTCGAGCTCGGTGAACACCTTGTCGGTCGACATGCCCCACTTCCAGGGCGAGGTGCGCTTCTCGACACGCTCCTTCAACGCCGGGTTGGCCTTGAGCGGGACCTCTTTCTCCTTGGTCTCCTTCTTGGGAGGCGCCGCGACGACGCCGGACGGCACCACCGCGAGAGAGAGACCCATGCCGACAACCAGAAAGCCGAGGCGCGCGCGCATCATCCGTATCTCCTGTGGTGGCGGACTCTAGCGTCAGACGGCCGCGGCGTCCGCCCATTCAGCGGCGCAGCGACGCCCCGACCGGAGGCCCACCGTTCCGACGGTGGAGTTACAGCGGCCAACCTCAGACCGGCAGCCCCTCAGACCGGCAGCTCCTCGACCGCCAGGCCCTCAGAACGGCAGCCTCAGACCAACAGCCCCTCAGACCAACAGCCCCTCAGACCGGCAGCGGCAACGTGCGGTCGACGGCCGTGAGCACCGCGGCACGACGAGGCGCGCGCGGCTTGCTCTCCTCGCCGAAGAGCCCACCGTCGGCCGGTGGCTCCCAGTGGTTGCGCGTGGTGCCCGTCTCGTCGATCTGGAAGAACACCACGCGACGCACCTGACCGTCGTCGAAGGTCTCGACGGCCATCATCCAGAACCACGGCGTGCGTCCGGCGTCGGGGTCGCCGAACAGCGCGAGCTGGCGGTCGTCGGCGACGCGCTTCTCGAGCGCCATCGACCGCACGTGCCGCAGCGGCGGCCGGAGCGCGGAGCCGCGGTACACGCGCACGGGCACACCCTCGACGAACGTGGTGAACGAGAGACCCTCGCGCCGCACGCGGAGCCAGGGGCTCTCCGATCCCTCGGCCAGCTTGCACAGCGCGTAGCAGAAGCGCTCGTGCGCCCGACACCCGAGGCCCCAGTTGGTGTCGCCCTCTTCGCGACTCGCCTCGGCGAAGACGCGGTTGCGGGTCTCGATGGCCACCTGGGCCAGCAGGGCGAGGCGTGGGCCCTTGAGGACGGGCTCGACCTCCCAGGGCTTGTGGTCCGACGGCCGCTGGGCGCCTCGGACGCCCAGTTCCCACGCCTTCTGATCCGATGCGCCCGCTGCGAGCATGTTCAGCAAGGATCCACGAGACCGGGCCGTCCGTCAACCGGACGGGGACGGTCCGGGAGCGACAAAGTAAATTGACGCTCCCCGATTCCCACCTACCCTCCCCGCCCCATGCTGGACGACGTGCTGAAGGACCTGTCCGCCGCCATCGCCAAGGCCCACGAGGCCCTGAAGCGCGAGCTCGCCAAGCTGCGTACCGGCCGCGCCAACGCGGCGATGCTCGACTCGGTCCGCGTCGACTACTACGGCACGGCGACCCCCCTCGCCCAGATGGCGAACATCTCGGTGCCCGAGCCCCGCTTGATCACGGTCAAGCCGTGGGATCGCTCGCAGGTCAAGGCGGTCGAGAAGGCCATCCGCGACGCGGAGCTCGGCCTCAACCCCCAGCCCGACGGCGAGATGATCCGCATCCCGATCCCGGCCCTCAACGAGGAGCGCCGCCGGGAGCTGGTCAAGGTCTCCAAGAAGTACGGCGAAGAGGCCAAGGTCGCCATCCGCAAGGCCCGCCACGACGCACTCGATTTCCTGTCGGAAGCCGACAAGGACGGCGAGATGCAGTCCGACGAGGTCGATCGCGGCAAGAAGAAGGTCGAGGACGTCGTCGCCGACGGGGTCAAACACGTGGACACGATCCTCGCCCACAAGGAAAAGGACATCATGGAGATCTGAGGCCGAGCTCCTGGGGCGACGTCTCCCGAGCGAGACCCGCAAAAAGGAGCCCAGTTTGGTGCAGGTCCTCCCCGTCGAGAGCCCTGCCGCTCCGCCCCGCTTGACGAGGGGCCGCGTGCCGTGAAACCGTCACACTGTTCAGGTGGTCACCGAGGAGCATCCGTGGGTCTGAAGGCCATCTCTGCCGGGCTGAGTGACGTGGGTCGCCAGCGCGAGCACAACGAGGACATGTACATGCTCTTGCCGGAGCATTCGCTCTTCCTCGTCTGTGACGGGATGGGCGGGCACCGCGCAGGTGACGTCGCATCGAAGATGGCGGTCGCCGAGGTGGCCGAGTTCTTCAAGACGGCCCAGAGCGACGACATCACCTGGCCGTTCCCCTTCGACGCCAACAAGTCGGAGGACGAGAACAAGCTGATCTGCGGGGTCAAGCTGGCGAACCGCAGGATCTTCGACAAGGCCCTCGGCTCGCGCGAGTACCACGGGATGGGCACCACGGTCGTGGGCATCCTGTACGGCGAGAAGCGCAACCAGACCTACGTCGCCCACGTCGGCGACAGCCGGTGTTACCGCGTCCGCAACGGCGGCATCGAGCAGCTCACCCGCGACCACTCGCTCATCAACGAGTATCTCCAGGCCATGCCGGAGCTCCCGAGCGAGCAGCGCGAGAACCTCCCCAAGAACGTCATCACCCGCGCGCTCGGCATGCACGACACCGTGCAGGTCGACACCAAGGTCGACGTCCCGCACGCCGGCGACATCTACGTGCTCTGCAGCGACGGCCTCTCCGGCATGATCAGCGACCAGGAGATCGCCGAGATCGTCACCATGCACGCCAACGATCTCCAGCTCGCGGCCAAGCAGCTCGTCGACCGCGCGAACGAGCACGGCGGCGAGGACAACGTCACCGCGGTGCTCGTCAAGATCGCCGACGAGGGCGCGTTGATCCACGAGCAGTGGGGCAACGAAGCCACGCTGCCCGGCTGACGCTCGCTCCGCTCTGCAGCGCCACGGCCGCAGAAATCCCGTGAGCCCGGAAGTGACGGCGCGAAGGGGCGCAGCGCCGTAGCGGCGGCACGTAGGGCGAACAAAGCAAATGCGGCTCGACGCCCTCACCGGGGTTGTCTACGGCGGAGCCATGTCGAAGCTCGCTGGCGCCTTCACCGCCCTCGTCACTCCGTTCCGCACCGACGGCAGCGTCGACGACGCCGCCCTCGACAGGCTCGTCGATCTGCAGCTCGCGGGCGGCATCGCCGGCGTCGTGCCGTGTGGCACCACGGGTGAGTCGCCCACGCTCGACGACGAGGAGCACATCGGCGTCATCGCCAAGGTCACGCGACGCGTGCACATGCAGGGCGGCAAGGGCAAGACCGTCGTCATCGGCGGCACCGGCTCCAACAGCACGCGCGAGGCGATCACGCTGAGCAAGAAGGCGGTCGACGTCGGCGTCGACGCCGTGATGATCGTGATGCCCTACTACAACAAGCCGACCCAGGCCGGTCTCGTCGAGCACTGCGTGGCCATCGCGCGCGCCGTCGAGAGCACCCCCGTGGTGCTCTACAACGTGCCGGGGCGCACGGCGTCCGACCTCCTCCCCGACTCGGTCGAGGCCATCACCCGCGCGGCTTCCAACGTCGTCGCCATCAAGGAGGCCACCGGCAACATCCTGCGCGCTCAGGAGCTGCACCGCCGCCTCGGGGACCGCGTCACGGTGCTCTCCGGCGACGACGCGCTCACCCTCGGGATGATGGCGTGCGGCGCCAAGGGGGTCATCAGCGTGACCTCCAACGTGTTCCCCAAGCAGGTCCAGGAGGTGTGCGCGCTCGCGCTCGCCGGCCGCTGGGAAGAGGCGCGCCGCGCGCACTTCGCGCTCTTGCCCGTGCACGACGCGATGTTCATCGAGTCGAACCCGGGCCCGGCCAAGGCGGCGCTCGTCGACGCGGGGCTCCTGCAGGCGACCGTGCGCAGCCCGCTCGTCTTCCCGGGCGAGGCCACGCGCGCCAAGGTCCGCGAGATCGTGGGCGCCTACCGGGCGAGCGTGTCGTGAAGGTGCGCCAGCTGCGCGTCGCGGTGGCCGGGGCCACGGGGCGCATGGGCCGCGCCGTGATTCGCCTCGCGGCCGAGCACCACTGCACCATCGTCGGCGCGCTCGCGGCGCCGGCCGAGGCCGGCAAGGACCTCGAGGGCCTGCGGGTCACGGCCGATCCGGCGGTCGCGATCGAGAACGCCGAGGTCGTGATCGACTTCTCGCACCCCGCCGCGCTCGCGCCTCTCGCCGACGCCTGCGCGGCGCGCGCCATCCCGCTCGTCACCGGGACCACCAACCTCGGCGACCCCGAGGCCCGCGCCATCGAGGCCCTCTCGCGCGTCGCGCCGGTGCTGTCCGCGCCCAACATGAGCCTCGGCGTGCAGGTGCTCGCGGAGGTCGTCGAGATGACCGCGCGACGCCTCGGGCTGTCGTTCGACGTCGAGATCGTCGAGACCCACCACAACCGCAAGATCGACGCCCCGAGCGGCACCGCGCGGCGCCTGTTCGAGGCCGTGCAGAACGCCATCGACGGCAACGGCATCGCGGTCAACGGCCGCGAGGGCGACGTCGGAGCGCGCAAGAAGGGCGAGATCGGCATGCACGCCGTCCGCGGCGGCGACGTCGTGGGCGACCACACCGTGATGTTCCTCGGCCAGGGTGAGCGCATCGAGCTCACCCACAAGGCCACGAGCCGCGACCTCTTCGCGCACGGGGCGTTGCGCGCGGCGCGGTTCCTCGCCGGGCGCGCGCCCGGTCGCTACCAGATCCGCGACCTCCTCGGCGCATGAGGTCTCTGCGATCGACGGCGTGTGCGCTGGGCCTCGGCGCGCTCGTCGGGCCCCTCGCGCCGAGCGCTCTGTCGGCCGCGCCTCCTCCCGTCCCGATCGGCTGCGTGCTCGAGAGTGTGCGCGTCTCGGTCATCGACGAGGTGGACGACAGCTGGGTCGAGGTCGGCGTGCGCCTCCGCGCGAGCGGCGCGCCGACGGCGAGCTGCACCATCGACTTCACCCAGATCGCGCTCGGCACGCCGGATGCCGTGGGGCCCACGCCCACCATCGCGCTCGCGGCCACCTGGGTCGCCGGCAAGCCGGTGCCGCCGCTGCTGACCGCCGACGGTGTCGCCGCGGTCTCTCTGCGCTCGTGGAGCGGCGAGGTCACGGCGACCCCGACCGTGGTCTCGACGCGCTTGCTCGTCGAGGGCACCGGGCTCGGTCTCCGCGTCGAGTTGCCGCGCACCGCGCTGCCGGGCCTCGCGCACGGCGGCGCACGCGTGGAGCGTCGCGCCAAGTCCGCGCGGCCCGCCACCGGCCGCTTCGGTCCGCTCGGAACCATCGAGGTGCCGCCCACGCCACCGGGGCTCTCGGGGGGCGTCGGCCCGACCTCGCCGCTGTCGGACGCACGGACGATCGTCGAGGTGGTCCCGAGCGGCGCGCCCGCCACCCAGCCTCTGTCGCCGGCGGTGCGCACGTTCGACGCGCTCCGGCAGACCCTACCGTTGCGCGCCCTCGACCTCGGCGAGTCCGACCCGGCGGGCTGGGACGAGCTCGCCAAGCGCGCGTACGCGGCCGCCCTGCACGGCGATCCGCTGGTCGCGGCGCTCGGCATGCGCACCCTCGCGTGGTTCGCCTCCGGGCTCTCGCTCCAGGCCGTGCGCGTCGCGAAGACCGCCGCGCCGCCGGAGACCGTGGCCGTGCCCGCGAGCGTCGTAGACGCCATCGGCGACGTCGAGGCGCGGCTCGCCAAGCGTCACTCGGCGGTCGGTCGCCTCCTGCCCCTCGGGCGCCCCGCGGTGTTCCGCAAGATCCTCGAGGGCCGTCCGTGGGCCGACGCGCCGCGCGCGAAGGCCGCGAAGGACGCGGTCGAGCGGCTCGCCCCTCTCGGCGCCGCCGACCTCACCGCGTTCCTCGTGCCGCCCATGCTCGACGGCGCGTCGCTGCCCATCGATCCGCCCGCGCCCGCCGACGCGCCGCTCGTCGCCGTGCCGCCTGCGGTCGGCGACAATCCGGTGGTCACCCCGCCGAACCCGAACGGCCCCTCGATCCAGCAGGCGCCGCGTCGGAAGACCGGCAAGCGCGCGGGCCTCGGGCTCCTCCTCGTGCTCGTCGGCGTGGGCATCGCGCGCCTGCTGCGCGAGGACGACTGAAGGCCTGATCTAGCGGGCGGCGGCGCAGCAGCGAAAACCCGCCTCGTAGGTGCGGAACGTGCCCGGGTGGGCCGGGTTCACGAACTTGCAGCTCGGGTTCGACCCGCCGTAACAGCCGGACCAGTAGCAGCCCTTCATCACGTGCTCGTAGCCCGTGGACGTGGGGAACGATCGCACGACCCACTCGGCGACGTTGCCCGTGAGATCCATCACGCCGTCCTCGCTCGCGCAGCCCGCGCGAGACCCGCTCGGATCGGCCTGGTAGAGGCGCGCGGCCTCCTTCTTGGCAGCGTCGCTCGGGTAGGTGCCGAGGGTGCTCCAGCTGGGGGAGATCCAGGTCTTGTCGTCGTTGCAGCGCCCCCGCACGTAGGTCGCGCCGTACGGATACGGCCGCTTGGTCGCGCCCTCGCACGCACGCACCCACTCGGCCTCGGTGCAGAGGCGCTTGCCGCGCGCGGCGCAGAAGGCCTGCCCCTCGGGCGCCGTCTGGAAGGCGAGCGGCTTGCTCCCGGCGACGTTGGGCGCCTCGTAGCGGTCGACGCACGAAGCGCCGACGTGGACCATGTCGCTCGGGCACGGCGCGGCGTCCGCCGCGTCGAACGTGACCTCGGCGACCGCGTCGGCGGTCTCGGCGGCCGTCTCGGCGGCGTCGATCGGCACGAGCGCAGTGTCGAGGTTGTCGAGGGTGTCGAGTTCGGTCGCGGCGTCTTCGACGCTGGCCTCGAGAGGCTGCTCGCTGGCGGAGCTGCTGCACGCGCCGAGCGCGGCGAACGCGAGCACCGCGACCTTTCGCATCAGCGACTCGGCTGCGGACGCTGCGGCTCGCGCCGGCGCATCTTGCGGTCGACGATGCGCTTCTTGAGCGCGCCCATGTGGTCGATCATGAGCACGCCGTCGAGGTGGTCGAGCTCGTGCTGCACGGCCACCGCGAGGAGCCCCTCGGCGTCGAGCTCGAACGCCTTGCCCTCGCGATCCTGCGCGCGCACGCGGACCCTCGCCTTGCGGTCGATGTCCTCGGTGACGCTCGGGAACGAGAGGCACCCCTCTTCCCAGGTGATCTTGCCGTCGCTCGCCACGATCTCGGGGTTGATGAACACCTTGAGGTCGCTCGGCTCGTCCTCGCCCGCGGTGTCGATCACGAAGATGCGGTGCGGCTCGCCGATCTGGGTGGCCGCGAGCCCGACGCCGGGGGCGGCGTACATGGTCTCGGCCATGTCGTCGACGAGCTGCTGGATGGTCGCGTTGATCTCGGCGACGGGCAGCGCCTTCTCGCGGAGACGGGGGTCGGGGTAGTGGAGGATCGTGCGCACGGCCATGATTCGGGGGAAAAGGTAGCGCATTTCCGGCGCTCCGCACCCCCTTGCTGGTTGCGGCCGCCCGTGGAGGCGGCCGCTGTTCGCTGCGCTCACCTCCGGCTCGCTCCGTTCACTTCTTCCCTTCCTTGCGGCGGGCCGCGAAGAAAGCCTTGAGGCGCTCCGCGCAGGCGTCGGCGAGCACGCCGGACACCACCTCGAGCCGGTGGTTGAGGCGGGGGTCGGTCGGGATCTGGTAGAGCGAGTCGACCGCGCCGGCCTTGGGGTCGGCACAGCCGTAGACCAGCCGAGCGACCCGCGCGTTGACCAGCGCGCCCGCGCACATGGCGCACGGCTCCAGGGTGACCACGCAGGTCCAGCCATCGAGTCGCCAGCGCCCCGTCGACCGCGCCGCGGCGCGCAGCCCGACCACCTCGGCGTGCGCCGTCGGGTCCTCGTCGACCTCGCGCAGGTTGCGCGCCCGGACGAGCTCCCCGCCCGGCGAGACGAGCACCGCGCCGACGGGGACGTCCCCGGCGAGCGCGGCCGCGTCGGCCTCCTCGAGTGCGGCGCGCATGGCTTCGATCCACACTGTCCTTCTATGCCACGACCAGGGCTCGGCTGGCTGCTCGTCGTCGCGCTCGGCGCCTGCCGCCGGCCCCCCACCGGCGACGACGCCCTGCTCCGGCAGTATCCGCTGCGCCTCCACACGCGCTGGACGGAGCGCACGGTGGCCCCCGACGGTACGGTGCACGACGAGCCGATGGAGGAGCACTGGAAGCGACTCCCCGGCCTCGTGCCCACCTGGGTCGTCACGACCACGACGCGCCCGGGTAGCCCGGCTGCGAAGACGCGCTTCGCCCGCTACGAGCTGCGCGGCGTCGGGCTCGTCTGCACCGGCGCCTCCTCGTTCGAGGAGCCGCGCGCGGTCACGCCGCCCAAGCTCGTGCTGCCGTGGGACCCGCGCCCCGACACCGAGTGGGCGGCCGAGCACGTCGTCGCCGGTCGGACCCAGCGCCGGAGCTGCGTGCTCCGCGCCCAGGACGCCTGCCCCGCGGGACGGATGCTCCGTTGCACGGTGGAGGACGAGACCGGCAAGACCGTGGTCGAGAGTCGCTACTGCGGCGGCGTCGGCATCGTCGGCTACGAGGCCACCACCCTGCGCGGCGCGCTCACCTGGGCGGTCCGCAGCGTGGATCTGCGCGACGTCGACGGGTGATCAGATCGCCGCGAGCACCGCGTCGATGTGCCCCGCCACCTTCACCTTCGGGTAGATCTTGGCGATCTTGCCCTCGGGGTCGATGACGAAGGTGGTGCGGACGATGCCCAGCACCTTCTTGCCGTACATGTTCTTCTCCTGGAACACGCCGTAGAGGTTCGCGATCTTCTTCTCTGGATCAGCGATCAGCGGGAACGGCAGCGCGTGCTTCTCCTTGAACCCCTGGTGGGTGCGCACCGAGTCCGGAGAGACCCCTAGCACCACCACCTTCTTCTTCTTGAACGAGGCGTGGCGGTCGCGGAAGTCGCACGCCTCGGTGGTGCAGCCCGGCGTGTTGTCCTTCGGGTAGAAGTAGAGCACCACCGTCTGGCCGCGCAGCCCCGACAGCTTGACCGGGCCGTCGTCGGTCTCCGCCGTGAAATCCGGCGCGAGCGCGCCCACCTCGAGGTTTCCCATTGGTAGATTCAGCTTTCTGCCACCAAGTGGTGGCGTGAGGCAAAACCCCCGTTCAAACCGTGCGTGCGGATTTCCCGCACACGGCTTACCGGTGGTCTCTCGTGACGCGGCATTACGCAGCCTCCGGGTACTGGACG
>JAEUKC010000046.1:0-13373 GCA_016794445.1 Myxococcales bacterium
GCAGGAGCTGGAGTCCCTGGGCGCCGAGTCCCTGGAAAGCCCACGGCGAAGTGCGTGGTTTGTATGCGCCGGCGCGCAGCAGTCGTGCCCCGGAGCTACGCACCGATGTGGCCGCTTCGCGCATTTGTTCCGGCGTCTCCACCGAGCACGGACCGGCGGTCACGACGAGCTCTCGACCGCCCACCACGACCTCACCGATGCGGACCGTGGTGCCCTCCGGTCGCACCGTTCTTGCGGCGAGCTTGTACGGCGTCTGGAGCGCGGTGACGGCCCGGACCCCCTGGATCTGCGCGAGCGACTCCATCCACGGCGCGGCTCGCTCGACGACGCACAGACCGCGCGGGAGCTCGAAGAAACGAGCACCGGTGGCGACGAGCGCCTCCCGGACGCGTCCACGACCCTTGGTGTCCTCGGCTTCGGTCCATTCGATCCACATCGTCGACCTCCTCGTTCACGCACGACAAAAGCACCGAGGCCCGCGTCCCTCCTTGGGGTCGCGGGCCTCGTCGTTCGCTGACTCGGTCAGCTCAGATTACGGCGCCCGCCACCCGGCACGAAAGTAGAACGCAAAATAGCGGGCGGCAGACGACATCGAGCAACCAGCATGACGGGCTCCACCGAGTTCGTCAAACACTTCCTTGATCTACGGCAATTCTTCACCGATCCAGTTGCGCGAAGTGGGTCGACGCTGGCACCCTCGAATGGTGATGAAGCCCTCCACCCTCGCCCTCCTCGCCTCCGTCGTCCTCGCTGCCTGCAGCGACCCCGAGCGATCCGCGACCACCGAGGACGCGGGCGCCGACACGGGGACCGCCGACAGCACGAGCCCCACCGACTCGGGCAAGGTCGACTCGAGCCCCGTCGACAGCTCGACCGCGAGCGATGCTGACACGGGCGTCGACTCGACCGCCGTGGATTCGGGCGCGCTGGACTCGGGGAAGGTGGACACAGGACCCGTCGACACCGGGCCGGTCGACACCGGCATCAAGCCACTCGCGTGCAAGACCGGCAGCACCGAGACCTTCTCCGCCAAGATGATCGGGTGCTCGGGCGTCCTCACGTACCCCAACCGCGCGACCGCGTGTCCCGCGGGCTCGCACGTGTGCTCGGCCAAGGAGTGGGTCGACAACCGCGGGAGCCTGGCGCCCAAGCACCACTACTGGACCAACGACGCGCTCAGGTACGATGGCACCGGTCCGAGCGCGTGCTCGGTGTCGCTCACGACCGGCAACGACTGCGGCGCCGAGACGCCGATGCGGGTGTGTACCGGCACCGGCACGGCCGCGGTCACCGATCCCGAGGGGAACGTCTGCAACTGGGTCGCGTGCGGCTACGGGGCCCTCACCCCGAACCAGTACTTCGGCGGCTGCGCCGGCAACACCACCGCCGGCACCCTCTGCTGCGCGGGCTAGAGGAGACACCGTGGAGCGACACGTCGACGTCTTGATCGTGGGCGCCGGCATCTCCGGCATCGGCGCGGCCTACCACCTGCAGGAGCACTGCCCGCGCCGGTCGTACGTGATCCTGGAGGGGCGCCCCCGCCTCGGTGGCACGTGGGATCTGTTCCAGTATCCCGGCATCCGCTCCGACTCCGACATGTACACGCTCGGGTATTCGTTCCGGCCGTGGACCCAGCCGAAGGCCATCGCCGACGGGCCCGCGATCCTCGCCTACCTCCGCGAGACCGCCGAGGCCTACGGCATCGATCGCAAGATCGAGTACGGGCGCCGCGTCGAGCGCGCCGCGTGGTCGAGCGAGCACGCGCGCTGGACCGTCGACGTTCTCGAGGTCGAGACCGAGACGCGTACCCGTTACACCTGCAACTTCCTCTTCGTGTGCGCGGGCTACTACGACTACGAGAGCGGTCACACCCCGGAGATCCCCGGGCTCGAGCGCTTCGCGGGGCGCGTCGTGCACCCCCAGCACTGGACCAAGGACGTCGACTACGACGGCAAGCGCGTCGTGGTCATCGGCAGCGGCGCGACCGCGGTCACCCTGGTGCCCGAGCTCGCCAAGCGCGCGGCCCACGTGACGATGCTGCAGCGCTCCCCCACCTACGTGGTCTCGATCCCCGCGCGCGACGTCGTCGCCGACTGGCTGCGGGAGCACCTGCCTGGCAAGACCGCCTACGCGCTGACGCGCTGGAAGAACGTGCTGCTCAGCATGGCGTTCTACAACTACAGCCGGCGGTTCCCGGAGCACGCGGCGCGCGGGATGATCCGCTTCGTGAAGAAGGCCGTCGGCCAGGACGTCGACGTCGAGCGCCATTTCACGCCGAGCTACAAACCGTGGGATCAGCGCGTCTGTCTCGTGCCCGACGGCGACCTGTTCGAGACCCTGCGGAGCGGTCGCGCCTCGGTGGTGACCGACCAGATCGAGAGCTACACGGAGCGTGGGCTGCGGCTGCGCTCCGGGGCCGAGCTCGAGGCCGACCTCGTGGTCACCGCCACCGGCCTGCGCCTCAAGTTCCTGGGCGGGCTCACCCTCGAGGTGGACGGCAAGGCGGTCGAGCCGAGCAAGGCCATGGCCTACAAGGCCATGATGTGCAGCGACGTGCCCAACCTGGCGCTCGCCATCGGGTACACCAACGCCTCGTGGACCCTCAAGTGCGACCTCACCTGCGAATACGTCTGCCGGCTCCTGAACCACATGGAGCGACACGGCTACACGCAGTGTTGCCCGCGCCGGAACGACCCGGCCCTCCGTGAGGAGCCGCTCATCGACTTCTCGTCCGGCTACGTGCAGCGCTCCATCGCCGAGTTCCCCAAGCAGGGGTCCTTCGCGCCCTGGAAGGTCTACCAGAACTACGCGCTCGATCTCGTCACGCTCCGGCACGCGCCGCTCGAGGACGGGGCCATGGAGTTCTCGACCCCGAACCGCGCCTGACAGGATCTGGCAGTGAGGGGCTACTCGAACCGCAGCGTCGACACGAGGTGCGCGGCGGCCTCGAGGGACGCCTCGACGGCGACATCCGGGCCCGGGAGTGCGACGTTGGCGAGCCGCACACCGTCGCTGACGAAGTACTCGCGGACGATCCACGGCAGGCCGACCATCGCGAACGTGGCGGCGGCCACGACGAGGGAGCCAGGCGCGGTCACCGCCTCGTGCCGGGGGGGCGAGGCCCAGGCCTGGGCGGCGAGGCACGCGCGCAGGGCGGCGGCGTCGAACGGGCCCTTCCCCTCCTGCGCGCGCACGTGCAGCTGGACGGGGTGCTCGGCGTTGCGCAGGTAGACCCCGTGCACCCGCTGCACCTCGGGGTCGGCCCACTGCGGATCGAGGATCCAGGCGGCTCGGCCGGTGGCCGACGACAGGTCGAGGGACAGACCATGACCCGCGATGGAGATGCGCACCTCTCCGGTATAGCGGCTCGCGCCGGGCACCGCGTAGCATCCTCGCCATGCTCGTGAGGACGCTCCTGCTCCTGGTGCTCCTCGGGTGCGAACGGTCGACGCCCGTCCGCGCGGCGCCCGAGGGCAAGGCCGACGCAGCGGAGGTCGCCGAGGTAGCGCCGAAGCCGGTGGACGCAACCCCCGACGCGGACTCGCTCCCGCCGGTCGAGGACGCGTGCAAGCTCGACACCGACTGCGACTGGCTCGCGCTCTCGCTCACGGGTGAATTGCTGTGCTGTGGTGGGTGCTCCCCGACCGTGGGCAACAGGGCGTGGGTCGCCCGCGTGAAGGTGGCGTGCGCGGCCCTGCCTCCTCGGCCGTGCCCACCGCTGGCCTGTCCGATGGCCATCCCGAAGCCGAAGTGCGACGCGGGACGCTGCGTGCCCGGCTACTGACGTCGCGAACGCGGTTCGCAGAACTGCGAATCGTCCTGCGCTAGTGTCCGGGGTCCATGTCCGAAGCCCTGCTCCGCCGGTTCTACGACGCCTTCGCCGCCCGTGACGGGGAGGCGATGGCCGCCTGCTACGCCGACGACGTCGTCTTCTCCGACCCGGCGTTCCCCGATCTGCGCGGCGAGGAGGCGCGCGACATGTGGCGCATGCTCACCGGCCGCGCCGCCGATCTGCGCGTCGAGTACCGCGTGGAGCGCGCCGACGAGACGCGCGGTCAAGTGCACTGGGAGGCCTGGTACACGTTCTCGCAGACCAAGCGCAAGGTGCACAACGTGATCGACGCGACCCTCGAGATCCGGGACGGCCGCATCGTGCGCCACACCGACCGCTTCGACTTCCACCGCTGGTCGAAGCAGGCGCTCGGCGCCCCCGGGCTGCTCCTCGGCTGGAGCGCGTGGATGCAGCGCAAGGTGCAGGCGAAGGCGGGCGAGGGCCTGCGGCAGTTCCGCGCGCGCAAGTGAGGCTGGTACGTTCGGGGCGTGCGCATCGTCGCGGTCGCCGACACCCACACCTTCCAGGCCGACCTCGGCGCGATCCCGGACGGCGACGTGTTCGTGCACGCGGGGGACCTGCTGCGGGGCGGCACGCTCGAGGAGCTCGAAGAGACCCTGCCCTGGATCCACGCGCTGCCCCACCGCCACAAGATCGTGGTCGCCGGCAACCACGACGGGTGCTTCGCGAGCGATCCGGCGGCGGCTCGCGCCCTGCTCGGCGACGTCGTCTACCTCGAGGACAGCGGGGTCGTGCTCGACGGCGTGCGCTTCTGGGGCAGCCCCTGGCAGCCGGCCTACAACGACTGGTGGTTCAACCTGCCGCGCGGGGCGCCGCTCGCCGAGAAGTGGGCGCGGATCCCAGGGGAGATCGACGTCCTCGTCACCCACGGTCCGCCGCTCGGCTTCGGGGACCAGGGGCCGGTCGAGGGGCGGGCCGGCTGCGCCGACCTGCTCGAGCGCGTGCGTCGGGTGCGGCCGCCGCTCCACCTGTTCGGCCACATCCACCAGGACGGCGGGCTCTTCTCCGAGGGCGAGACCACGTTCGTGAACGTCACGACCTGGGAGTGCGAGCGGATGCCCACCGTGCTCGACTACGATCCACTTCGCCGCATCGTCCACGGCGTCCAGGTCCCCCCGGCCCGCAATACTGTCAACGACTGACAGAGACCAGCCGAGCGAGGCGATCGGCCGGAATTCTCGGCGATCCAGCGCGTCTCGCCTCGGCGGCCTTCACGAGGGCCAGCACCTCGCGGTTGGTGCGCACGTCCACGCCGTGCCGATCGCCGAGCGCGAGGATCTCGCCGTTCAAGAAGTCGACCTCGGTGTCGCGGCGGCGGTCGAGGTCGTCCAGCATGGAGGAGCGCGCCTGCTCGTCCACGTCGAGCATGGCCGCAGCGACGCGCACGAACAGCACATCGGGCAGACGGAGCACCCACGGGACGATCGCGGGGAGGATCTTGCCGATGCGCACGGGGCGGATCCCCGCCGCGCGCAGCACCGCGAGGCCCTCCTGGACGCAGCGCGAGAGCACGCGCCGGTAGCCGCGATCCTGGAGCTCGGCGCGCAGCGGGATCCCCGCGAGCGCGTTGAGGGAGTTGTTGAGGTTCAAGACCAGCTTCGTCCACTGGACCGGGCGCAGATCGTCGTGGAGCTCCACCTCGAAGCCGGCTTGCGCGAGCGCAGCCGAGAGGGCCACCTCGCGGCCACCGCTCCTCTCGAGCGCGAGCGGACCGCTCGTCCCGTGGTGGAACCAGCCCGGACCGCGGCGCGCGACGTTGAACGGCACCATGCCGGGGAGGACGGGGTGCCCCGGCAACGCGGCGCGCAGGCGCTCGGGGTTCGACACGCCGTTCTGCAGACTGACGACGGGGGTCGGCCGATCGAGGACGGCCGCGAGCGGGCGCGCGGCGGTCTCGGTCGCGCCGGACTTCACGCAGACGAGCACCACGTCGACGCCACGGAGGCTGGTCGCGTCGTCGGAGTAGGCGACGCGCGACCCCTCGAGGAACGTGGATGCGCCCGTGAACGACGTGAGGTTCAGGCCGTGCTGGGCGACCTCCTCGCGCAGCCGCCCGACGAACACGACGTCGTGGCCTGCGCCGAGGAGCTTGCCGCCCACGTAGCACCCGATGGCCCCCGCGCCGAGCACGCCGATCTTCACGAGACGGCAGTAGCACGCGGGGGCCTGGACCGGCTCACTTGGCGACGGTGAACGCGACGTGCTCCTTGTCCCAGTTGCTCGACGAGACCCCGTTCTTGTTCGAGCCCTTGAAGTTCTTGGCGGTCGGCACGATGGTCACGCCGACCTCGCCGCCGTCCTTGAGGATGCCCGCGTGGCGCGCGGCCGCGCACACCGACGAGTCGGACGTGTAAGGGCCGCTGCCGTACACCGTGCCGCCCTTGCAGTCGGCCGGGCACACCGCGCGCGTCGCCCCGATCTCCTTGAGGCGATCGGCGTTGGTGTTGCAGCCGATGGCCGGCTTGGTGGTGTCGAGCGGCGCCGGCGCCTTGGACGTGGTCTTGCCGGTGGCGTCGATCGCCTGCGCGTAGAAGCTGCGGCCCCACTTGCCCCAGTCCGAGGTGGACACGCCGTTGCGCTGCGTGCCGACGTAGAACGAGCCACCCGGCGTGAAGGTCACGAGCACCTTGCCGCCGCTCTCGGGGATCGCGCCGGCGTGGATCGCGGCGGGGCACACGGCGGAGTCGTCGGTGTAGATGTCGGAGCCCCACACCGTGCCGCCGCTCTTCGCGCAGCCCGCCGGGCACTCGAGGAAGCGCGTCGCGCCCTCCTTGCCCGGCACGTCGCGCGCCTTGAGCTTGCACTCGGCGGTCTGCGGGTGGGCGACGTCGTTCGGCGGGTCGGCCGTCGGGGTGGGGGTGCTCGCGGCCGCCGACGCGGGCGCGACGGGCGCAGAGGAGGCGGCGGGGGCCGCGGAGGACGCGGCGGGCGTCGGCGTGTTCGCGGGCGCGCCGCCCCCACCACCACAGGCAACCAGGAGAGACAAACAGGCGACAGAAGTGAGGGTTCGCATGGCGCGCGATGGTGACACATCGGCCGGGATCGACGCACGCCGGAAGTCGAGCCCCCCATGGCCGCAGGGGGCTACGCTCGCGCCGTGCATCGACGAAAGATCGAACGGCTGCTTCGCGGCGCATGCTGCCTCAGTCTCCTCGCCCATTGCTCCCGGCCGACGCCGTCCCCGATCACCAGGGACCCGGTCGCCTCGGCCACCGCGAGCTCGAGCGCAGCGCCCCCGCCGAGCGGCCCGCCGATCGTCGTCACCACGGGCGCCACGTTCGGCGAGCTGATCGTGAAGGCGAACGCCACCACCTCCCTCGCGATGCGCGTCGAGATCGAGGCGCGGGTGGACGGCGCGTTCGAGCCACGCGCCTACGAGATGTTCCTGCTCGACGCCTGCGACACCAAGCTCGGCACACCCGCGGGGTTGCCTCCGTGTCGCACCGTGAGCGCCGGACAGACCCTGAGGCCGGTGCCGTTCACCGGCTACACCTGCTCGTCGCAGTGCAACCTGATGTGCGACAAGAACGCGCAGATCAGCGGCACCACGATCCGCTACGTGGTCAAGAGCTGCGACGGCAAGCTGCGCTGGGAGTCGGCGCCGGTGAAGGTGAAGTGAGCTAGGATGCGCCCATCATGCCGACGCGCAGGCAGTTCGTCCTGACCCTGGGTGCGCTGGCCGCTTGCAAGAAGAGCGGCGCGAACACCCTCAAGATCGCCGTCGTCCCCAAGGGCACCACGCACGAGTTCTGGAAGGCGGTGCACGCCGGCGCCGACAAGGCCGGCAAGGAGGCCGCTGTCGAGGTGATCTGGAAGGGGCCGCTCAAGGAGGACGATCTCAAGCAGCAGATCGAGGTGGTGCAGAGCTTCACCGCGCAGGGCGTGAACGGCATCGTCCTCGCGCCGCTCTCCGACAAGGCGCTCGGCGCGTCGGTCAAGGGCGCGGTCGCCGCCAAGATCCCCGTCGTCATCTTCGACTCCGACCTCCAGGGCCAAGACCACACGAGCTTCGTCGCCACCGACAACCGCGCCGCCGGTCGGCTCGCCGGCGACCACCTCGCGAAGGCGCTCGGCGGCAAGGGCAAGGTCGTCGTGCTCCGCTACCAGGAGGGCTCGGCGAGCACCGCGAACCGCGAAGAGGGCTTCCTCGAGGCGATCAAGAAGGCGACCGGCATCACCGTGGTCAGCGAGAACCAGTACGGCGGCGCCACCACCGAGTCGGCGCTCAAGACGAGCGAGAACCTGCTCTCGGCGCAGAACGCCGCCACCGGAGGCGTCGACGGGATCTTCACCCCCAACGAGTCGACGACGTTCGGCATGCTGCTCGCGCTGCAGAAGGCCGGGCTCGCCGGGAAGATCAAGCTGTGCGGGTTCGACGCCTCCGACAAGCTCGTCGCCGCGCTCGAGAAGGGCGAGATCGAGGCGCTCGTGCTGCAGGATCCGTTCAAGATCGGCTACCTCGCCGTCAAGACCATGGTCGCGCACCTGCGCGGCACGCCGGTGGAGAAGCGCATCGACACCGGCGCCAAGCTCGTGACCAAGGACAACCTGCCGTCGAAGGAGGTCCAAGACGTCCTCCACCCGCCGTCCTGATGCTCGTCGTCCGCGGCGTCGAGAAGCACTTCGGGCCGACCCACGCGCTCACCGGCGTCGAGCTCACCGTCGCGGCCGGTGAGGTGCACGCGGTGCTCGGCGAGAACGGCGCGGGCAAGAGCACGCTGATGAACGTGCTGTGCGGCGCGTTCCCGGCCGACGCGGGCACCGTCACGCTCGGGGGCGCTCGCTACGCACCGGCCGACCCCGACGCCGCGTTCCGGGCGGGCGTGGCCATCGTCCACCAGGAGCTCTCGCTGTGTCCGCACCTCACGGTGGAGGAGAACCTGCTCCTCGGCGACGAGTCCACGCGGGCCGGGTTCCTGGATCGAAGGCGGCTCCGAGAACGGGCGGCGGCGGCTCTCGCGCGGGTCGGCTCGACGACCCCGCTCGACGCGCGGGCCCTCGATCTGTCGCCCGCGGCGCAGCAGCTGGTCGAGATCGCGCGAGCGCTGGTGCGCGGCGAGCCGCGGCTGCTCATACTGGACGAGCCCACCTCGAGCCTGGGCGCCGACGACGCCGAGCGCCTCTTCGCGCTGATCGGGGAGCTCTCGCGCGCGGGCATCGCGATCCTCTACGTGTCGCACTTCCTCGAGGAGGTGAAGCGTGTCGCGCAGCGCTTCACCGTGCTCCGCGACGGCGCGACCGTGGGCACGGGCGCCGTGGCCGACACGTCGATCGACGCAATGGTCACGCAGATGGCGGGCCGTCGGGTGGAGGAGCTCTTCCCGCGCTCGGAACATCCCCGCGGCGAGCCGCTGCTCGTGGTCGAGGCGCTGTCCGGGTCGGACAAGCCGCTCGCGGCCTCGCTCGTCGTGCACCGCGGCGAGGTGCTGGGCATCGCCGGGCTCGTGGGCGCGGGGCGCACCGAGCTCTTGCGCGCGGTGTTCGGGCTCGATCGGGTGGTCTCCGGCGAGGTGCGGGTCGGGGCGTGGCGCGGCCCGCGGAGCCCGCGCGACGCGCTCGATCACGGCCTCGGCCTGCTCAGCGAAGATCGCAAGGGCGAGGGCCTCGCGCAGGGGCTCTCGCTCGCCGAGAACCTCGCGCTCTCGCGGCTGCCGTCGTTCGTGCGCGCGGCGTCGCTGCGGGCCACCGCGCAGCGCTGGGTCGAGCGCCTCGGCATCCGCGCCGGGAGCGTCGACGCGCCGGTCTCGGAGCTCTCGGGCGGCAACCAGCAGAAGGTGGCGCTCGCGCGCCTGCTCCACCACGACGTGGACGTGCTGCTCCTCGACGAGCCCACCCGCGGCATCGACGTGCGCAGCAAGGCGGCCATCTACGCCGAGATCGACGCCCTCGCCCGGGCAGGCAAGGCGATCGTCCTCGTGTCGAGCTTCCTCCCCGAGCTGCTCGGCGTGTGCGACCGGGTGGCCGTGATGTGCCGCGGTCGGCTCGGCGAGGCGCGCCCGATCGCGGAGTGGACCGAGCACGCGATCCTCAAGGAGGCCGTCGGCGCATGAAGGCCCTGCTCGCCAAGAAGTGGTTCGGACCGCTCGTCGCGCTCGTGGTCGTCTACGCGATCTTCCTCGTGCTGCGCCCCGAGACGTTCGGGCGCGCGGCCACGCTGCTCACCATGAGCCAGCAGACGGTCGTGGTGGCGATCGCGGCGGTCGGGGCGACCCTGGTGATCGTCTCCGGCGGCATCGACCTCTCGGTCGGGTCCTCCGTCGCGCTGACGAGCGTGGTGGTCGCCAAGCTCCTCGTGCGTGGGCACGGACCGCTGGTCGCGGCCCTCGGGGGCTGCCTGGTCGCCACGCTGTGCGGCGCGCTCGGCGGCGCGCTCGTCGCCCGCCTGAAGATGCTGCCGTTCATCGTCACGCTCGGGTCGATGAGCATCCTCCGCGGCGCGGCGAAGGGGCTCGCCAACGAGCAGAAGATCGACGCGCCCGCGCGTGGCCTCGAGACGTTGCTGCAGCCCGCGGCGGGTTCGCTCCGGCCCCCGACCGGGGTGTTCCTGGCGATCGCGGTGGCCGTGCTCGCGGCGCTCTTGCTGTCGTCCACCCGCTTCGGACGGCACGTGTTCGCGGTGGGCTCGAACGAGCGCACCGCGCGGCTCTGCGGCGTGCCCGTGGAGCGCGTGAAGATCGGGGTCTATGCGATCGCGGGGCTGCTCGCCGGGCTCGCGGGCGTGCTCGAGTTCTCCATGCTCACGGTCGGCGACCCGACCACCGCGGTCGGCCTCGAGCTCGAGGTGATCGCGGCGGTCGTGATCGGCGGCGCGTCGCTGTCGGGCGGCGAGGGGTCGATCCTCGGGGCCATGATCGGGGCGTTCCTGATGACGGTGATCAAGACCGGCGCGACCCACATGGGGCTGCCGAACTGGGTGCAGGAGATCGTCACCGGCGGGATCATCCTGGTCGCCTCCGGGCTCGACCGCCTGCGCCGCGGCCACGCAACGCCGTAGGCTCTCAGTTCCCGGAGCCTGGCTTGCCGGTCGTCGGCTTGACGGCCGCGGGCAGGCTGGCCGCAGGGGCCGCGGAAGGCGGGGGCATCGCCTGCCAGCCCGCCACCATCGCGCTCGCCATCGCCGAGGCGCTCGCCGCGACCTTCGCGCCCGGGTCGTGGGTCGCGCTGCCTTCCACGTTCACCTGCGCGTCGTCGTCGAGCTTCTTGCCGATGACCGACAGGGTGCCGTCGAGGAACTTGCCGGCGGTGTCGCGCGGCTTCACGTCGTGGGCGGCGAGGCTCACGTGCACGGGCTCCTTGGTCTTGAACGAGACCTCGCTCGGCATCGTGGGCGAGCCCTTGAAGGCGAGCTCGACCAGCACCGTCTTGGGCGCGGGGCGGCTGTGCACCCAGAGGGTCCCCTTGGCCTTCATCGTGACGGTGCGCAGGCCATCCTTCTCGGGCACCTGCGTGAGGTCCGCGGAGGGGGTGACCGACTCGATGGCGTCGATCTGGAACAGGACCTCCTTGTAGTTGTCGAAGTCCTTCGGGCGCTTGGCCTTCACGTCGTCGCCGACCTCGAACCAGTTGAGCGCGTGCTCGGTCTGGCTCTCGTTCTTGTCCTTGTCGTCGAAGGTCATCGTCTTGAACTCGAGCAGGCTCGCGGTGATGGTGCCGGTCGAGGCGTCGAGCTTCTTGGGTTGCACGCGGAACCAGCCGCCGAGCTTCTTGGTCTCGCCCTTGAACTTCTCGAGGGGCGCGTCGATGCCCACCGAGACCTTGCCGTCGGCGCGGATCACGTAGCTGGCCTCGCCCACGGCGAGCGGCGCGCTGGCGGAGGCGGAGGCCGGGGGCGGCGCCTGCTCGGCGATCGGGGCGGGCTTGTCGTTCTTGCAGGCAGCGAGCGCGAGGGCGAACGCGACGGACAGGAGACCACGGTGGTGCATCGGCAATCCTCCAGGGCTCGCGCAGGGCGCGGCCGTTCGTCTGGAACGTCACCGAGGCTGGGTGGTTTCGGTGCTACCCCGCCATGAGCGCGCGGTACGCCATCTGGTCGTCGTACATGCGCAGGAACACCTGGTGCTTCCTCGCGTGGAAGGCCGCGACGGGGCCGCGCGCCGGCTCGACGATCGCGCCCTGCCGGCTCATCGCGCCCATGGCCGCGACGACGCTCGGGACGTCGCCGGCCGCGACCGCGCCGAGCATCGCGGAGCCGAGCACCACGGCCTCGGCCTCGGCCGGGAGCACCACGCGACAGCCGGTGACGTCCGCGTGCTCGCGTACGAAGAGCGGGTTCTTCGCGTCTCCACCGCACGCGATCAGGGTGTCGATCTGGTGGCCAGCGGCGTTGCACGCGTCGAGCACGTGCCTGGTGCCGTGGGCGAGCGCCTGGATCGTGGCGAGGTAGAGCAAGGCGAGTGCGTCGAGCGAGTCGTCGAGCGCGAGGCCCGAGACCATCCCGCGGAGCGTGGGGTTCGCGCGCGGTGAACGGTTGCCGTGGTGATCGGGGAGCACGTGCAGATCGCGCACGAGCTCGGCGGGGAACGCCACGCCGGCCGCGAGGCGCGCGACCCGCTCGTTCAGGAGAGCGTAGACCGTGGTGCCGCGCGCCTTGGCCTCGGCGGCGAGCTCGGCGCCGCGCGCGTGGCCGTGGATGGTGTGGTCGATGAGCGCGCCGGTCGCGGACTGCCCGCCCTCGGTGAGCCACATGCCGGGGACCATCGCGGACCGGTAGGGGCCCCACACGCCGGGCACGAACCGCGGCTCGCGCGAGACGGCCATGTGGCAGGTGGAGGTGCCGCCGATCAGGGCGACGCGGCGCTCGAGCGCGGCCTCGTCGACGACACCTTCGCCGTCGATCGCGAGGCCCACGGTGCCGAGACCGCCCGCGTGGGCGTCGATGATCGCGACCGCCACGGGCGTGCCCTCGGCGAGGCCGAGCTCCGCGGCCGCCTTCGCCGTGAGGAGGCCGGCGCGCTCGCCCATGGGGCGCACGTCGGTGCCGATGCGCCGGTATCCCTCGTCGACCAGCACGCCGAGGCCGACCGCGCGGAAGAACGCGTCGTCCCAGCGTGCCTCGTGGCCGAGGTAGGTCCACTTGCAGACGGTCGTGCAGAGCGACCGCACGTCGTGCCCGGTGGCCCTGTACACGAGGAAATCCGGCAGATCGAAGAGCCGCGCCGCGCGCGCGAACGACGCCGGCAGGTGCTCCGACAGCCAGAGGATCTTCGGGGTCTCCATCTCCGGCGAGATGGTGCCACCCACGTAGCGGAGGACCTCGTGCTGGCCGGCGTTGATGCGCTCGGCCTGCGCGATGGCGCGGTGGTCCATCCAGACGATCACGTTCTGCGCGTCGTCCCCGGTGGGGCTCACCGTGACGGGGCGGTCGTCGGCATCGAGCGCGACCAGCGAGCACGTGGCGTCGAAGCCCACGCCGCGCACCTGATCCGGGCGCACGCCGCCGAGCGCGAGGGCCTTCTGCACCGCGACGCCGCACGCGCGCCAGATGTCGTCGGACGACTGCTCGACGAAGTCGGCCTGGGGC
>JAEUKC010000053.1:0-6514 GCA_016794445.1 Myxococcales bacterium
TTCGTCCATGATGTCGGCCCCGGCGTCCACGCTCGTGTCCACCGGATCGACGGAGCCGGTGTCCACGCCGCCGACCTCGGCGCGTGACGCGTCCTCGACCAAGGGGCTGCCCTGGCCACCGGGCTCGAAGCCACACGCGAACGGTCCCACGAGGAGCGCGAGGTAGAGGGCGCCGCGACGCATGGCGTCATGGTAGCCCAGAACAGACCGATTGGCAGATCCACCCCTGCATCTCGCCCAGCTCGACCGTCTCGCACACCCGGAGACCCGCCTCGGTGAGGGCGGCCGAGAGCGTGTCGTCGTCGCGGACCCGCAGCGCGATCGCGAGCACCTCGGGAGGGTCGCCGTCGAGCCCGTGCAGCGCGAGCTCGACGTGGAGGAGCCCGGTCGCGGGATCGACGCGGGTGGTCTCGGTGCAACGAATGGGTTCCAGGGTACGGGGGTCGCGGAAGCGTGGTGATTCGCTGACGCGGCCCGCGAGGGTCGCCTCCGAGGGCAGCCACACGTCGAAGGCGAACGTGCCCCCTGGCTCGAGCTCGGCGCGCACCCGACCGAGGAACGCCGCGAGTTCGGCGGACGAGTGCAGGTGTCCGAGCGCGTTGAACGGCGCGAGCACGAGGCCGTGCCGGCGCCCCGTGTCGAGCGCGCGCAGATCGCCGAGCGCCCAGGAGAGGCGCGCCTGCACCCCCGAGGGTTCCTGGGCTGCGCGCGTCGCGAGGGCCTCGAGCATCGCGGGATCGAGGTCGACGCCGTGCACGCGATGTCCCGCGCGCGCGAGGTGCAACGCCACCCTCCCCGAGCCGACCGCGCACTCGAGGATCGACGCCGGCCGCAGCGCCTCGGCGAGCGAGAGGTAGTGCGCGAGGTCGGCGCTCCAGCCGTGGAACAGGAGATCGTAGATCGCGGGCTGACCGTAGAGCGACCGCGCGGGCATGCGGCGCGAGGTTGGGTCGATCTTCGTCGCGCGTCGAGGCATGGAAGTTTCCGCCACTGTTGCGCGTGACCCGATCGGCGAGCCCGTCGCCACCGAACTCTCATGCAGACCGACGAGCGCCCGCTGCCTTCGTTCGAGGACGACGACGACGCGCCGACCTTGCCACGCATCCCCGCGGCGAGGCGCCAGGAGGGCTCCGACCCCGAGCTCCGCGTGGACACGATCCGCGAACCCATCCCCGCGTTCTGGCGCTGGGCTGCTGCACGTGGGTGAGGGTACGACACCCGACAGACTGGCCGAGCTGGGGTTCACCTTGTGTAAGATCGGTGCAGGTGGCGAAGGAGGTCGTCGTACCGTTTCCCGATCGCGTGGGTCCGACGACCCACGTGCGGAGCACCCTCCTGTGCGCCTCGCTGCAGTCGATCCGGTCGCGCGGACTCCAGGATGTCTATCTCGCGGCGCTGCCCGAGGTCGATCGGCTGGAGATGCTGGCGATGACCCCCGGTGCGTGGTTGCCCGTCGAGCGAGCCCTGATCCACTACGCGGCGTGCGATCGCCTCCCGCTCGATCGCAACGCGCGCCTCGAGATCGGCGCCGACGTCGCGCGTCGCATCCAGAAGAGCCTGCTCAACGTGATCGTGCGGCTGACCAAGGAGGCGGGCGTGGGCCCCTGGTCGGTGCTCACCCGCGCCGAGAAGCTCCGGCTCCCCACCTGGCAGGGCGGAGGCATCCAGGTCGAGAAGCTGGGCGTGAAGGACGCGCGCCTCGAGTGGATTCGCCAGCCGTGCGCGCGTTCGGAGCACTTCCGCCTGGGCTTCCTCGGCGTGGTGAAGGGCCTGTGCGAGCTCTACTGCCGGCGCGTGGTCACCAAGGAAGAGGGCGCGCCCGAGGACGATCGCTTCGTCCAGCTCGTGTCCTGGGCCTAGAGCGAGAGACCGACGTCGGGCGCGACCTCGACGCCACAGGTGAGGAGGAGCCGGGCGAGCTCCGCGCGCAGCGTGGCCACGGTCGCCTCGGTGAGGGGGAGCTCCATGTCGCGACGGTGGATGCCCGGCCCGTAGTGGTCGTCCTCGGCGCGGGTGACGACGAAGCCCTTGCGGGCGAAGAAGGTGGTGACCGCAGGGATCGTGTCGAGTCCGCCCCGATTCGCCCCGGCCTGTGCGCCCAGGACGAGGCGCGTGAGCAGCAGCAGATCGCCGAGGTGCTGGCCGTGGCGCTCTCGGTGCACGATGCCCCAGCACATGCGCGCCTCGCCGTCGCGGAGCCCGAGGCCCCCGCAGGCGATGATCCGGTCCCCGTCGACGAGGACGAGTTCCTGGATGCCCTCGCGCACGACGTCGTCGTCGAGGTAGTCGACGAACGAGGCCCGCTCGGCCGGCGCGAAGAACGCGGGCACGTTGGAGTCGAACAGGGCCACGCATCCTTCGCGATCGGCCCGCGTGTAGCTCCGGAGCAGCAGCATCTCGGTAGGGCGAACAAAATAAACGAAGACGCCGCGGGGAGGCACCGCGACGTCTTCCACCCGACAAGGGCCAGCGCTGGTGAAACCAGCTCCGTAGGGTGACTGCGGAGGGAAACCTTACTGGCCGCGACGGACGTAGGCCGGGATGTCCCAGTCCTGGTCCAGCGGCGAGGCGAACCGGCTCTCGCGCGACGCCGGCTCGCGGGCCACGCTGGCCGAGGCGGGCGCGGCGGTCTCCCGACGGCGGACCGGCTGCACGAACAGCGGCTCCTCGCGGGGAGGCGCGGTGCGCGTGGGAGGCGGGGCGGTGCGGGCGAGCGGCTGCACGGCCTGCGGGAGCTGGCTCGGCAGGGTCGTGCGCATGTTGCTCTGCGAGGAGATCGCGGCGGACATGGCCGGCGCGTCGTGCACCTCGGTGACGCGGTCGAAGCCGGTCGCGATGACGGTGACCTTGACCATCTCGCCGAGCGACGGGTCGATGGAGGCACCGAAGATGATGTTGGCGTCCTCGTGCGCCTGCTCCTGGATGAGCGCGGCCGCCTCCTCGATCTCCTTCATCTTCATGTCGGGGCCGCCGACCACGTTGAGGAGGATGCCGGTGGCGCCTTCGACGCTGATGTTGTCGAGGAGCGGGCTGTTGACGGCCATCTCGGCGGCGAGCCGCGCGCGGCCCTGACCCTTGGCGCAGCCGGTGCCCATGAGGGCGCGGCCCATGTTGGACATGACCGTCTTCACGTCGGCGAAATCGACGTTGACGATGCCGATCTGCGTGATCAGATCCGAGATGCCCCGGACGGCCTGGTAGAGGACCTCGTCGGCCCGCTTGAACGCCTCGATGAACGTGAGATCCTCGCCCAGATCGAACAGCTTCTGGTTCGGGATCGTGATGAGAGTGTCGACCTGTTCGGTCAAGAAGTGCAGGCCGTTCTCGGCCCGCTTGCTCCGCTGACGCCCCTCGAAGAGGAACGGCTTGGTCACCACGCCGACCGTGAGAGCGCCCTCCTCGCGGGCGATCTGCGCCACGATGGGCGCCGCACCGGTACCGGTGCCACCGCCCATGCCGGCGGTGATGAAGACCATGTCCGCGCCGGAGACGAGCTCCTTGATGCGGTTGACGTCCTCGAGGGCCGCCTTGCGCCCCTGGTCGGGGTTGGCACCAGCGCCGAGACCCTTGGTGACCGCGCCGCCGATCTGCAGCTTGGTCGGGGCCGCGTTGGCGTCGAGCGCCTGCCGGTCCGTGTTGATGGCGATGAACTCGACCCCATCCAGGCCGAACTCGATCATGGTGTTGACGGCGTTGCCGCCGGAGCCGCCCACGCCGATCACCTTGATCCGGGCCTGGCTCTCCTGCTGGTCGTCTGCGAACTCGATCTGGAAGCCCATCTCGTCCTCCGCCGCGCGCCTTGGTCTTATCCAGACGCGACGTGTCCCCTTGTCTCTTTGCCTAGTGTCGAGGGGCTTGCTCGTTTGCGGTCGGCACGGGGCGCCTCTTCCCCGTCACTGCGGCCAACCTAGTGAGCTGCCCTTATATAAGCAGAATAAGTAACGTCTTGAAATATCTAAGTGTCCGAAATGAATAAGCTATGCGAAATCAACTACTTCAGAACGCAGCCTTCAGCCAACCCCAGAACCCTGGGCGTTCCTGAGGCGAAGCTTCCTCGCGAGCAGTGCCCGCTTTGCTGACGGGAACCACCGCGGGTTCCTCGTCGCGCGCGGCCTGGGCCGCGAGGGTGTGGGCGCCGTAGCGCGCGAGGCCGACGGCCGTCGCGAACTGGGGCCCGTGGACCAGGTCGGTGAGGCCACGGACGCCGACGGGGTACCCCCGACGAACCGGCATGCCGAGGATCTCCTCGCCGAGCTCGGTGGTGCCGTCGAGCAGGACGCCTCCGCCGCAGAGGACCACACCGGCCGAGAGCTGCTCGAGGTAGCCGCTCTCCTCGAGCTTCTGGCGGACCACGGCGAAGATCTCCTCCACGCGGGGCTCGATGATGTCCGCGAGGACGCGGCGGGGGACCCGGCGGGCGGCGTAGCCACCGACCCCGGGGACCTCCATCTCCTCGTCGCCGCCGACCATGCGCCCGAGAGCGCAGCCGCGGGCGTGCTTGAGGCGCTCGGCCTCGGCCATCGGGGTCCGGAGGCCGGCCGCGATGTCGCTCGTGACGCTCATCCCGCCGACGGGGATGACGCTCGCGCCCACGATGCCACCGTCGACGTAGAGGATCAGGTCGGTCGTGCCGCCGCCGATGTCGACGACCGCGACGCCGATCTCGCGCTCGTCCTCGGTGAGGACCGCCTCGGCCGAGGCCAGGGGCTCGAGCACGATGTCGGCCACGGTGAGGCCGCAGCGCTCGGCGCACTTGATGACGTTCTCGACGCAGGAGCGGGCGGCCGTGATGAGCTGGGCCTTGCACTCGAGGCGCACGCCGCTCATGCCGATCGGCTCGCGGATGCCGTCCTGCGTGTCGACCAGGTACTCGCAGGGGAGCACGTGGAGGATCTGCCGATCCGTCGGGATCGGGATGGCGCGCGCGTTCTCGAGGACGCGGTCCACGTCGCTCCGGGTCACCTCGTTGGAGGCGATGGCGACGACGCCGTTGCTGCTCTGCGCGCGGACGTGGCTCCCGGCGATGCCGGCGAACACGGTGCGGATCTCCACGCCCGCCATGTTCTGGGCCTCTTCGATCGCCTGCCGGATCGACTCGGTGGTCGATGCGACGTTGGCGACGACGCCCTTGCGCAGTCCCTTGCAGGGCACGTTGCCGACCCCGAGCACTTCGAGCTCGATGTCCCCACCCTCGCCTGCGCGGACTTCGGCGACCACCGCGCACACCTTGGTGGTGCCGATGTCGAGCCCGACGACGATCTCACCTTGCTTGGCCATCCGAGTTTGCTCCCGTTCCGTTTCCTGCGCCGACCCTCGCGGATGTCGGAACGAACGGCCAAGTTTGTGTGCGCTCACGGGTTGCCCCCCTTCGGGTGCTTGCCCGCCTTGGCGACCGGTTTCGCGGGCGCGACGGCCTTTTTTGGCTCTTCCACCGTCACCTGGGCCGGGGGCAGCGCGGCCACGAGCCGGACCACGATGCGCTCCGGATGGACGTCGTCGTCGAGGAACACGACGGTCGGGCGGGCCCCGCGGCGGGCGAGCTCGGCCTCGATGCGGGCGCCGGTGCGGATCTTGGGGCGATAGTTGGTCTTGCCGAAGACCAGGCGCACGACCTTCTGCTTGCCGACGGAGGCGGTGATGCCGCCGTCGTGGTCGACGTTGAGCTCCTGCACGCGCCCGCCGAAGAGCCCGACGCGCTCGATCTCGGCGGCGAGGTCGAGGCCGCGGCGGATGATCTGCGCGACGGCCTCGCGGTCGGCGGTGGCGTCGGAGTCGGTGATGCCCGTGAACACCGGCAGATCGCCGGGATCCTCGTTCTCGACGCGCTTGAAGATCTCGCCCTGCGGCGTCGCGAGGAACGTGCCCGTGCTGAGGGCGACCAGCGCCCCGGCCTCGCGCTCCCACACCTCGACGCTGACGGTCGACGGCAGCTTGCGCGTCACGTGCGCGCGCTCGATCCAGGGGTCCTTCTCGAGCTTCTGCTTCACGCCCTCGAGATCGAGCTCGACCACGTTCTGGCCGAGCGCGAGGCCCGCGATGGTCGTGACCTGCTCCTTGGTGCGGTGCTTGCCGCCGTCGATGCGCAGGTCCTTGAGCGCGAAGCGCGGGCTCCTCGTGACGTAGCGGCGGGCGTGCACCGCCGCGAACACGCCGGCGGCGACGATGGCCACGCCGACGACGATGCGACCGACGAAGCGCAGGCGGCGCCAGAGCAGGTCCGGGTCCCACGCGGGCTCGCGCTCGACGCGCACGTTCTCCGGCGCGGCGCGCGGAGGCGTCAGCACGCGGCGGTTGCTCGGGAGCTTGCTCACGGCACCCCCTGCGCGGCCTGCCGCGAGGCGAGGAGCTCGCGCACGCACTTGTTGATGTCGCCGGCGCCGAGGGCGATGACGATGTCACCAGGGCGCACGAGGGCCTCGAGCCGCTCGGTGACCGCGGCGCGCGGGCCGACGTAGGTCACGTCGTGGTGGCCGTGGGCGCGGATGTTCCTGGCGAGCTCCTCGGCCGAGGCGCC
>JAEUKC010000123.1:0-61476 GCA_016794445.1 Myxococcales bacterium
ACTTCTCGCCGAGCTCTGCGCTCCACTTGCTGCTCGACCGAGAGGGTCCGGCGGGCACTCGCGTCGGCGCGGACGACGCCGCACTCCTCCTTGCGGCCGTAGTCCGGGGCGGGCTGGAGAGGCATGCCGCAGACGATCGCCACGCCCGACCACGGGCCGCTCGTCACCTCTCGCTCGAACCAGCCAGCGCCCTCCCGAACCCGGAGTCGTTCATGAAGAGCGTGTGACCGTCCTTGGAGAAGGTAAGCTTCCCGATCGCACCAGGGCGAACGTCCACGAGGGGTGGGAGACCCCTTGTCGAGGAGGCGCGTCGGCGATCCCTTGCTGACCAGGAGCCACAGCTCCGAGCAAGAGACGTTGGGTTCGTCGGGCGCCGCGCAATCGTTGGTGACCCAGCGGGCGAACGCCACGCGCCCGTCGGTGGACAGCGCCGGCTGGCTGTCGAGGCCGCTGTTCGTGAGCAACAGCAGCCCCCGCGTCGGGTGGTGGCCCACGATGTTGCAGTCGACCGCCTCCACGCGCGTGATGCCGTCGAAGTCGGTGGAGACCTTCTTAGGTGCGTCGTCGACCGAACCGTCGCCGACGGCCGACGAGGACACCGCCGAAGCTGCCGAAGACTCGCTCGCCGGCGCCGACTTGATGGCTCGGGACTGCGCCGACAGCCGCCGATCAGCCCCCCCATGTGCGAGTGCCGCGCGTCGTCTCACCTCGCAGGCGTACCAAGCACGGCGCATCGGCATCCGGTCGCTCCGGCCCTCGCCAAGCGGTGGGAAGTACCGCAGGTCCCACCGACGCGAGAGCAAAGCTCGAGACCACCCCCGAAGCGGAGGCCACGGGCGTGTGCTCCCGAGAGGGCGTGGCGGGGGCCTCCTCCGAGACACCGCAAAGACACTCCGGCGCAAGCAACGCGCAGCGCCCCCGCTGGAAGGCAGGACAGAGGTCGGGCTCGTGTGAGGGCCCCCCGGTGTCTCGGAGGAGGCCCCCGCCACGCCCGGTGGGCCCCACACGCCCCGTACGCCGGAGCTACGCCCGTTCGATGACGACCGCGATGCCCTGGCCGCCACCGATGCACGCGCTGCCGACGCCGATCTTCTTGCCCTTCTGCGCGAGCGTGTAGACCAGGTTCGCCGTGATGCGCGCGCCCGAGGCGCCGAGCGGGTGGCCGAGCGCGATCGCGCCGCCGTTGACGTTGGCCTTCTCGAGCGGGATCTCGAGGTGCTTGGCGCACGCGAGCCACTGCGGGGCGAACGCCTCGTTGATGTCGTAGAAGTCGACGTCGCCCGGCTTGATGCCGGCGCGGTCGAGCGCCTTCGGGATCGCGTACGCCGGGCCGATGCCCATCAGCGTGGGATCCACGCCGGCGACGCCCCACGAGGTGAGCTTGGCGAGCACCGTGAGGCCCTTCTGGGCGGCGTACTCGGCGGTGGTGAGCACCAGCATCGCGGCGCCGTCGCAGATGCCGCTCGCGTTGCCGGCCGTGACCACGCCGTCCTTCTTGAAGACGGGCGGGAGCTTGGCGAGCGACTCGGGCGTCGACTGGGGGCGCGGGTGCTCGTCGGTCGCGAAGACCACGGGCGGTGCGTCCTTCTTCTTGCCGGGGAGGTCGATGGCGGCGATCTCGTCCTTGAACGCGCCCGCGGCGTTGGCCTCGGCCCAGCGCTTCTGCGAGGTGATCGCGTACTGGTCGCACTGCTCGCGCGTGATGCCGTACTTGGTGGCGAGGTTCTCGGCGGTGACGGCCATCGGCGCGTTGCAGTAGCTGTCGGTCAGGCAGCTCCAGAGCGAGTCCTCGAGCGCCGGCGACTTTCCGAAGGCGAAGCCCTCGCGACCGCCGCGGATGACGTGCGGGGCCTGGGTCATGTTCTCGGTGCCACCGACGAGGACCGCGCTGGCCTCGCCGAGGAGCAGGCGGTGCGCGCCCTGGACGAGCGCCTCGAAGCCCGAGCCGCAGAGGCGGTTGACGGTCACGGCCGGCACCTCGATCGGCACCCCGGCCTTGAGGCCGACGTGGCGCGAGCAGTAGATCGCGTCGGCGCTCGACTGGAGCACGTTGCCCACGATCACGTGGTCGATGTCGGCGCCGCTCAGGCCGCTCTGGGCGAGCGCCGCCTTGGCCGCGTGCACGGCGAGATCGTTGGCGGTGATGCCCTTGAGAGCGCCCTGCATCGTGCCGAACGCGGTGCGCTTCGCGGCGACGATGACGATGCCCTTGCCCAAGCCACTGTTCGACGTGCTGCTCATCGGGAACCTCCGGAGGGGACCCGGTTACAGCGCGACCACCTTCGACCCGCAAACTATCGGCCGATAGGCTGCAACCTCCCTGGCGTGCCGTTCAATCGTTCGGGGGAATCGGGTCGCACGTGGCGGGCTTGCCGTCGGTGGCGAGGATCGCTTCCTTGCCCTTGGCGCAGGCCGCCGGGGCCGTCTCGCCGAGCGTGACGCTGCCGATCCAGTCGGCCACGTAGCTCGACTTGGCGCGGACGATGCCGCCGTGGTCCTGGTCGGGGTCGACGCAGTAGGTGGGCTTGACGCCGTCCTTCTCCATCGTGTCGATCGCGCAGGTCACCCGCTGGGGAGGGATGGTCGTGTCCTTGGCGCCATACATGAAGAGCACCGGCGCCTTGAGCGCGGACAGCGAGGGACGGTCGGCCTTGTAGCGGGCCATCCAGGTCTCGCAGAGGGTCTTGGCCGGATCGGCGGTGGGGCACGCCGAGCCGGCGGCGGCGGCGTTGGTGACGGCCGCGTCGAACGCGGGGTCGAAGAGGTCGGTCGCCTTGGTGCCGAGCGCCTCGAGCTTCGGGTAGTTCTTCGCCCAGCAGTCGGACTCGACGAAGGCCTTGATGGCCGCGCGCTTGTCGGCCCTGAAGACGTCGCCACCGCGGCCCGGGCCGTCGAGCAGCTCGCTCGTCGTGTAGTGGTACCAGATGCTCACGGCGTTCGGCGTGGGCTCGGTGGCGATGGGGTAGGCGTCGGCGAGGAGCAGGAGCGCGCCCCAGGTGCGCTGGGCGAGCCAGAGCGGCGCATAGAGCGCGACGCCCGCGAGCGTGCCGTCGACGCCGTAGGTGCCCGAGAGCGCGGCGCCGGAGAGCGCGACGTGGCCGCCCTGCGAGTGGCCGACGAGGACGACCTTGTCGCTCAGGATGGTGGGGACCAGCTTGCGCAGTGCGCGGCTGCCGTCGAGGAGCGCCTTGCCCGAGTCGTTCGCGTTGCCGTAGGCCGCGACGGGGTTGTCCGCGGCGCCGAAGTTCGCGTAGCCGGAGAGGTCAGGGGCGATGACCGCGTAGCCGGCGCCGACGAGCGGGAGCACCGCCGCGTCGTAGTCGCCCTGCACGTAGGCGCCCTCGGGCTCGAGGCGCGAAGGCGCGCACTTTGCGGCCTGGCCACGGCTGCCACGCCCGAAGAGGACCACGGGCAGCTTCGCGGCGCGCGGCGTGTCGGGGAGGAACACCATCGCGCTCGTGTAGCCGGCGCTCGGGGTCTTGGTGCCGCGCTCGGTGCGGTAGAGGATGCGGTAGCTGCGGTAGCCGCTGGTGAGCGCCTTGCCCTTGTAGCCGATGCCGTCGACCTTGGCCTGGAGGGCGGCCTTGGCGATCGTGTCGGCGGGGCTGCACTTGAGGATGGCGCCCTTGTCGGCGGGCAACGTGCCCGGGGCGCCGTAGACGGCGTCCTTCGTGTCGGTGCAGGGCACCGCGAGCGGGTCGAGCGGGCCGGTGTCGGCGCCGGTGTCGACCCCGGAGTCGGTGGTCGGGGTGCCCCCGTCGTCCGAAGAACACGCGACGGGGAGCATGCAAGTGGAAACCGCGACCACACCGAGAATCGACCGGAAAGACATCTGGCCAATGTAGCATTCCTGTGGCAACCCGGCCGTGAGAGGGCTCGACGCTCGGCAATCCGTTGGGTAGCGTGCGGCCCCTCGCCGATGGCCTCCCTTGCCTCCGACCTGCGCGAGTGGTTCCTGCTGCGCGACGCCGAGTCCCGGGCGACGGGCATGGCCGCGGCGCACTCGACCTTCCACGGCCTCGTCCACCGGGCGCACCAGAAGCGCGAGGCCGCGGAGGCGCTGTGGGCCTACGGCGCGCGGGCCGAGGCGCTGGTCCTCGCTCGCACCGCCCTCGAGCTGACCCGCACGGCGCTCGACGTCGAGGGCGCGCCCGTCGTGACGCAGGAGCGCAGGGCCGCCGCCGACGAGCTGCTCGAGAAGCCCGTGCCGGAGCTCGAAGGAGACCTGCGCGCCGAGCACGAGCGCCAGTTCGAGAAGCTCGTCGACCTGCAGAACAAGCTCGACGAGGCGTTGCTCCCCGTCGCGCTCGACAAGGTCGACCGGCGCCGCGTGCGCGTGGTCCGCATCGGCGGGGTGGTGCTGCTGGTCCTGACCGCGATCGTCGCCGCCGTGTGGCTCGCGCGCCGCCCGGTGCAGCTCAAGGCCGAGGCCTCCGCGAGCAACGGGCCGCGGTTCCCGCCGCAGCTCGCCACCGACGGCGCCGACGCGACCGAGTGGCAGCTCCCCGATCTCGCGCCCGGCTGGATCGACCTCGCGCCGCTCAAGCCGCGGCCGTTCACGCGGCTCAAGCTCCTCAACGGCAAGGGCGGCGGCAACCCGGATCGCGCGGTGCTCGACGCCGACGTGGAGGTCTGGTCGCAGGGCAAGCTGATCAAGACCTTGCCCGTGAACCTCGGGCCGTTCTCGCTCAAGCCCGAGTGGCGCCGCATCGAGCTCGGCACCGGCAGCGCGCCCGTCGAGAAGGTCCGCATCGTCGTCAAGACGTGGGCCGGCCAGGGCGCCGCCCTCGCCGAGGCCGTGCTGGAGTAATCGATGCGTCGAGCGACCCAGGCCGCGCTGAGGCGGTGGGCCGTCCGCGGGGTCGTGCTCGCCGCGGCGATCGTCGTCGCGCAGGCGCTCCGCGCGATGTACCTGCGCGGCTCGACGCCCGGCCTCGAGGGGCAGCTCGGCGTTCGCGCCTTCGAGGTCGCGCGCACCTCGTTCCTGCGTGGCGACGGCTTCCCCCTCTGGGACCGCTCGCAGTGCGGCGGCAGCCCCTACCTCGGCAACCCCGACACCACGGTGATCGGCACGCTGGTCGCCGGCCTCCTCGGCATCCGCGGCGACGCGATGGTGCGGGGCTACCTGCTGGTCGCGGCGATCGTCGGAATCACCGGTGGCTACGCGTGGGCGCGGCGCGCGCTGCTCGTCGACCGACTGCCGGCGTTCATGGCTGGCGTGGTCTTCGCGGCGGCGGGCGGCGTGGTGTTCCACACGGGGTTCCGTTTGCACTTCGCGGCGGTGGCGCTCCTGCCCTGGGTGCTGGCCCTCGCGCGGATGGGCGAGCGGGACGTGCGCGCGACCGCGGGCGCCGGGGTGGCGCTCGGGCTCGTGGGGCTCGAGGGCGGGCTCTACCCGCTCGCCTTCACCGTCGTCGCGCTGCTGCTCGTCTCGGTGCCGCGCGTGTTCGCGCACGGGGTCGGCGCGGCCACCGTCGGTCGGGTGCTCGGTCTGACCCTCGGCCTCGGGATCTGCCTCGCGGCCGTGAAGCTCGTGCCGATGCTCGATCTGATCACGCGCTATCCGCGGGTGTTCGCCGAGAAAGATTCCCCGCAGTGGCCGCATTTCTTCGCCATGCTGGGCGAGGCCGAGATCAACCGCCCTGCGGGGGTGAACTACAGCGCCGACGAGTACCGCGGCTACGTGGGCCCGCTCGTCGTCGGCATGGGCATCGCGGGCGCCGGCACCGCCTTGATCCTCAAGCCGCGGCGATGGGACCTGTTCTTCCTCCTCGTCGGCTCGATGCTGCTCACCCGGGGCGTGAGCTCGCCCAACGCGCCGTTCGTCCTCCTCTCGCGGCTGCCGCTGTTCCACCAGATGAACGTGCCCTCGCGGTGGATCATCGTGGTCGACCTGGCGATCGCCGGCGCGGCGGCCGTGGCGCTGCACGAGGCCATCAAGGCCGTGAAGCGGCCCCACCTCGTGGCCATCCTGCTCGCCGCGGGCGTGCTCGCCGCGGCCGACCCGCTCGCCGCGGCGCGCAAGCTCTACAAGGACCTGCCGCAGCAGGCGCCGCTGCCCAAGCTCGACCCGCTCGCGCGCCCCTACCACCTCGAGCCCGGCCTCGACGACCTCGCGCGCAAGGCCGAGAACCCGATGAAGAACCTCGGGACCGACAGCTGCTACTCGCTGTCGCTCGAGCTGCCCCCGGCGCGCGCGCTGCGCATGGGCGAGGTGCCGCAGGCCTGGGCCGACGCGGGTACGCTGAGCAAGGTGCTGGTCCGCCAGAACACCTGGGTGCTCGACGTCGAGGCTCCGGGGCCCACCGTGGTCCACTTCAATCAGAGCTTCGCGGCGGAGTGGAAACCCAGCATCGGCCGCGTGCTGAAGAGCCCCGCGCTGATGCTCGACCTCGCGCTGCCCGCGGGCCGACACCACGTCGTCCTGCAGTACCGCCCGCGAGGGTTCTTCACGGGCCTCGCGCTGACGAGCCTGGGCGCCCTCGGGACGCTCGCGGTGTTCGCCGCCCCGCTCCTCCGTCGCCGCCGGCGGGCCTGAGCGATGCCGCCGCTCCTCCGCGTCCTCCTGCCCCGGTGGCTGCGACGGAACTGGCTCCTGTGGCTCTCGCTGCTCATGCTCGCGCTCGTCTGGGGCCCGATGATCGCGGCCTACCCGACCACCCCGACCGGCGACGGCGAGCGGTTCCTCCACCAGATCGAGGTGGGCAAGGCGGCCCTCCGCGCCCGCGAGCTCCCGCTGTGGAACCCCTACGACTGCCTCGGGATCCCGCTCTGGGACCACCCGGAAGCGCTCGTGGTCTCGCCGCTCCTGCTCGCGCTGCAGCCGGTGAACGCGAACCTCACCAGCATCGTCTGGCAGCTCGCCCACGCGCTCGCCGGCTTCTTCGGGATGTGGCTGCTCGCGCGCCGCGACCTGCGCCTCGGCCAGATCGGCGCGGCGTTCTCGGCCACCATGTGGGGCTTCGGCGCGACCCTCACGAGCCAGGTCGCCGGCGCCCACTTCACGTTCGTCTCGTTCTGGCTGATGCCGTGGCTGATCTACCTGTGGCGGCGCGCGGAGCACGGACTCGGCGCCGCGGTGGGGCTCGGCGCGATGCTCGCGCTCATCGTCTACGACGGGGGCACGTATCCCCTGCCCCTCGGCGCGGTGGTGCTCGGTCTCGAGACGCTGACCCGCGCGACCCCGCGGCGCCTGCCGCGCATCGCCGTCGCCGCGCTGGTCACGGTGGCGGTGATGGTGGGGTTGTCCGCGGCGCGCCTGCTGCCGCTCGCCGAGCAGTTCGCGATCCACAAGCGCCACATGGAGCCGGACTGGGACCACCTCGCGCGCGCGCACACGCTCAAGGCCATGTTCCTGTGGCCGCAGTGGCGGTGGTGGCCGAAGCTGCCCGGGCAGCAGTACGTGTGGGGTGAGTACATCAGCTTCCTCGGGCTGCCTGGCCTCGCGCTCGCCGCGGTGGGGCTCCTGGTCGCGATCCGGCGCGCGCGCTGGATGTGGGTCGTGCTGATCCCGTGCTTCTGGCTGATGCTCGGCGGCTACGACGACGACGCGCCGTGGGCCTGGCTGCACGAGCGCGTGTTCCCCTTCACGGCGATGCGCGTGCCCTCGCGGTTCCGCATCTTCGTGTTCATGATCCTCGTGCTCGCCGGGGGGCTCGCGCTCGACCGCGTGCCGCGCTTCCTCGCGCACCGGTTCCCGCGCCTGCGATTGCTGGCTGCGCTCGCGATCGGCGCGCTCGGATCGGCCGCGCTCGTGACGGTGGTCGACACCGTCATCCTCGATCAGCGGGTGGTGGCGAGCCGCGTCGGCGGCAAGCCGCTCGAGGCCCGCACGCCGGCCGAGAACCTCCACTACGCGCTCAAGGACCTCGCGAACTGGCCCGACCAGCCGCGCGACAACCGCGCCTGGCTCGGGTGTCGCCAGGAGTTCGTGTTCGGGTGGGGCGCGCCACTGTGGCCGGGCGACGTCCCGCAGGCGCGCAGCGACCGCGCGCGGGTGACCAACGTCAAGCGCACCCCGAGCACGTTCGACTTCGACGTCGAGGTACCCGAGGGCTCCGCGCGGGTGCTCCTCAACAGCGCCTACGACGTGGGGTGGCGCTCGAACGTGGGCACGGTGCGCGAGCAGCGGCTCCTCTTGGTGGTGGACGTCGGCCAGGGCAAGCAGCACGTCCACGTGCAGTACTGGCCACGGCGGTTGACCGCCGGCCTCGTCCTCACCTCGTGCACGGCCCTCGTCCTCGCGACGTGGTTGGTGCTCGGCCGGGTGCGGCGCCGACGTGCGCTATCCTCGGAGCGACGATGAGTGCCTTCGCCGATCTCGCGCCGCTGCGTGGCCGACGCGTCCTCGTGACCGGGCACACCGGGTTCAAGGGCGGCTGGCTCACCACCTGGCTCGCGGCCCTCGGCGCCGAGGTCACCGGGTACGCGCTCGCACCAGACACGGAGCCCTGCCTGTTCGAGGCGGCGCGCGTGGGCGAGCGCTGTCGCTCGATCGAGGGCGACGTTCGCGACCGCCCGAAGCTCGAGGCCCTCGTCGAGGGGCTCGCCCCCGAGGTCGTGTTCCACCTCGCCGCGCAACCCCTCGTGCGCCGTTCGTACGCCGAGCCCCACGAGACCCTCGAGGTCAACGTGATGGGCACGGTCAACTTGCTCGAGGCCTTGCGCAAGGCCCGGACGCGCGCCGCGGTGGTCGTTGTCACCAGCGACAAGTGCTACGAGAACCGCGAGTGGGTGCACGGCTACCGCGAGCCGGACGCGCTCGGCGGGCACGACGTCTACTCGGCCAGCAAGGCGGCGTGCGAGATCGCGACGCAGAGCTATCGGCGGAGCTTCTTCGCGCCCGAGCGCCTGGTCGAGCACGGCGTCGCGCTCGCCACGGCGCGCGCGGGCAACGTCATCGGCGGCGGCGACTGGGCGGAGGCGCGGCTCGTGCCCGACGCGGTGCGCGCGCTCGCGGCGGGCGAGCCGTTCGTGGTGCGCAACCCGCGCAGCGTCCGCCCGTGGCAACACGTGCTCGAACCGCTCGGCGGGTACCTCTCGCTGGCGGCGCGACTGCTCGGACCGGACGCGGCCCGGCACTGCACTGCGTACAACTTCGGCCCGGCGGCGGGTGACGCCTGCGACGTCGCGGCGCTCGCGGATCGCCTCGTTGCGGCCTGGGGGGAGGGCCGGTGGACCGACGGCAGCAACGCGAGCGCCCTCCACGAGGCCGGCGTGCTCCGCCTCGCGATCGACCTCGCCGTCGCGGAGCTCGGCTTCCGACCGCGGTGGCCGCTCGAAGAGACCGTCCGTCGCACCGTGACGTGGTACCGCGCGTTCTACGCCGGCGAAGACGTCGCCACCCTGACGGCCGCTCAGATCGAGGCCTACGGGCTCGACGCTGCGCGGTCCGTTGGGTAGCGTACGGCCGCCGCGATGTCGTCCATCTCCACCGAAGTTCGCGAGTGGTTCCTGCTGCGTGACGCCGAGCAGCGGGCCGCCAAGATGCCGGCCGAGCAGCGCACGACGCTCCAGCGTCAGGTGCACCAGGCGCAGCAGAAGAAGGAGGCCGCCGAGGCCCTGTGGGCGTACGGCGGCCGCGCAGAGGCGCTCGCGCTCGCGCGCGCCGCGCTCGAGCTCGCCCACGCCGCGAGCGGCGCCGACCAGGCCCCCCCCTTGCCCGACGAACAGCGCACGGAGATCGAGAAGGCGCTCTCGGCAAGCGAACGCCTCCCGGTGCTCGACGCCGAGGTCGAAGGCGAACACCAGGCGCTCTTCAAGACCCTCGTTGACCTGCACGCAGCCCTCGACGCCGTGCTCCTGCCTCTCGCCTTCGACGACGCCGAGCGCGTACGCGTCCGCCGGACGCGGGTCGGTGGAGTGGCCTTCTTCCTGATCGCCTCGCTCGTGTTCGGGGTGTGGCTGGCGCGGCGCCCCGTCTCGCTCAAGACCGACGCCTCCACGAGCTGGGGCGCCCGCTTCGCCCCCGCCAACGTGACCGACGGGGTCGACTCCACCGAGTGGCTCCTGCCCGACGCCACGCCGGGCTGGCTCGAGGTCGCGCCGAGCAAGCCGCGCCCGTTCACCCGCATCAAGATCCTCAACGGCAAGAACAGCGGCAACCCCGACCGCGGCGTGCTCGAGGCCGACATCGAGGTGTGGAGCGGAGGGCGACCGATCAAGACCATCCCCACCAACCTCGGGCCGTTCTCCCTCAAGCCCGACTGGCGGAGCATCGACCTCGGCGTCGGCAAGACCCCGGTCGAGAAGGTGCGCATCGTGGTCAAGACGTGGGCCGGCCAGGGCGGCGCGATCGCCGAGGTCGTCCTCGAATAGTCAGTCGGCGGTGGGGGCTTCGTCGTTCGCCGCGCGCACGGTGTCCTTGATGCGGAGCATCAGGTAGGGCAGCACCCCGACCGTGCACGGCACGAGCTGGCCGAGCAAGAACACGTTGAACACCGTGGCGCCCCCGGTGAGCCCCACCAGCTGGTAGAGCCGATCGAAGGCCACGTGCCCGACGCCCATACCGGCGGGCGAGAGCGGCAGCACCGTGGTGAGGAGGCCGATGGGGAACACGGTGGCCACCGCGCCGTAGTCCACGGCGTGCCCCGCGACGACGCGCGTGAGGAGCGTGAAATACGCCATGGCGACGCCGTGCATCGCCATCGAGCAGAGGAGCGCGAGCAGCAACAGGAGCGGCCGCTGCAGGACCAAGCGGCTCCCCGCGACGAGCTGCGCGACGATGTGTGCGACGCGGGATGGTCCGCCGAGCCACGGGTCCGCCCGTGGGCCGAACCAGCGGAGCAACAGCGCGAAGACGACGGGCCCGACGACGCCTCCCGCCGCGAGCAACAGCACGACGACGAGGGTGGGCCGCAGCGCGGCGTTGGCGAACACCCCTGGCCGCGCGAGCGCCGCGATCGACGCCATGAACACGAGGCCGAGGAGCCCGAGCACCCGCTCGATGGCGACGAGCAGGAGCAGCGGCGCACGCGGCGTGCCCTGATCGCGCGCGACGTAGAGCGCCTTGACGAAGTCGCCGCCGATGTTGCCGGGAATGGCGACGTTGAAGAAGAGGGCCATCATCTGCAGCGCTGTCGCCCGACCGACCGGCAGCCGCACGCCGACGGTGCGCAGCAAGAGCCACCACCGCGCGGTCGACAGGACGACCGAGCACGCGATGAACGCGGCGAGGTTCGCGACGAAGAGCCGCGCGTCCATGACGAGGAAGCGGAGCGCGCCGAAATCGAGGGCGCGCGTGTGCACGAGCCAGCCGACGAGCGCCGCCGCGAGCCCGAGCTTCACGAGCAGCATGATCGGCCCGCGCAGGCTGCGGACCTGCGGGGTGTCGACGCGGGGCTCGCTCGTGACGCTCATGCGCGCAGGCTCTGCTCCAGCGCGGCCACCACCTGCAGCTGCTCCTGCTCGGTGAGCCCGGGGAAGATTGGGAGGAAGAGGGTCTCCTTGGCAGCCGCCTCCGTCTCCGGGAAGTGGTCGTTCGCCCAGCGGTCCCGGAAATACGGCTCGTGGTGGAGCGGCTGGATGCCGCGTCGGCAGCTGACGTTGCGCTCGGCCATGCGGCGCACCACTTCGTCGGCCGAGACCTTCGCGGAAGGCCTCAGGCGGATGCAGTACGACGACCAGGCGTGGGTGGCCCACTCGGGGACGAAGGGCGGCTCGACCTCCTCGAGCTTCGCGAGGAGCGCGTGGTAGCGCGCGGCCTGGTCGGCGCGCTGCTGCAGCATGGCGGGGACCTTGTCGAGCTGCACGAGGCCCATCGCGGCCTGGATGTCGGTGAGCCGGTAGTTGTAGCCGGACTCGAAGTACTCCTGGAACAGCGCGCCCTTGGCCTCGTGGCGCTTGAGATCGGAGACGCTCGCGCCGGTCGAGCGGAGCACGCGCGCGCGCTCGGCCCAGGCATCGTCGTCGAGCATGATCATCCCGCCCTCGCCGGTGGTGATCATCTTGCGCGGGTGGAAGCTGTAGGAGGTGGGGACGCCGTGCCCGCCCAGGTAGCGACCCTTGTACTTGGCGCCGAACGCGGTGGCGGCGTCGTCGAACAGGAGGAGGCCGTGCTTGTCGGCGACGGCCTTCATGGCGTCGAGGTCGGCGGGGAGGCCGATCTGATCGACCATCATGATGGCGCGGGTCTTGGGGCCGATGCGGCGCTCGACGTCGGCGGCGTCGAGGTTGTAGGTGCGCCGGTCGATGTCGGCGAACGTGGGCACGCCCCCGGCGATGACCACCGCGTTGGCGTTGGCCATGCACGTGAAGGTCGGGATGATGACCTCGTCGCCCGGCTTCACACCCATCACCTGCATGGTGAGGTGGAGCGCGCTGGTGGCCGAGTTGGTGGCGACGCCGTGCTTGGCGCCCACCATGGCCGCGATGCGCCGCTCGAGCTCGGCGGCCTTGGGGCCGAGGCACACCCACCCGGACAGCACCACCTCGCGGATGGCCTGCACCTCTTCTTCGCCGAGCCAGGGGCGCATCAGCGGGACGTGATTGGCGAACAGGTCTTGGGACATGCGGAGGGGCGGGACTCTAGCGCCCGGAGCCCCCTTGTGCACGTCCCGGGCCAGGGCTTGGTCCAGCCGGGGAAGCTTGCTAGAAGCGGCGCGTGCCTGGGCTCCTGCGACCGTCGCGCTGTGTCGCGCTGTGCCTGGCCCTGGCAGGTGTGGTGATCCTGTCGGTGTTCCCGTACCTCGCGGCGGTCAACAACCCCAACGAGAACGTGCGGACCTACATGACCATGGCGCTGGTCGAGGACGGCACGCTCCGCATCGACCGCATGGTCCAGCGCCACGGCTGGATCAACGACATGGCCAAGGCGCCCGACCCCGTGACCAAGGTCGAGCACGTCTACTCGGTGAAGGGCCCCGCGATCAGCTACCTCGGGGTGGTCCCCTACTGGACGTGGGTCAAGCTCGAAGGGCTCCGCGGGCGCACCCCTCCGGGCGTCGGCTCCCCGCCGGTCGAGAAGGCCGCGTGGCTCCGCGACGCCACCTTCGTGATGCGGTTCTTCACGACCCAGATCCCCTGCTTCCTGTTCCTGATCTGGTTCGAGCGCTTCCTGCGAAGGTTCGTGCCCGACGTCGTGTTCCGCATGACCGCGGTGGTCGCCGCCGGCCTCGGGACGAACTTCCTCGCGTACGCCCAGATGTTCGTGTCGCACGCGGCGTTCGCCTGCGCGGCGTTCTCGGCGTTCGCCGTGATCACCGAGGAGCGCCTCGACCACGCGACCGACGCCCGCGAGCGGTCGTGGAAGCGCGCATTCCTCGCGGGCCTCCTCACGGGCCTCTGCACGGTGCTCGAGTACCACGGCCTCGTGGTGTCGGCGGTGCTCGGGGTCTACGCGCTCTTCACGTTCTACCGGCCCACGCGCCTCGTCGCGTTCGGGATCGGCGGCGCGATCGACGTCGCGGTGCTGATGCTGTTCCAGTGGCGCGCCTACGGCGACCCCTTCACGCCGGGCCACAAGATGCTCGAGAACGCCTCGTACAAGGCGTTCCACGTGCGCGGCCTGTTCGGCATCGAGCCTCCGAACCTCGAGCACTGCGTCGACCTCCTGTTCAACCCCACGTTCGGCTTCCTCGGCACGAGCCCGTTCATGTGGCTCGCGGTGCTCGCGGTGCCGGCGGTGATCTTCTACCCGCACGGGCGCCGCGAGACGCACGGCGCCCAGCGCCTCGCGGTCACGTTCGCGATCGTCGCCATGGTCATCCTGGTGGTCGCGGTCAGTGGCGCGGTGGTGTGGCGCGGCGGCTGGACGATCGGCCCGCGCCTCGTGGGGGCGGCGCCGCCGTTCTTCGCGTGCGGCGCGGCGTACGGACTCGAGCGCATCAGCCAGAAGAACCCGGGGGCGCGGCTCTGGCTGCGCGGGATCGCCGGCGGGCTGGCCTGCGCGAGCGTGGTGCAGATCGGGTTCGTGGGGCTCGTCTACAACACGGTCCCCGAGGAGCTCGTGCGGCCGCTGCCGGATTTCGCGCTGCCGTATGCGCGCGCTGGGTTCGCGCCCTACCACCTCGGCCACGTGTTCGGGGTGCACTCGGCGACGTACTTCCGGGTGGTGCTCGGGTGCCTCGCGGCGGCGGTGCTGCTCGCGGCGCTGTGGCCAGCGAACGACTCGCTGCTCGGGGTGGCGGCGCGCGTGCTGCTGGTGGCGGGGGTGGCCTGGCTCGGGCTCCGGCCGGCGTTCAGCGAGCCGCGCGCGGCGGAGGCGGGCGACCGTGGGGTCGAGATCCGGCGCGCGTTCGCGGTGACCTGGGAGCCGGAGGGGGCGAACCCGCTGCTGCGCATGCGCTCCCTCGCGGAGGGCAAGGGGCGGACGCGGATGTGTCTGTGGGGAGAGCTCGCGCGGCTCGAGGCGACGATGAAGCTGGAGGACGACGCGAAGGCACACGCGGCGCGCGCGGGGAGCACGCTGCGCTGCCCGTGAGGAGCCTGGTCACAGCTCGAAGCGGGCGAGGAAGCATGCGTCCGCGGCGTAGCTGCCGGCCCCGAAGTCGACCACTCCCCTGAAGTGCCCACCCACCACCACCTTGCCAGCCGACACCGCGACACTCGTCGGCTCACTGTCGTCGTCCATGCCGGTCGGACTGTGGGTCGGGTGCCAGGTCGACCACACCTTCTTCCCGCGGTCGTCGAACAGGTCGAGAGAGGCGAGGGCCCTGACCCAGGAGACAGTGCCTGGCTGGGACGTCACGACCGCCAGCCGTCCCTCTCCGGCGGCAGCGATCGCGGGTCTTCCACGCGCCCCTGGGAGGTCCGTGCGCCAGGCGTCGGCCCCCGTCGTGACGTCGAAGGCTCGGACCTCACTCGGCCTGTCGGTGGCCCCCGCCAACCAGAGGAGTCGTTCGTCGGCCGCGAGCGTCACGAGTGTGTTGCCGAACGAAGCGGGACCGGGCATGCGGCGGGTGAGACGCGGCACACCCGTGGAGTCGAGCTTCCACCAGACGATTCCCGACGGGTAGTCCTTCGGCCCATCGCCGCCGTCGTACGTGCCCGCAAGTCCCTGGGCGGCGACGAAGTAGCTGCCCGTGTCGTCGCTCGCGACGGCCTGCAAAGTGTATCCGCTGTCGAGCCCGCGAACCCATCCGGGCGTGCCGTCCGGCAGGAGCTGCTGCACGCGTATGGTCCGGTCTGCCGGCCGGTCGATCGGCGCCGAGCCCAGGGCCGCGATCACGTGCCCGAGCGGTCCCACGGTGACCCGCGCGATCGGGTTGATCCCCGCGATGTGGCCTGTCCATTTCCAGCGCTCGACCCCCTCCCCGTCGAGGGCGTGCAGCTCGACGGAGTCGAGGCCGCCCACGGTGGCCAGGACGATGCGACCGCCGCGACCGACGGCGAGGTCTGCGACGAGGCTGTGGAAGCAGCGGACCCACAGCTGCTTGCCCGAGGGATCGAACTTGGTGACGGTGCCACTCTCTTCAGGCCTGCAAGGAGGCGGGCGCGGGTACACGACGCCACCGCTGTCGCTCACGTAGACGTTTCCATCGCCGTCCGTGGCGACCTGGGGCGCCATGTGTCGATACAAGGGCGACGCCCACAGCAGGCGGGGCGGCGGGCCGGGCGGAGCGGGGTCGGCCGCGCCGGCATCCGGCGCGGGCTCGAGGACGGGAGCCTCTCCGCTGCAAGCCCCCACGAGCGAAGCCAGGGCGAGGAGAGCGTGGATTCTCGACCGCATCTCCTGATCGTGCCTGTGATCGCGGCGTTTGCAAGCGCGACTCCGCTCGCGCTCGGCTCCACCTCGCCGCCGCTTCGACAAGGCCCACCCCATCCACTACAACCCGCGCCGTGCGGGGGGTGCTGGACCGGCTGGATCGCGCGCTCGGGCGCCTCGATCCCTGCGACGACCCGACCGTCGAGCGGCTGACCGTGGCCCCCGTGGCGGCTCTCGTCGTGGCGCTCGCCGTCAGCCTCTTCACCTACCTGCGCCTGCAGTACCACCCGATGCAGGACTTCGGGCATCACCTCGCGATGGCGGCCGTGGTCGCCGATCGTGGTCGGCCCGGATCGATCTACACCGACCTCTACACCCCCATCGACGCGCTCGGAACCAACTCGCTGCTGTACCTGCTGGCAGGGACCGTGGGCCGCTGGGTCGGGGTCGGCGTCGCGATGCGCGCGGCCATGGTGTTCTACCTGGCGGGTGTGCCCCTCGCGTCGCTGTATGCGCTGCGCAAGCTCCGTCGGTCCGCGTGGGGCGCGCTGGTCGCGGTACCGCTCGTCTACTCCGAGGTGTGGATCTGCGGGTTCGCCAACTTCGTGTTCGCGGCGCCGTTCTTCCTGCTGACGCTGATCGCCTTCTACCTCCTGCTCGACCGCCCCACCGTGGGGCGTTGGATCGCGACGAGCGTGGGGTTCGTGCTCGTGTTCCTGGCCCACGTCCACGTCTACCTGTGGCTCGGCGTGATCGCCTGCGCCTGGACCTTCGTGGCCGCGTTCCAGGAGAGGCGGCTTCGCCGGTTCGCCGCGGTCGGGATCGTCGCGCTGACCTCGGTGACCCCGTCGCTGCTGTTGCTGCGACGCTGGCTGAAGCGCGCGCTCGACGTCATGCCGCGGCCGGCCGAGTGGACGTTCTCGAACCCCTCCCCCAAGCCCGTCGCCTTCCGCTACGTCGAGGACGCGCTCCGCGACATGTCGGGCTACCTCAAGGTGCTCGGCAACAGCGAGCTCGATCTCGAGGTCCTCCTCGGCCTCACGGCCCTCGCGTTCGTCTGCGCGCGCCTCACCGGCCCGCGGCTCGATCGACCGCTGCTGCTCGAGCTCGCGTTCTTCCTCACCGTGGGCTCGTTCTTCGTCCTGCCCGAACACACCGAGCAGCAGGCGGTCATCGGCTCGCGGCAGCTCTCCGTCGCGATGTGGCTCGCGCCGGTGTTCTTCGAGCCGCCTCCGCGCGCCTTCCGTCGCCCGATCCTGCTCGGGCTCCTCACGCTGGTCGGCGTGCACTTCTTCGCGTGGAACCGCGCGCTGGGCCAGTACGCAGGCGAGATCGCGGGCCTGCGCCGCGTGCTCGCGGCCGCGCCACCGCGGCAGCGGATGCACTTCGTCAACGCGATCCGCGCCGACAGCAACTACTTCCGCACCCACGTCTTCTGGCACGTCGACAAGTGGTACATGGCCGAGAAGTTCGGTCAGTGCGTGGACAACCCCGCGGTGGGGGGCATGAACCCGGTGCGCTACCGAACCGACCCGCACAAGGTCGGCGTGAACCACGGCTACTGGGTGGAAGACGAGGCGATCTGGGCCAACTTCGACCTCGTCCTCGTGCACGGCTGGAGGCCCACCCCCATCCAGGTGACCCTGGCCTACCGACGCGGCGAGCTCCTGCTCCGATCGGGCGACTGGGAGCTGTGGTCGACGAAGGCTCGCGCCGCCCCGTGAGCCGACTACGATGCCGCCATGTCCGAACGATGGCGCATCGTGGGCGCGGGCGCCCAGGGCCGCATCCTCCTCGAGATCCTCCGCGCGGCGCACCCCGACGACGAGGTCGCGTTCCTCGACGACTCCGCTGCCCTGCAGGGGCAGACCGTCCTCGGCGCGCCGGTCGTGGGTCCGGTCGCGTCGCTCGACGACACGCACCTCACCCTGCTCGCGATCGGCGACAACGTCGTCCGCCAGGCGCTCGCGCAGCGTCATCTGCGGGCGAGGTTCGGCGTCGCCGTCCACCCGAGCGCGATGGTCTCCCCCTCCGCCCGCCTCGGCCCCGGCACCGTGGTCTTCCCCGCCGCCGTCGTGCACACCGAGGCCGTCGTCGGCGCCCAGGTCGTGATCAACACGGGTGTCATCGTGGAGCACGACTGCGTCATCGAGGATGGCGCCTCGCTGAGCCCCGGCGTCCGGATGGGTGGGCGCGTGGTGGTCGGTCGCGGGGCGTTCGTGTCGACCGGCGTCACGCTGGCGCCTCGCGTGAAGGTGGGCGCGGGCGCGGTGGTCGGCGCAGGCGCGGTCGTGGCCCGCGACATCCCCGGCGCGGTGCTCGCGTACGGCGTCCCCGCGCGGGTCGTCCGCCCCATCGACGCGACCTTCGACTGGCGACGGCTGCTCTGAGCGTCTAGCTTGCCCCCTTCGGCATGCCGACGTTCCCCGATCTCGCCCTGTCCGTGGTGATCCCGGCCTACAACGAGGAGAAGAACCTCCCGGCCACCATGCAACGCGCGCTCGCGGCGCTGCGCAAGCACGTCGGCACGTTCGAGATCCTCGTCGTGAACGACTGCAGCCGCGACCGCACCGGCGAGCTCGCCGACGAGTTCGCGCGCGACAACCCCGAGGTGCGCGTGCTGCACAACGCGCAGAACCTCCGCCAGGGGGGCAGCCTACGCCGTGGGTTCGCAGAGGCCCGGCTCCCGCTCGTGACCCACAACGCGATGGACTACCCGTTCGACTTCGACGACCTGCCGACCCTGCTGCGGCACTTCGTCCCGGCGTCGACGCCGGGCGAGCGCCCCGCCGACGTCGTCGTCGCCGCGCGGCGCACGTACCCGGGCACCTCGCGCCCGCGGCGGTTCGTCTCGTGGGTCAACCGCACGCTGATCCACGTGCTCTTCGGGTCGACTGTCACCGACTACAACTTCATCCAGATCTATCGACGCGAGGTGCTCGGGTTCCCGGCGATCAGCGACGCCACGTCGTTCATCACGCCCGAGAAGATCATCCGCGCGCACCGCAAGGGGCTGCGGGTCGTGGAGGAGGTGGTGGACTACCACCGGCGCGAGCACGGCACCCCGAGCTCGGCGAACGTGAAGAACATCCGCCGCGCCCTCGGAGACATGGGTCGCCTGTGGTGGGATCTGCGGGGATCCTGAGCGCTCGCCTCGCGCGCGCACCATCGCTATGAAGGCGGCGCCTCGATGAGCGCCGACCGACCGCCGTGGCCTTTCTCGCTGCAGTTCCTCGGGGGACTGCCGCCGGGGCGTGTGGCCAAGAACCGGAGGGTCGTGCTGGCCGAGCTCGGCGTACAGGCCGTGCTGATCGTCGCGGCGCTGATCACCCTGGGCAACGTCACCAAGGAGCTGCGACACGCGGGGCCGCCACCGAGCCTGCCGCCGGATCAGGGCAGCGTCCGGTTCGGCCTGCGCGAGGAGGACCGCCGCGCGATCTTCGTCGACATCGCCTCCCACGAGCCTTCCAACATCGCCATCGGCGTCTCCGGCTTCCCCGGTCAGCCCTGGTCGCAAGAGGACCACCGCTGCGCGATGGAGCGCGGCACCCAGGCCGATCTCGCGCGACGCCACCGCATCAGCCTCACGCAGGCCTACCTGATCCTGGACGAGGGCATTCGCCAGCACTGGCCGGGGCCCGACGGCAAGCCCCTGAACCCCAAGTCGGTCCCCCTGCAGCCGCGGAAGAAGCAATGAAGCAGGAGCGCCTGAGCGACATCCTGCTCTCCAGCTTCTTCGCGCGACTGATCGTCTGGAGCATCGCGGCGGCGGCGTTCTTGCCCGGCCTGCTCCGCGACCCGGCCCACGCGATCGCCTACTACCACGACGAGCACAACATCCTCCTGCACGAGGAGGCCGCGCGGAAGACCATCGCCGAGTTCCATCAGCTGCCATCGTGGAACCCCTACTTCTGCGGCGGCATGCCGGGCCTCGCCAACCCACCGGACACCTCGCTCTCTCCCGACTTCGTGCTGCGGCTGATCTTCGGCACCCAGCCCGGTCGCAAGCTCGCTGCGCTGCTGATGGTGCTGCTCGGCATGGAGGGCACGTTCCGCCTCGCGCGCCGCCACCAGGCATCGGTGATCGGCGCCGCCATGGGAGCGGTGGCCTTCGCCTGCTCCGGGCACTTCAACTACCTCGCCGGCCTCGGCTGGCTGTTCATGTTCGCCTACCAGCTGATCCCTTGGGTGGCGCTCTCGTTCGAGGAGGGCCTGCGCGACGTCCGCTGGCGGGTCGGGGGCGGCCTCTTCCTCGCCTGGATGGTGCTCTCGGGCGGCACCTACGTGACCCTGTACGCCGGCATCGTCCTCCTGTGCCTGCTCGCGATCGAGACCGTGCGGGCGATCCTCCGGAGCGACGGCCCCGAGAGCGTCCCCTGGCACCGCCCCGCCGTCACCCTCGCGACCATGGGCGTGGTCTCGTTCGGGATCACGGCGGTGCGGGTGCTGCCGATGCTGCAGATCGTCCGCAAGTTCCCGCGCATCCTCGAGCAGCACGACTCCGACTCGCCGTTCGTCGTGCTCGCACGGCTCGCCGTCGGTCATGGCGAGCGCGCCCTCGGCGCCGGGGCAGGCGAGTTCTACGTGGGCAGCTTCGTCGTGCTGTTCGCGATCATCGGTCTGTTCGTCGCCGACCGAGGCGCGGGCCGGTTCTTCGCGCTCGCGGTCGTGTTCATCGCGCTCTCGTGCGGAGAGATCCACCCGAAGGCACCGTGGGTCCTCCTGCACGAGCTGCCGCTCTACTCGCAGCTGCGCCTGCCGGTGCGCCTCGCCGTCGTCGCGAGCCTCTTCCTCGCCCTCGCGGGCGCCCGTGGCCTCACGGTGATCGAAGACGGGCTCCTCTCGTTCTGCCGTGGCCTCGCGGGAGGCCGACTCTCCGCGCCGGCCGCCGCGCTGTTCGCCACGATGGCTGCGCTGCTCGTCGGCAACGCCGGCTACAAGGCCGCGCGCGACGTCGTCGTCGAGAACGAGATCGGCTCCGGCCAGGTCTACAACAACGACCCCGCGCTCGCCTACGCGCAGGGGTTCAAGCAGTCGCGCGGCAACCGCTGGGACGCCCACGTCTGGACGTACGCCAATCTCGGCTCGATCCAGTGCTTCGAGGAGAACCCTCTGCCGGAGTCTCCTGCTCTGCGCGGAGATCTCCCCGCCGAGGAGTATCCCGCTCCGGGCGGCGACGCCTCGGTCAGCCGGATCCGCTGGACGCCGAACATGCTGGTGCTCGAGGTCGACGCTCGGAGCCCGGCCCGCGTCCTCGTCAACCAGAACCACGATCCCGGCTGGCGCGCGAGCGTCGGTCAGGTGGTCGCACACGACGGCTTGCTGGCCGTCGACGTGCCCGCGGGCAAGCACCGCCTGGTCCTGCGCTACCGCGACAAGTGGACCATGATCGGCCTCGTGATCAGCGTCGGGACGCTGATCGCGCTCGGCTATCTGGCGAGTCGCGCGCTCCTCGCCCACCTCCGTGCGCAGGTCGCTCGCTTTCGTGCGCTCCCTCGGTGACCATGGCGGCCTCGCTCCCCCCCATCGTCCGACCACGCCCCCCGTCACGGCTGCTCCACGGCGTGTTGGAGGCGCTGCTGACCTCACGCTGGGTGCTGGTGTGCGCGATCGTGGTCGGTTACTGGGCTCACCTGCATTTCAGCGAGCGCATCGGTCACCACGACGGCCTCGGCGACGACGGCGTCTATTTCGCCAAGCCAGCCCTCGAAGGTCTCTCGGTCGTCTGGGAGAAGAAGATCGACGGCTACTACCTGCAGCGCGTGCTGCCGTCGTTGCTCGTCCGTGGTGTCTATCGGCTGCTCCACGTCGAGGTGACGATCCCGCGGGTCGTGTCGGGGTTCCAGACCGAGAACCTCTGCCTCGTGGCGCTCTCTGCGTACCTGTACACGCGCGTGGCGCAGCGGCTCGCCATCTCGCCGTTCGCACGCACCGCCGGCGGCCTCTGCATCTTCGTCTCGTTCGGCGTGGCGAAGTGGACCGTCTTCGATCCCGTCTTGACGGACCTCTGGGCGTTCGCCATCGGGTGGATCTACCTGGTCGCCTGGCTCGAACGCCGGCCTTGGCTCATCGCATCGACCGCGCTCGTCGGTGCCTTCTGCTGGCCGAGCGCGCTGCAGACCGGCGTCGTGCTGTTGCTCGGTCTCGGGTTCGGCGAGCCCGTCGATGCGGGGGCTGAGCCGGCGCCGTTTCGACTCCACCTGGTCGTCGGAGGGCTCGCCGCGGCGCTCTATCTGCGCTTCGCCTGGCCCGCCATCCACACCTACGCACCGCCGAACGGGCCGGCGAAGCCCGAGGCGTGGTGCCTGATCCCAGCGCTCCTGATCGGCGCCGGGGCTCTCGGCTGGGGGCTGGCCCACCTCGCCGACGATCGCGTCTACTACAGCCCGAGCCGGTGGGTGCGCGCGCTGCTCTCCTGGCCCGTGTTCCTCGGCGTCGGCGCCTGGTGGCTCTCGACCATCGCGCTGCGGCGCTACAGCGACGGCTCGGCGTTCATCGACATCCGCGATCTGTGGGCCATCACGGCCTACACGAGCGCTGCCAAGCCCGGCGTCTTCCTGCTCGCCCACGTGCTGTTCTTCGGGCCACTGCTCCTCGTCTGCTGTTTGCGGTGCGCGTCCATCATGGGTCAGATCCGCAACACGGGTGCGGGCGCCGTGGCCGTGGTCGCGATGCTGGTGGTGCTCGGTCTGAACAGTGAGTCTCGGCGGCTCTACCTGCTCGTCCCCTTCGTCTTGCCGTTCGCGATCGTGGAGCTCGAACGGTGCCGCCTCTCGCGCCGCGCGTGGGGGTGGCTGGTCGCCCTCTCCGCGTTCGGATCGAAGGTCTGGCTACAGATCGACACCGACCTCACGCGCACGAGCTCTCTCGAAGGTCCGGGGCAGACCCTGTTCATGACCAGCGGCCCGTGGATGAGCTGGAGCTCCTACCTCTGGCAGGGGCTGTTCGTCTTCGCTGCCGCGTTCTGGCTCCACCGGGAGCTTCACTCGAGCGAGGCCTCGGCGAGCCCGGCGCCCTGACCCGTCCAGGTGACGACGTGGATCCGGATGCGGTCGACCGGGACGCCGACGCCCGACGAGATGGTGCGCCGGGTCGGCAGCGGGTCGAAGGCCCCGAAGGTCCCCTCGAGGGTGCGTACGCTCACCCCGCGCGAGAAGAACTCCACGCGGAAGTCGACCGTCGACCGGTCCGGCCCTGGCCGGTTCCGAGCGTTGGTCAGCACGACCCGCCTCACCACCCTCGGTTTGGCGAGGTTGAGATCGAGCCACCCGGGGCTGTAGTCCGGTAGCAGCCACTCGGTCGTCTCGTCGCCGTCGACCGCCTGATCGGCGGCGAAGCGCGGCCCGTGGACCGCGGACGCCGAGGCCGTGGGGCGGGGCCGTAGGATTCGCCGGGCTCCGAAGAAGACGGTCACCAGCACCAGCGCCACGGTGAGCAGGCGCGTCAGCTGCGCCTGAAGCCTCTCCCGGTCGGTGCGCGCGAACGGCAGGACGTGACGCGCGAGCAGAGCGGCGGCCTCGCGGAGCCTCCTGACGGCCTCCTCCTCACGTGGGTCGAGCCGATCGACGGCCGCGGAGTCGTCGGGGAGCGCCGCCTCGACCACCGCGAGGGCTTCTCGGTCGATGCCTGAGAGCGTGAGCCCGGCCTCGTCGCTGGCATCGAGCAAGAGCCTCGTGGCCTGCGCCGTGAGCCGCGCCGCCTCGACCCGGCGACCGCTTCGGCGCAGCACGCTCGCCGCATCGAGCTTCTGCAGGCCCCGACGCGCGAGACGCTGGCAGCTCTCCCTCGCCTCGGGGGAGAGCGCAGCGACAGCCTCGGCTTCGGCGATCAGGGTCCAGCCGTCGACCCATCGCGTGAGCACCCCCAGCAGCGACAACTCAGCCCCGCTTCGCGGCGCGACGCCAGGCGATGAGGTCGCGCAGTCCGTCGCGGAGCTCGATCTCGTGACGGAAGCCGAGGAGCTCGGCCGCCTTCGTGGTGGAGGCGCGACGCCGCCGCACGGGGTTGACCTTGCGCTCCTCCTGGAACTCCGGCTTCAGCTCCGGCCGGCCCATCAGCTCCAGCATCAGGTGGCAGAGCTCGAGGAGCGAGGTGTCCTTGCCGGTGGCGACGTTCAGCCAGACGTCGCTGGCGTCGCTCTCCAGCGCGAGCAGGTTCGCCCGGGCGCAGTCCGTGATGTAGATGAAGTCCATGGCGGTGTCGCCGGTGCCGAACACCACCGGCGGCTGCCCGGCGTCGATGCGATCCATCCAGCGGACCATGACCTCGGTGTACACCCCGGTCATGTCCATGCGCGGCCCGTAGAGGTTGAAGTAGCGGAGGGCCACGTACGGCAGGCCGTACATCTCGTTGAACGCCCGGCAGCAGTGCTCGAGCATGACCTTGTAGGCGCCGTAGAGCGTGCGGTTGTTGTAGGGCGCCGCCTCCTCGATGGGCTGCGTGTCGGGCTCGCCGTAGACGGAGGCGCTCGACGCGGCGACGAGCTTCTTGACCTTGTGCTTCACGCAGGCCTCGAGCACGTTGAACGTGCCGTCGGACATGACCTCGTGGGCCTCGCGCGGATCGGCGGCGCAGGCGGTGATGCGCAGGGCGGCCTCGTGGAACACGTAGTCGGCGCCCTCGGTGAGGCGATCGACGAGCGCGCGATCGCGGATGTCCCCCTCGACGAGCTCGAAGCGACCCGTGGCCTGCGCCGCCTCGACGTTGGCGCGGTTGCCGCGGACGAAGTTGTCGACAGTGACGACCTTGCGGGCGCCGGCGGCGAGCAGCTGGTCGATCACGTGCGAGCCGACGAAGCCCGCGCCTCCGGTCACGAAGATCTGGGAGCCTGCGATGGGGAAGGGCATGCGGCCGGATAGCAGGGTGGGCCGCGGAATTCACCCGCCCGCACCCCGTTTCAGCCTCCGCGCGCGAGGAGCCTCGCCGGCACGCCGGCGACGGTGGCCCCGGCCGGGACGCTCTTGGTCACCACGGCCCCGGCGCCGATCAGCGCGCCCTCGCCGATCTCGATGCCGCACATGATCACGGCCCCCGAGCCGATGTTGGCGCGACGCCGGATCACGGTGGACTCGCAGACCCAGTCGTCCTTGCCCTTGAGCGAGCCGTCCGCGTTCACGGCGGCAGGGTTGCGGTCGTTGATGAACATGACCCCGTGGCCGATGAAGCACTCCTCCTCGATCGTCACGCCCTCGCAGATGAAGGTGTGGCTCGAGACCTTGCAGCGCTTGCCGATGGAGGCGCCGCGCTGGATCTCCACGAAGGCGCCGATCTGGGCGCCGTCGTCGATCTTGCAGCCGTAGGCGTTGACGAACGAGAAGATGCGGACGCCCTCGCCGAGCTCGACGTCGGCGGACAGGCGGACGTAGTTGTCGGCGTCGTACTTCGCATCGCGCTTGGGGTGGGCCATGAGAGCGCGTCTAGCATTTCGGCTGGCCGGAGACCCGCCGCGTTCAGTGCGAAAGGCTCTGACAGGCCGCGACGACCTGGTCCTGCTCCTCGGCGGTCATGCCGTGGAACAGCGGCAAGAGCACGGTCGTGTCGCGCATGCGCTCCGAGACCGGCAGGGGGCCCCCGCGCCACAGCTCGGGGCGGTCCACGTAGGCGGGCTCCTGGTGCGAGTTGGCGACCCCACGCTTGCAGGCGATGCCGGCGTCCATCAGCCGCTGCATCACCTCGACCTGCCCGAGGCGCGCGCCGGGGCGGAGCGTGGTCGGATACGACTGCCAGTTGCTGCGCGCGTTCGGGCGCTCGGTGGGCGGCGCGAGCACGGGGTTGTCGGCGAGCGCCTCGCGATAGCGGTCGGCCAGGCGCCGACGCTCGGCGACGATGGCGTCGAGGCGCGCGAGCTGCGGGCGACCGACCGCCGCCTGCAGGTCGGTCATGCGGTAGTTGAACGCCGGCTCGGTGTAGGACTCGAAGACGACCTTGTCGCTGTGATGGCGCACCGTATCGGGCACCGACATCGCGTGCTGGCGGAGCAGGCGCACCCGCGCGGCGAGGGCGGGATCGGCGGTGGTGATCATCCCGCCGTCGCCCGTGGTGACGATCTTGCGCGGGTGGAGCGAGAAGCAGGCCACGACGCCATGGGGCCGGCCGATGCGCTCGAAGCGCCCCTGCCACTCGATCTCGCTGCCGATGGCGCACGCGGCGTCCTCGACGATGGGGAGGCTGCCGGCGACGGCCGCGATCCCCGCGAGGTCGCAGGGAATGCCGATCTGGTGCACGGCGAGGATGGCCTTGGTCCGCGGCGTGATCGCGGCCGCGACGGCGCGGGGATCGAGCCCATAGGTGTCGGCCTCGATGTCGGCGAAGACCGGGCGCGCCCCCACCGTCACCACGGCGTTCGCGGTGGCGATGAAGGAGTGGCTCGCGGTGACGACCTCGTCTCCAGGGCCGACCCCGAGGCACCGCAAGGCGACCTCGATGGCGACCGTGCAGTTGGAGAGGGCCACCGCGTGCGGCGCACCGACCGCCGCCGCGAAGTCCTTCTCGAAGGCGGCGACCTCGGGCCCTTGGGTGATCCAACCGGACTGCACGACCCGGACGACGTTCTCGGTCTCGGCCGGACCGAGGGCCGGGCGCGTGATGGGAATGCGATTCACCGCTCTTTGGTGACGCAAGGCGGGCCGGTCGGCAAGCGTTCCGCTCTTTCTCTCTGGGAACGAGCTTGGTACATGTGAGCGCCCGTCGTGCCCAGCCAGTGGTCGTACGTCTCTGCCCGGTCGGGAGCGGTGCTCCGGGCCCTGGCTCTCGTCGTGCTGGCGACGATCCTCTCGGTCTATCACTGGTGGCCGCAGATCGACGCCATCCCGTACACCGCGGAGCTGGACGGTCGCTACGTGATGCACCAGCTCGAGGTCGCGAAGGCGGCCCTCCGCCAGTACCACGAGCTCCCGCTGTGGAACCCCTACGACTGCCGCGGGATCCCCATGTGGGATCACCCCGAGGCGATCACCGCCTCGCCGCTGGTGCTGCTCGCCACACGCCTGACCGCCACCGAGACGCTGGCGCTGTGGAACGTCTTCCACTGCGCCGTGGGCTTCCTGGGAATGTGGCTCTTCGCGCGCAAGGAGCTCGAGCTGGAGCGCCTCGGCGCGTTCACCGCCGCGTCGATGTGGGCGTTCGGCGTGTCGCACACCAGCCAATACGCCGGCGCGCACAGCACCCTCGTGTGCTTCTGGTTCGCGCCGTTGATGCTGCTCCTGTGGCGTCGCGCCGAGACCGATCTGCGCCTCGCGGTCGCTCTCGGCGGCGTCGTGGCCTTCATGCTGTACGAGGGCGCGACCTACCCGCTGCCCTTCTGCGTGCTGGTGGTCGGCCTCGAGACCGTCTGTCGCGTGTGGCCGCCGCGCCGACTGCCGCGGGTGATCCTGGCCGGCGTGGTGACCGGCGTCGTCGCCGTGGGGCTCTCCGCCGCGCGCCTGCTCCCGCTGCTCGCGCAGATGGCCAGCAAGAAGCGCGACCAGATGGACCTCGACACCGACTCTCTCCTCAGCCTGTTCTCGCTGCGCAAGATGTTCCTCTGGCGCGAGAGCCACTGGTCGTCGCGCCTGCCCGATCAGCAGTACGTGTGGGGCGAGTACATCGCGTACGTCGGGGGGCTCGCGCTGGTCCTCGCCGCCGTCGGGCTCGTCCTCTCGGCGCGCCGCCACTGGTGGTTCCTCGTGGTCGGCGGGATGACCTTCGCCCTGATGCTGGGACACTTCGCGCGCTACGCGCCGTGGTCGGTCCTCCAGCACAAGGTCTTCCCGTTCAAGTCGATGCGCGTGCCGTCACGCTTCCGCCTGGTCTTTCACCTGTTCCTCGCGGGCTGGGTGGGCTTCGCGGTGGACCGGCTCGCGCCCACCGTGGGCAAGGTGCTGCGACGTCACGCTCGCTTCGCGGAGGCGCTCGGCGTCGTCGCCGTCGGGGCTGCGCTCCTCGGCGCCGGCGATGCCATGGGGCTCGGCAAGGAGATCATCGGGGTCATGCACCAGGGCCCGCCCGAGAAGACCGTCGTGCGCTCGCCGCGGTTCTACTACGAGGGCGGCGGACTCGCGGACTTCCTGGACCAGCCGCGCCAGAACCGCGCCTGGCTCGGCTGCCGCTCTTACGAGTGGCCTTCCCACCGTTATGCCCCGGTGTGGTCGGGCGACGTGCCGCAGGCTCGCGCGTTCGACCCCGGGGTCACCGTCCTCGCCGCGAGCCGCACGGTCAACACCTTCCGCGTGGAGGTCGAGGCCACCCAGCCAGGCCGGGTGCTCCTCAACAGCGCCCACGCCGATGGCTGGGTGTCGGACGTGGGCACGATCACCGAGGAAGCCGAGATGCTGACCGTCAGCGTGCCTGCGGGCCGCAGCACGGTGCGGTTGAAATACCGCCCCAAGGGCCTGGTGAAGGGCGCCTGGATCTCGGGGATCACCCTGGGCGTCGCGCTGATCGCGCTGCTGGTCGGCGGCCGACGACGGTGGATCGTCGGCCGCGACTGAGGCCGCTCAGGCCAGGGTCTTGGCGACCGCGCGAACGGCCTCGACCACCGCGTCCGCCTGGGCGTCGGTGAGCTCGGGGAACATCGGCAGCGAGATCTGGGTGCGTGCGAGCTGCTCCGAGACCGGCAGCGCGCCCTCGCCGAGGCCGAGGTGGGCGTAGGCCGGCTGCAGGTGCACGGGCTTCGGGTAGTGGACGCCCGACTGGACGCCGTGCTTCTCGAGCTCCGCGCGGAACGCGTCGCGCTTCTCGTGGAACAGCGGGTAGATGTGCCAGATCGGCGAGGAGCCCTCCTGCGCCTCGAGCACGCGAACGCCCGGGAGGCCCTTCATGCCCGCGAGGTACTTGGCCGCGATGGCGCGCCGGCGGTCGTTCCACGCCTGGAGGTGCCGGAGCTTCACCGAGAGCACCGCGCCCTGGAAGCCGTCCATGCGCCAGTTGAAGCCGAGCTCGGTGTGGTGGTGGCGGCCCTGCTGGGCGTGGTCGCGCAGGCGGCGGAGGCGCGCCGCGACCTCCGCGTCGTCGGTCATGCACGCGCCGCCCTCGCCCCAGGCCCCGAGGTTCTTGCCGGGGTAGAAGCTCGTGGCGTTGACGAGGCCGAAGCTGCCCGTCTGCTTGCCCTTGTAGGTCGCGCCGATGGACTGCGCGCAGTCCTCGATGACCGGCAGGCCCTTCTTCTTGGCGAAGTCGAGGATCGGGTCGAGGTCGACCGGCACGCCGTAGAGGTGGACCGGCAGGATCGCCTTGGTCTTGGGCGTGAGCTTCTTCTCGAGGTCGCGCGGGTCCATGCCACAGGTGGCCGGATCCAGGTCGACGAACACGGGGCGCGCGTTGGCGTACGAGATGGCCCACACGGTGGAGATCCAGGTGTGGGAGACGGTGAGGACGTCGTCCCCTGCCCCGACGCCGGCGCAGATCAACGCGCCGTGCAGCGAGGTGGTGCCGCTGTTGACGCAGACGACCTCCTTGCAGCCGAGGAAGCTCGCGAGCTCCTTCTCGAACTGGGCGACGGGCGGCCCGTTGGCGAACCCCTGGCTGTCCACGACCGCTTCGAGGGCCTTCATGACCTCGGGCTTGAGGGCGGCCGTCTGCTCTTTGAGGGAAAGGAAGGGGATGGTCATGGGCCTCTATCGGGGTGGATCACGAGATGGTGATGCGGGCGCCGTCCTTGGCGAGCGAAGCGCCTGCGGCCTCTAGCACACGGACGACCTCGAGGCCGTCCTCGCCCATGGCCGGCGGCAACGGCCCGCCCCGGAGCGCGGCGGCGATGTCCTTGAGCTCGGTGGTGAGGGCCTCGCGGTTGTCGAGCGCAGGAGCCCGCATGTCGCCACGACGATAGTTGACGAGCACCTGCTTGCGGGCCTCGACGTCGGCGACGTCGAAGGTGACGCCGTGGTCGTAGATCTTGAGCTTCTCGCTCGCCTCGAGATCGTCGTAGATGAGCGAGCTGTTGGTGCCGCTGAAGATCATGCGGCGGACCTTCACCGGCGAGAGCCACGAGAGGTGCAGGTGCGCCTGGAGGCCACCCTCGTACTCGACGGTCAGGTAGGCGACGTCGGCGAAGCCGCGCGGGTTGTGCGACGAGCCCGTGGCCTTCACCGACACGACCCGGCGACCGATCACGTAGGACAGTATCGAGAGATCGTGGGGCGCGAGGTCCCAGATGACGTCCACGTCGGGCTGGAACAGGCCCAGGTTGATGCGCACGGAGTCGACGTAGAACAGGTCGCCGAGCGCGCGGTCCACGTACGCCTTGCGGATGGCGCGCACGGCGCCCGTGTACGCGAACGTGTGATCGACGAAGAGGCGACGGTCCTTCTTGTGAGCGAGCTCGACCAGCTCGGTGGCCTCGGCGACGGTGGCCGCGAGCGGCTTCTCGCAGAGCACGTGGGCCCCGGCCTCGAGGGCCGCCTTGGCGAGCGGGTGGTGCGCGCCGACGGGGGTCGCGATGCACACGAGGTCGGGCTTGCCTTCGCGGAGGAGGGCATCGACGTCGGTGTAGCGCTTGGTCTGGGGGTAGAGTTCTCCGACCCGCCCGAGGCGCTTGTCGTCCTTGTCGCAGAGACCGACCAACTCGTAGTCGGCGCTGGCCTGCGAGACGTTGCGAGCGAGGTTCGGGCCCCAGTACCCGAGACCGACGACGGCCGCGCGGATCTTGCTCATGGGGGCGACGCCGTAGCACGAGGCGATCGAGCGGTCACTCGCGCACTCGCTGGCGACGGATTGTCCCGTCAGACCACCATCGGCCCCTCGGCCGTCCCGGTGATGAACTGCTGGATGACCGGGTCGTCCACCGCCTTGAACTCGGCGGGCGTGCCGACCTTGCGCAGCCCGCCCTGGTAGACCATGGCGATGCGATTGGCGATCGAGAAGATGGAGACGAGGTCGTGCGACACCACGATGCTCGTGACCCCGACCTTGTCGGAGAGCTCGCGGATCAGCCGGTCCACGCGCCGCGCCGACACGGGGTCGAGCGAGGTGGTGGGCTCGTCGAACAGCACGTAGCGCGGGTCCATGGTGAGCGCGCGGGCGATGGCCACCCGCTTGCGCATGCCGTCGCCGAGCTCCGCCGGATAGCGGTCGGCGAACTCGCGCATGTTGACCAGCTCGAGGCGCTTCATCGCCTCCTGCTTGGCGTCCTTGGGCTTCATGCCCTTGTGCTTGCGGAGGGGCAGCGCGACGTTCTCGGCGCAGGTCATGGAGTCGAACAGCGTGGAGTGCTGGAACACCATCGCGACCTTCATGCGGATCCGGTAGAACTGCTCCTCGGTGAGCTGCGCGATGTCCTCGCCGTCGAGCAGCACCTGCCCGCTGTCGGGCTTCATGAGGCCGACGAGGTGCTTGATGCACACGCTCTTGCCGGCGCCGGACGCGCCGATGATGAAGAACACCTCGCCGTCCTGCACGTCGAACGAGACGCCGCCGAGGACGACCTTGGGGCCGAACGCCTTCTTGATGTCGCGGAACTGGATCAGGGGACGACCATGCTAGCGCAGATCGCGGGCTTCCCGATCCGCGCCCTCCTCGGGGCCGGCGCGCAGGGCGAAGTGTTCCTCGCCGAACGCCCCGACGGCACCTTGGCCGCGCTGAAGGTCCTCGCCGAAGGCGCCGATCGCGCCCGCGCCGTCGCCCTCGTGGCGCGGCTCGCCACCCTCGCCCACCCCTCGCTCGTGCGCGTCGTCGCCGTGCACGACCACGAGGGCCGCGTCGTCCTCGAGATGGACCACGTGGACGGCTCGCCGCTCATCGGCACCCTGCGCGCGCCGCGGGTCATCCCGCTCACCGTGCGCCCCACCCTGCCCGTCGCGTTCGGGCAGCCGCTGCAGGAGGGCAACCTCTCGGCGTTCACCGCGCTCGACGACGCGGCCACGCTGCGCCTCGAGCGCTACGTCGCGCAGATCGCGTCGGCACTGGCGACGCTGCACGAGAACGGCCTCGTCCACCGCGACGTGCGCCCCGAGAACATCCTCGTCGCGGGCGACCGCGCGGTGCTGCTCGACGTGGGCCTCGTCACCGACGACGCCGAGGGCGACGACCAGGCGGGCACCGCCGCGTACCTCGCGCCCGACGACCTCACGGGGCCCGCGGCCGACCTCTACGCGCTCGGGGTCGTCCTCTTCGAGGCGCTCACGGGCGCGCTGCCGTTCCTCGGGAGCGCGCAGGAGGTCGTCGTGCTCAAGGGCACGGTGAGCGCGCCGGCACCGAGCTTCGTCGTGAAGCTGCGGCCCACCGCAGCCCGCCTCGACGCGCTCACGATCCGCCTGCTCCGTCGGGTCGCGGCCCAGCGGCCGACCGCCGCCGAGGTCGTGGCGCTGCTTTCGGGATAAGCTCCGGGGCGTGACCACGCGCGTCCCCTCCGCCCTCGCCCTCCTGCTCGCCCTCGGCGCGCTCGCCGGCGCGTGCAGCAAGAAGGACGAGGCGATCGAGGAGACCGACGAGGGCAAGGGCAAGAAGCCGAAGCCCCCGAAGAAGACCCCCAAGCTCCGCGAGCCCGCGAACCACCGCGCGGCCCACGCCGAGTGCCCGCGCACGACGCCGAGCAAGCCGATCGGCACCTACGGGCCGGTCATGATCCAGCTCGGCGCGCCGTGCACCAGCAACGCAGACTGCAAGGACGGCAAGAACGGCCGCTGCGCCGCCGATCTGCACTGCTCCTACGACAGCTGCTACGCCGACGAGGACTGCGGCAAGGCCGGCGTCTGCGTGTGCAACCAGAGGGGCAAGTTCGGCTGGTCGTGCCGCATGGGCGGCTGCTCGATCGACAGCGACTGCGGCCCCGGCAACTACTGCTCCCCGAGCTACGGCGAGACCTGCGGCAGCTTCGGCGGCGTCGTCGGGTGGTATTGCCACAAGGCCGAGGACCGCGCGGACGACGACTGCGTCGACGACGACGACTGCAAGAAGGAGCCGGGCGGCTACTGCGCTTGGAACCAGAAGAGCGGGCACTGGCGCTGCGGCTACGGGCACTGCGTCGGCTGACCCATGCGCGCGCCGTTCCTCTCCCTCGTCATGCTCGCCGCCGGGTGCCGCGGCGAGGAATCCGTGACGGCCGTGAAGGACAAGGCCGAGGAGAAGCCGAAGAAGGCTCCCAAGAAGGCCCCCGAGAAGCTCCGGGAGCCGCAGAAGCACCGCGCGACCGCCGAGGCATGCTCACGCCTCGACGCGCCAGCGACCACGAGCACCCACGCCAAGCAGGCCCCCGGCACCCCCTGCCTCACCGCCACCGACTGCGGGTTCCTCTCCCGCTGCGTCGGCGGCCACTGCCGCACCGACCAGTGTTACACTGACAGCGACTGCAAGAGCGAGAAGTCGGTCTGCGCCTGCGACCCGATGAACCACGGCCACCGCTGCCTCCCGAGCGACTGCCAGGTCGACGCGGACTGCGGGCCCGGTGGGTTCTGCTCGCCGTCGTTCGGGTTGCAGTGCGGGAGCTTCCACGGCGTGCTGAGCTACCACTGCCACACGCCCAAGGACGACTGCCTGAACGACAGCGACTGTCGCAAGCCCGGATCTTCGTACGGCTACTGCGCGTTCGAGCCCAAGAGCGGCCACTGGATCTGCGGGACCTCGGAATGCGACGGCTGATCGCGGCGGCGCTCCTCCTCTCCTGCACGCGCCGTCACGCGGTCGGCCCCTCCACGATCGAGCAGAAGTACCTGCGCGACCCCGCGTTCCGCCGCGCCACCCTGGTCGCTTCGGTCGGCGATCAAGACAACGCCTACGCGCGGCTCCGCCGTCAGAACCTCGCCGCCTGGGAGAAGCTCCCCGAGTACAACCCGGAGCCGATCCCGATCTCGCCCGCGGCGCGCCGCGGCGACCGCGCGGCCCTGCGCGAGCTCGGAGCCCAGGCCTTCGTGCGCTACCCGAACCAGCTCGCGCCGCGTGGCGCCGTGGAGGGCGAGCACGGGATGCGTCACCTCGTGCCGGCGCGGCTCGCCGATGGCACGAGCAAGCTCGCCTTCAGCTGCGCGACCTGCCACTCCGACGGCACGACGATGGGCGCGCCGAGCCAGGAGATCGACCTCGGCGCCCTCATCACGACGAACGCGCCCGACATGGACCCCGCGCGCAGAGAAGCGTTCCTCGCGTGGGGCAAGGGTCGGCTCGACGTCACGACGGACGTGGCCACCGAGGTCGCGCGCATCGCCGATCTGCGCGCGGTGCGCTTCCAGAAGCGGCTGCAGCACGCGGGGGCCGTGAAGCACGAGGGCGTGGCGAGCCTCGCCCTGCGCATCGAGACGCTGTTGATCGGGAGCCACAGCCACGCGCTGCGGCCGCCGCGCGAGATCGCGCTCGGGCTCGCCGTCTACCTCGAGAGCCTCGGCGAAAACCTGCCGCCCGTGCCGACGGGCACGGAGGGCGCGCGCGTGTTCGCCGACACCTGCGCCAAGTGTCACGAGGGCGAGGGGCTCGTGGGCGACTGGGTGAAGGTCGACGAGGTGGGGACGGATCCGGTGCTCGCGCGCTCGCTGGATCGCGGCACCGGCCACTACCGGATCCCTTCGCTGCGTGGGGTGAGCACGCGCGGGATGTTGCTGCACGACGGGTCGGTCACGCTCGTCGGGCTCCTCGATCCCGAGCGCGTCGGCGGCCACACGTTCGGCAAGCGGCTCACCCCCACCGCTCGCGCCGCGCTCCTCGCGTTCCTGCAGTCGCTCTGACCGGACGTTCGCGCACGAGTGCGAGGGAGCGTACGCTCTCTGCATGGACCCGCGATCCACCAAGGTCCGTCCCCGTGGGCCAGGCGCCACGCTCGTCATCACGAGCGCGGTCGTCCTGGTCGCCACGGCGTGCGGAGCGCGGGTCAGCCTTCCTCCGCCCGGAACAGAAGCGACGCAGGACGCAACGGTGGACGCGACCGATGGCCTGACGACCGTGGACAGGTCGCGACACGAGACGGGGCTCTTGCCCGACGAGGGCTCGATCGCCGACGGGGATACAGGTGTCGACAGCGCTTCGAGCACCGACAGCGCTTCGAGCACCGACAGCGCCTCGAGCACCGACAGCGCTTCGGGCACGGACGCTACTTCGAGCACCGACGGCACCTCGAGCGACGGCGGCACGGTGGTGATCGTCTCGATCGCTGCCGGTTCGTTCTCCACGTGTCTCGTGCTCGAAGGCGGTGGAGTGACCTGCTTCGGGCGGAACGCCGAGGGGGCCCTCGGGCGGGGCACATTCACGATGGAGGCCGAGAAGCCCGCGCCGGTGGTCGGGCTTCCTGCTCCCGCGGTCGCGCTCGCTCACCGCGGTGGACACGCGTGTGCCCTGCTCGCGGACGCGCGCGTCTTCTGCTGGGGCTCTGGCGGTGCTGGCCTGCTCGGCTTCCCCGTCGTCGGGGATGCTGCGGCGGCTCCCCCGAGCGCCGTCCCGATCGAGATCGTGGGAGCCAAGGGCGCCGTCGAAGTCGCGACGAGTGGCCAGCACGACTGCGTTCGGCTCGGAGACGGCTCGGTCCGGTGCTGGGGCAGCAATGCTGCCGGCGAAGTCGGCGACGGAACCACGACCGCACGGGTCGCTCCGACCCCCGCCTCCTCCCTTCCCGCGGTCCCCGTCCAGCTGGCCCTCGGAGCGAACTTCTCTTGCGCACGACTCGTCGACCAGCGCGTGGCCTGCTGGGGCGCCAACGGGCAAGGGCAGATTGGTCAGCCGGCCGAGGTGCTTTCTGCGACCAAGCCCAGCCTCGTCTTTGGCGTCACGGACGCGGTCGATCTGGTGGCGAGCAGCGAGGAGGTGTGCGTGCGCCGCGCCGCGGGTGAGGTCGCCTGCTGGGGTCGACCCACGATCGGCAGCGCTCGCTTCGGAGCGACGAACGTCGCGTCGCTGTTCGGCGCCAAGCGTCTCGCGCTCGGCGACATCCTGTCGGCGGCCGCGTGGCCGGACGGCAGCGTGCGCCAATGGGGAGCGGTGCCGTACCCGAGCGACGGGGGCCTCGCCTTCGACACCACGGGCGTTCCCACCGTCGGGCTCACCGACGTCGTCGGCCTGGCCGCGGGGTGGCAGCACGTCTGCGCCACTCGCAAGGACCGCACGCTCTGGTGCTGGGGTGACGGGTTGAACTGCGTGATCGGCGACGCCCTCGGCACCAAGGAGTTCGAGCCGGCCAACATCTCCTACTGATCGTCCATCCCGCTGCGCTTCCCAGATCTAGTGCACGATGAACCACTTCACGCCGCGGGTGACCTCGAGGTGGAAGTGGTTCGCGTGGGGCGCGTTGTAGTTCGGCGTCAGCATCACGTGGAACAGCTTGGCCTCGTGCGCGTCGCACAGGATCTTGCGCAGCTCGACGGCCTCCTTGGTGGCCGGCGAAGGGCCGGTGCCCGCGACGCACGTCTTCTGGCCGATGCCGCCGTGCCAGTCCTGCAGCACCCGCAGCGTGCTGCCGTCCTTCTTCACGAAGTAGGCGAGGTCGATCGCGAGCGCGGCGTCGTGGCGCTGGAACTTGGTCGTGCCCTTGGGCGGCGGGCGGTACATCGAGAGGTGCACCGCGTCGACGATGTCGTGCTTGGCGAGCTGCACCGAGAAGTCGTCGAGCGCGAGCACGAGGCGGCAGTCGAGGATCTCCCACACCGAGGTGGCGCGCTTGATCGGCGGCTCCTGGCCGTGGAAGTCGACGCCGTGCAGCTTGCTCGTGAGGCGCAGCGGGAAGTCGACCCCGTTGGCCGGATCGGCCGGGGTGTAGCTGATGCCGCGCTTCTTGAGCTCCGCGCCGCAGGTCGCGTGATCGAGCGCGGCGTAGCGCATCGCGGGCTCGAACCCAGCGAGCATCGGCGTGGGCGTGGGATCGGGCAGCGAGGGCAGCGAAGACGCGCTGGGCGAAGCAGGAGCCGTCGGCGAAGGCTCGAGCGTCGTCGTGTCCGTGCCCACGGGCTCCACCGGCAACAGGATGGGCGCGCCCACCGTGTTGCACGCCTCGGCGCTGCTCTCCGGCTTGGCGAATCCGTGCTCGGTCTTGCCCGTCGCGTGCACGCGCGAGCGAGGCCCGAGGAAGCAGCCCGCGAGCACCGCGGGGAGCAAGACCCCGAAGGCGAGCGACGCGCGGACCCGGACCATCCCGAGACCGTAGCGCAGCCAGCGGATCTCGCTCCAGTTTCCGGCGCAGGGGCCTGATCGTCCGTCGAGTGATCTGGCGCCACCTCGCTCCGTCTGCTCCTCTTGCTCCATGCGTCGATCGCTCGGTCTCCTGCTCTCGCTCGCGCTCTTCGGTTGCTCGGGCGACGCCCCCGCCACCACCCCCGACGACACGGGTGGGGGCGACGACGGCGCGGTCGACACCGGCGCCGCGACCGACGGCACGACCGACACGGGCACACCGGCGGACGGCGCGGCCGACACGGGCACGCCGACCGACACGGGCACGCCCACCGACACCGGCACGCCGACCGACACGGGCGTGGACGCTCCCCCCGCCTCGACCAAGTGGGTGATGGGCTACTACGTCGGCTACGAGCGCGCGCTGTACCCCGCGGCCGAGATCGACTTCACCGCGCTCACCCACCTCGCGATCGGCCGCATCGTCCCCAAGGCCGACGGCACGCTGAACGAGACCTTCGACATCGACCCGACCAGCGGCCCCGCGATGGCCAAGGACCTCGTCACGCGCGCGCACACCGCGGGTCGCAAGGCCATCCTGATGATCGGCGGCGCGGGCGAGCACGCGGGCTGGGTCGGCGCCGCCTCGGCCGCCAACCGCGCGGGCTTCGTCACCAGGCTGCTCGCCGCGCGCGACACCTACAAGGCCGACGGCTTCGACCTCGACTGGGAGCCCATCGAGGCCGGCGACCAGGCGAACTTCGTGGCGCTCGCGAAGGCGATCCGCGCCGCGTGGCCCGCCGCGATCCTCACGGTGCCCGCGGGCTGGGTCACGATGAACGCGCCCACCGTCGACCCCACGTGGGTCGAGCTCGCGAAGACCGTCGACCAGGTCAACCTGATGACCTACGGGATGGCCGGCGCGTGGGGTGGCTGGCAGTCGTGGCACTCGTCGGCGCTGCTCGGCGAGAGCGCCTCGATGCCGAGCTCGGTCGACGTGAACGTGAAGAACTACGTCAAGGCCGGCGTGCCCGCCGCCAAGCTCGGCGTGGGCATCGGCTTCTACGGCTCGTGCTGGCGCGGGGTGAGCGCGGTGCGCCTGCCGATCGGCGGCGCGAGCATCGTCGCCGACGACGGCACCATGAGCTTCTCGCGCATCATGGCGAGCTACTACGACGCGGCGGCCTACCACTACGACGCCGCCGCCAAGGCCCCGTGGCTCGGGTTCTCGACCGGCAAGGGGCCGAGCGCCTGCACCCTCGTCACCTACGAGGACGAGACGTCGGTCGCCGACAAGGGCAAGTACGTGAAGGACAACGCCCTCGGCGGCACCATCATCTGGACCATCGGCCAGGGCCACGTCTCGACGGCCCCCGCCGGCAGCAAGGACCCGCTGCTCACGGCGGTGAAGAAGGCCTTCCTGTAGCCGGCGCGCCGCATCTGGGGCAGGCTCGGCCCATGAGCGAGACGATGCACTGCCCCCGCGACGGCAAGCCCCTCACCGCCAAGATCTACGAGGCCAAGATCGAGGTCGACGAGTGCGGCGCGTGTCACGGCACGTGGCTCGACAAGGGCGAGCTCGAGGCCATCCAGGCCACGGTCGAGCGCGACTACCACGAGGCGCTCGGCAAGCCGCACGACACGGTCAGCGAGGGCGCGCAGCCCTCGCGCGGGCCCATCAAGTGCCCGAAGTGCGGCACCGAGATGGACGCGCGCCCCTACGGCATGGGCTCGCAGATCCTGATCGACGTGTGCCCAGAGGACTGCGGCATCTGGCTCGACGAAGGCGAGCTCGCGGCCCTCGAGACCTTCTTCGAGCGCAGCCAGGCCGAGACCAAGATCCCGCTGCACTGGCGCCTGTGGGCGTCGGTGGTCGGGTTCACCAGGAAGCGCAAGTAGCGCTCCCTGGGCTCACTTCGCGCTGGGCTTCGGGGTCTTGTCGGTGCTCTTCGGGAGCACCGGCGGCGCGATCGTCGGCAGCGTGCCGGTCAGCGTCTCGAGGAAGCGCACGATGGCCTTCGCGTCCGCGGGCGTGAGCTCCTTGCCGAGCTGGAACGAGGCCATCTTGGTGACCGCGTCCTCGAGCGTGGCGACCGAGCCGTCGTGGAACCACGGCCCCGTCTTGGCGACGTTGCGCAGGCTCGGCACCTTGAAGAACTGCTTGTCCGACTCGATCTTGGTCACGGCGAAGCGGCCGAGGTCCGTCTGATCCGGCCACGGCTTCTTGTCGCCGAGCTTGCGGTACGAGTTGCCGCCGAAATACGGGCCGTTGTGGCAGGTGATGCAGCCCGTCTCGTAGAACAGGTTGAAGCCCCGCTTCTCGGTCTCGTCGAGCGCCTTGCCGTCGCCGGCGACGAAGCGGTCCCACTTGCTCGGCCCGGTGACCAGCGTGCGCTCGAACGCGCCGATGGCGATGCCCATGTTGGTGAACGACACCGGCTTCTTGTCATCGGGGAAGGCGGCCTTGAACGCGGCCTCGTACTCCTTCATCGAGGCGAGCACCTCGACCACCGCCTTGTCGCTCTCCATGGCCATCTCGACCGGGTTGAGCACGGGCCCGAGCGCCTGCGCCTCGACGTCGGCGGCGCGGCCGTCCCAGAACTGCACGAAGTGGCCGGCGGCGAAGAACACGGTCGGCGAGTTGCGCGTACCGCGTTGCCCCTTGTGACCCGACGAGGTCTTCTCGAGGTCGACCCCGTAGCGGGCCACGTCGTGGCAGCTGTTGCACGAGAGGTCGTGGTTCTTCGAGAGGCGGGTGTCGAAGTAGAGCGTCTTGCCGAGGGCGATCTTGGCGGCCGACGTCGGGTGCGCGGCGTCGTCCATGCGCGCGGGCACGGCGCCGAAGGCGGCGAAGCGCGCGGGGTCCACCGTGATCGGCTCGGGTGCGGCGGGGCCGGAGGGCTTGGTCTGCGACGTCGCGCCAGGCGCCCCTTCGAACGGCGAGTGCCAGCGCTCCGCCTTGTCGCAGGCGCCGACGAAGGCGGCGAGGGAGACGGCGGCGAGGACGATCGGGAGACGGTTCATGTCGCGCGCGATATCACGATTCGGCGCTGGCTTCAGCCTGTCCGCGCGACGTTTCGTCGGACGCTCAGGGAGCCGGGCACTTCGGCGCCGCGGTCGCCTTGCAGTACGCCTTGGCCGCGGGCTTCCAGGAGAGATCCGCGCGCCGCACCCCGAAGTCGAGCCCGGGCGCCGAGAGGTAGTTGAACCACATGACGAGCGGCACGCCGGCGGCCTTCATCGCCGGGAACGTGGCCTCGAGGTGCTTCGCCGCGTCGGCCTCCGTCGCGTACAGGTTCGGATCGGCGGTCGACAGCGAGTGCCAGCCGTACTCGGTGAGCACGGTCTTCGCGGGCGCGGTGACGAGCGCCTGGAAGACCTTCACCTGCGCCTCGAGCTTGCCCCCCGGTGGGTACCCGTACGGGTGGATGCCGACCTCGTCCCACGGCCTCCGGCCCTTGTTGGTGACGTGCCACGCGACCGCTGGAGAGGCCTCGACCTGCTTCCAGTACTCCTTCGCCACCCAGCCGTCGTCGCCGTGGAAGAGCACGTTGCCCGCGACCACCTTCGCCGCCGCGTCGTTGGCGACGATGGCCATGAAGGCGTTGGTCGTGAGCACCCCGAGCTGTCGCGGGCAGATCGCCCAGTCGCCCTGGCCATAGTCGACGCCGTAGCCGTAGGCGCCGCACGCGCCGTCCCAGTCCGCGTTGGTGGCCGAGGGCCACTTGGTGCCGGGCCAGCCGGTCTTCGGGCGCGGCGCGGCGTTCGGCTCGTTCCAGATCTCGTACCGGGCCACGCGGCCCTTGAACGCCGCCGCGATCTCGCCGGCGGCCGCGGCGAACTTCGCGCTGAACGCGTTGCCCGCGTCCGAGAAGCTCGCGTGCCAGTAGGCCTGGCGATCGGCGGCCGCGGCCGGGGCGTAGAGCGTGCAGTAGTTGATCTCGGCGAGCACGGAGAGCCCGTGCTTGCGCGCGATCTCGACCTTGGCCTCGAGCGCCGCTTTGTCGGCGGGCCAGTTGCAGAACTGGAAGCGCACGGTGCCGGCGCCGAGGCCGCGCAGCGTGGTCGCCTGCGCGTCGCCCCACGTGGCCTCGTCGGGGGAGATCGCGAAGAACGGGTCGGCGATCGGCGCGGGCGCGTCGGGCGCGGCGTCGGTCGGGCTGCCCGTGTCGACGACGCCGGTGTCGAGCGGCGCGCTGCCCGTGTCGCCGGAGCTCGTGTCGCCGGAGCCCGTGTCGCCTGCGTCGCTCGTGACGTCGACCGCACCGTCGATCGCGTCGGGGCTCGTCGCTGCGTCGGTCGCGCCGTCCTCGAGCGCGTCGCCGCCGCCATCGAGGGCTGGATCGCCCTCGATCGTGCCGCCCCCGCAGCCGGCCGCGAGGAGCACGAGCCAACGCCACCGCATCCGGAGACGCTAGCGGCCGGCGGCGCCCCCGAGAAGAAACGCCGATGTGACGCCGGAACGGCGAAGGGCGCCTCCTTCCGGAAAGGGGCGCCCTCCATCACGGGGAACGGCTCACTCGTCGTCGGTGGCCTTCTTCTTCTTGCCCTTGTCGTCGTCGTCGTCCGAGGACTTCTTCTTGCCCTTGTCGTCGTCGTCGTCCTTCTTGGACTTCTTGTCCTTGTCGTCGTCCTTCATGTCCTTCAGGGCGCACGCGAACACACACATCATCGCGTTGTCGTAGTCGGACATCTCGGAGCACGTCGCGATGCACTTGAAGGTTTCAGGCTTCTTCTCCTTCATCTTCTTCATCTCGTCGACGCAGTCGTCGTCCTTCTTCTTCTTCTTGTCCTTCTTCTTCTCGGACTTGGCCTCGAGCTCCTCGAGGCGCTTGCAGACCTTCTCCGGGGTGGGCCCGCAGCCCGCGCCGAAGGCGAGCAGGACGAACGACAGCACGAGCTTGGAAGTACGCATGGGCCGGTGGCTAGCGCAGGAGCGCGCGGGGAGGCAATCGCCCCCCGCGAATGAAGCTCCCCCCGGGCTTCAGCCCGGGGGTACGGGCAGACCGCGAGAACTGCACGGGTACGGGCGCTACACCTCGATGGCGGCGCGCGGGTCCTCGGGGTCGGCCTTCTCCAGGGCCTCGATGGCGGCGACGACGCTCGGGTCGTCGCTCGTCGGCACGAGGATGCGGAACGAGACGTAGAGATCGCCGGGCTCCTTGCCCTTGCGCGCGATGCCGCGACCGCGGAGGCGCATCTTCTGGCCGCCCTGCGTGCCGCTCGGGATCTTCATGGTGACCGGACCGTCGAACGTGGGGACCTTCACCTTCGCGCCGCGGTAGGCCTCGGCGATCGTGAGCGGGAGCTCGAGGTGGAGATCGTCTCCCTCGCGCGTGAAGTGCGCGTGCGGGCGGACGTGCAGCGTGAGCAGCAGATCGCCGGGCGTGCCGTCGGCCGCGGGCGCCGGGCCGCCCATCGTGGGGATGCGCAAGCGCGAGCCCTCGTCGGCGCCCGCCGGGATGCGCACGCTGACCGGCTCGGCGCGCCCCGCGATGCTGATCTGCAGGGTGCCGCCGCGCACGGCGGTGACGAAGTCGAGGGTGAGCTCGGACTCGATGTCGTCGCCGCGCGTGCGTCGCCGCGGTCGACCGCGCGCGCCGCCACCCCCGCGCTGGAAGAAGTCCTGGAGGAACCCGTCGCCGCCGACGTTGCCGCCGAACAGATCCTCGAGGCGGACGCCTGCGCCGCCGAAGCCGCGCTTCTGCGCGTCGCGGAACGCCCGCGCCTTGTCGGCCTCGAAGCCCTCGCGCAGGCCCTCCTCGCCGAACTCGTCGTAGAGGGCGCGCTTCTTCGGGTCGGACAGGGCGTCGTTCGCGCGGTTGATCTCCTTGAAGCGCGACTCGGCCTGCTTGTCGCCCGGGTTCTTGTCGGGGTGCAGCTGGGTCGCGAGCTTGCGGTACGCCTTCTTGATCGTGTCGGCGTCCGCCCCGCGGGGGACTCCCAGGATGGCGTAGAAATCCTTGGCCATGACGATCGAGGCGAAACCTAACGACGCTGCCCCGCGCCGCCAAGGGTATCGTGGAACGAAAGATGCTCAACGCGGCGATCCTGCTCGTGGCGGCCGCCGCCGTGGAGCCCGAGGTGCCTCCGACAGAGGCCCTCTGGGTGCCGCCGATCGTCCATGCGACCGGCCTGTTCGTCGTCATGCGCACGACCGAGGCCGTGCTGTGGCCGAACCCGTTCGCCGAGAGCCCGCGCGAGTGGCCGCGGCACTGGGGCGAGGCCTTCGGCAAGCCGCCGCTGTTCGACACCTCGCGCCGCGCGTTCGAGTGGGACGGCGACCGGTGGGCCATCAACGTGCTCGGGCACGGCCTCCTCGGCAGCGAGCTCCACCTCCGCGCGCGCACGTGCGGCGCGAGCGTCGTCGAGGCGCTGATCTTCACGACGGCCGCCTCGGCCGCGTGGGAGTACGTGTTCGAGGGCAACGGCGTGCGCCCCTCGGCGCTCGACCTCGTCTACACGCCGCTCGCGGGGCTCGTGCTCGGCGAGGCGCGCTTCTGGGCCTTCCGCGCGGTCGCGGGTTCGTCGAAGACCACGCGCTCGGTGGTGCGGGCGATCGTCGATCCGCTCGGGCAACTGGAGCGCCTCGCGAGCAAGTGCTGAGGCCCTACGAAGGCAGCCGGTCCCAGTCGACGAGCCCGACCCTCTGCTCCGAGAGGCGCAGCTCGATCACGCGGCGGGGGCCGATGACGTCGCCGCCGATCTGGAACGGCACCTCGCGGTCGAGCTCGAAGCGGATGCCGGTGGTGAAGAAGTCATGCATCTTGGGCACGCGCTCGCCGCGCCACAGCTTGAACATCTTGCTCGTGGCCTCGAGCACCTTGGCGCCGTAGACGCGCACCGAGAGCCGGTCGGGCACGCGGTGCGCGTGGGGGAACGCGCGGAAGCCGAAGCCCCACTCGGTGGTGGTGGCGCCAGAGGCGACGCTGGCGAGCCCCTCGTAGAGCACCGTGCCCTTGCGCGCGCCGGGGATCGGGACCACGCGCTCCTGGTCGTCGAGCGTGAAGGCGTCGTCGCCGAGGTTGACGGCGCGGACGTGCGCGGGGCCGTCGCCGAACAGCTGCCGCGGGATGGTGCGGAGGAAGAGCGCGTTCAGGTAGCCGCGGAGGCCCGCGTTCATGCCCTGCATGCCGGGGGGCAACGTGGCCTGCCAGGCCTTGAAATCGGCCACGATCTGCGCGTCCCAGCCGGTGCCCGCGAACGGCGCGATGCGCCCCTCGCTCTCGAGGAGCCGGAAGCCTCGCACCGGCGGGACCACGCCGCGCAGGGCGGCGATGCGCTCGAGCGCCGTGCGCGCCCTGGGCGCTCCGGTGACGTTGGCGAGACCGTTGCCCGTGCCGAGCCGGAGCAGGCCGAGCGGCGGGATGTCCGCGTTCATCGCGCGGAGCTCGTTCCAGATCGCGACCGCGGTGCCGTCACCGCCGCCGCTCAGGATCAGCGACGGTGGGCGAGCCGAGACCTGGTCCTGGAGGAAGCGGCGCGCGTCGTCGAGCGAGCTCGTGACGGCGACCTCCGCGCGCGGCAGGACCTCACGGACGAGGTGCCCGACCCGCGGTGAGCCGCGACGGGCGTTCAGGTTGACGAGGACGGCGACGGGAGACACCCGGACACTGGAGCACGGCGCTCGCGGGGCGGGTCCGCGTGCACGATTTGCCGCCGAATCTCTAGAGGACGGTCCTCGCTGGATGGTGTACGGAAGCGGTCGCCATGCTGGTCGACACCCAAGATCGCTTCCTCAGAGCGTGCCGCCGCGAGCCGGTCGACACCACCCCCATCTGGCTGATGCGCCAGGCCGGCCGCTACATGGCCGAGTATCGCGCGCTGCGCGAGAAGCACACGCTCCTCGAGATCTGCAAGCAGCCGGAGCTCGCCGTCGAGGTCACCCTGCAGCCGCTCCGCCTCGGGATGGACGCGGCGATCCTGTTCGCCGACATCCTGCTGCCGCTCGAGCCGATGGGCGCGCCGTTCTCGTTCGAGAAGGGCGAGGGCCCGGTGGTGCACACGCCGATCGTCGACCGCAAGGGCGTCGACGCGCTCCGCGTCGCGGCCCCCGAGGAGCTCCAGTACGTGCTCGATGCGCTGAAGATCCTGCGCAAGGAGCTCGGTGGCAAGGTCGGGCTCATCGGCTTCGCGGGCGCGCCGTTCACCCTCGCGAGCTACCTGCTCGAGGGCGGCAAGTCGCAGGGCTTCGTCAAGACCAAGCGCCTCATGTACGGCGACAGCGAGGCGTGGCACCTGCTCATGCAGAAGCTCGCGCTCACGGTGCGCGACTACCTGCTCGCCCAGATCGCGGCCGGCGCCCAGGCGGTGCAGCTGTTCGACTCGTGGGTCGGCCAGCTCGGCCCCGAGGACTACGAGACCTACGTCAAGCCGCACGTGCGCTCGATCCTCGAGCCGGTCGAGAAGGCGGGCGTGCCGGTCATCCACTTCGGCACCGGCACCTCCACGCTGCTCCCCCAGATGAAGGAGGCCGGCGGCACGGTCATCGGCATCGACTTCCGCCTCCCGATGGACCGCGCGCGCAAGCTCCTCGGCGACGACGTCGCCCTGCAGGGCAACCTCGACTCGACGCTGCTCTTCGCGCCCCGCGAGATCATCGAGGCCCGCGCCAAGGACGTCATCAAGCGCATGCACGGGCACCCCGGGCACATCTTCAACCTCGGCCACGGCATCCTCCCGGAGACCCCGGTCGAGGCCGTGCAGCAGCTGATCGAGATCGTCCACACGACGCCTCGCACGCCATGAGCTCGCGCGTCGTCATCGTCGGGGGTGGGATCAGCGGCCTCGCCGCGGCCCACGCGCTGCGCCTCCGCGGCATCGAGCCGATCTTGCTCGAGGCCTCGGCGCGGTTCGGCGGCAACATCCGCACGCACTTCCAGGACGGCTTCGTCATCGAGGAGGGCCCCGACAGCTGGGTCGCGCAGAAGCCGCAGGTCGCCGTGCTCGCCAAGGAGCTCGGCCTCGGCGACGACCTCGTCGAGACGGTCCCCGAGAACCGCAAGACCTACATCCGCAAGCACGGCAAGCTCGTCGATCTCCCCGACGGGCTCGTGCTCGGCATCCCGACCAAGCTCGCGCCGCTCGTGAGCACGCCCCTCATCTCGTGGCCCGGCAAGTTCCGCGCGGCGCTCGATCTCATCGCGCCGCCGGGGTTCATGCGCAAGAGCGACCCGGACGACGAGTCGGTCGCCGAGTTCATCGAGCGGCGCCTGGGTCGCGAGGTGCTCGAGCAGATCGCCGGGCCGCTGCTCGGCGGGCTCTTCACGGGCAACGTGCACGATCTCAGCCTCATGGGCACGTTCCCCCAGCTCGCCGCGCTCGAGCACCAGGGTGGCCTCGTGCGCGGCGCGCTCGCGCAGGCGCGCAAGGCCCCGCCCCGCCCGGCCGGTGCGCCCAAGGCGAGCCCGTTCGTGTCGCTCAAGGGCGGCATGGGCACGCTGGTCGACGCGCTCGTCGCCCGCCTCGACGGCGTGCTGCGCGCCGAGCAGCCGGTGATGTCGCTCGAGCGCCGCGCGGGCGGGGGTTTCCTCGTCAACGCGAGCGGCGGCTCGTTCGAGGCCGACCACGTCCTGCTCACCGGCCCCACCACGGGCGCCGCGCGCCTGCTCCGCGGCTTCCTCGATCCGCTCGTCGAGCTGCTCGACGAGATCCCGTGCGGCAGCGCCGCGACCGCGTTCCTCGGCTTCCGCGCGAGCGACGTGAGCCACCCCCTCGACGCGTCGGGCTACCTGATCCCGCGCGGCGAGAGCGAGGTCGGCGCGATGGCCGCCACGTTCGTTTCGAGCAAGTGGCCGAACCGCGCGCCCGAGGGCTCGGTGCTGCTGCGCGTCTTCTTCGGCGGCGTCCACGTCGAGCGCTCGGACGACGACCTCGTCGAACGCGCGCGCACGGAGCTCCGCCAGACGGTCGGCATCACGGCCGAGCCCACCCTCACCCACGTCGGCCGCTTCCGCCAGTCCTCGCCGCAGCCGCGGGTGGGACAACCGGCCAGACTGCGCAAGGTGGAGGCCATCCTCGCCGAGAACCCGGGCCTGCACCTCGTCGGTAGCGCCTACGAAGGCGTCGGTATGGGTGACTGTGTCCGTCGCGCGCAGGCCGTCGTGGCCAGCATCGGCACGTAGGGCGAACCACAGAAAACTGGGCTAGACTCGGTCCGTCGTGGACGGCACGCCGATCGGAGCCCTGCTCGCAGGGAAATACGAGGTCCGCAAGCTCATCGGGCGAGGCGGCATGGGCGCCGTGTACGAAGGCCTCCACGTCGAGATCGGCAAGCGCGTCGCGATCAAGCTGCTCGACACCGAGCACTCGCGCAGCCAGGAGGTCGAGGCGCGCTTCCGGCTCGAGGGCCGCGCGGCGAGCAAGATCGAGAGCGAGCATGTCGTCCAGGTGTTCGACGTCGGCCGCGACGACCAGTTCGGCCTCTACATGGTCATGGAGTACCTCGTCGGCGAGGACCTCGCGACCCGCCTCGAGCGCGAGGGCGTGCTCGAGGTGCAGAAGGCGATGGAGATCGCGCAGCAGGTCGCGCGTGGGCTCGCGAAGGCGCACGCGGCGGGCGTGATCCACCGCGATCTCAAGCCCGGCAACGTGGTGCTCGCCGAGCGCGACGACGGCACCACCATCGCCAAGATCGTCGACTTCGGCATCAGCAAGCTCCTCACCGAGGACGCTGACAAGGACGGCGTCCTCACCCGCTACGGCTCCGCCGTCGGCACCCCCCAGTACATGTCGCCCGAGCAGGCGCAGGGGCAGGCCATCGACGCGCGCAGCGACGTCTGGGCCCTCGGCGCGGTGTTCTACGAGATGCTCTCGGGGCGCCCCGCGTATCCGCTGCTCGAGAACTACGAGCAGACCATCTTCTCCATCGTGCTCAGGCGGCCGGCGCCGCTGCGCGAGGTGGCGCCGTGGGTGCCCGAGAGCGTGGCTGCGATCGTGGCGCAGGCGATGGAGCCCGAGCTCTCCCAGCGCATCCCCGACTGCGTGGCGTTCGGACGCTTGCTCGCCGAGCGCGCGCGCACGGTGGAGGTCATCTCGGTGCCGAACGCCGCCGCGCCGCTGCCGCTCGTGCGCGAGAGCGAGCGCATGTTGCCCATCGGCGGCCCGGTCCCGAGCGAGCGGGCGAAGACCGTCTCCGGCGTCGAGGTCAAGACAGGCCACCACTCGGCCGACAACCGCGCCGCGCTCGACGACTTCGGTGAAACTCCGGCCCACTCGCCGCCCTCCATCCGCACGATCGTCGCCGCCGTGGTCATCGCGGTGCTGGCGATCGCGGGCGCCGCGCTGTGGATGCGCCAGGGCGGGACGACCGCCAGCGCCAACCCGGCCGACTCGAGCGCGCCCGCCGCGGCGCCGAGCCCTTCGCCCAAGCCGCACCATCCGGTGCCGCAGCTCAAGCCGAAGCCCCACCTCGCAGCGTCGGCCTCGGCCTCGGCTTCGGTCTCGGCCAGCACCTCGACCAAGGCCACGAGCAAGCCGGTCGCCAGCGGGACTCCCTCGGCCAAGCCGAGCGGCGACGATCAGTTCGGCGGCATCGGCGTGTCGAACAGCTACTGAGCTGCGAGAGCGGCGGTTCGGGAGGGGTGGGGGTCTCGCGATTCTACACGAACGTCAACGATTCTTTGACCTTCGTGTGAAATCGGAAGAACCCACCCTGGTCGTCGGTCGGCGCCGTGTCAGTCAGGGCGCGAGCAGCTTCTGGGGGGCGAACTTCGCGACCAGCGCCCGCTGGATCGCCACCTTCGGCACGCCCTTCATCTCGAGCGCGCGGGCCTCCGCGAGGTGGGCGTCGACGATCGCCTGGAACTTGTCGAGAGGCTGCGCGCCGCCGAGCGGCTCGCCGTCGATGTAGAACTGGGGCGTGCCGACGACGCCGAGCTTGGTGCCGAGCGCGATGGACGCGTCGATCAGGCGATCGGCCTCGAGCGACCACTTGGCGACGAGGCTCTTGGGCGCGCCGTTCGCCGCGGCCGCCGCGTCGAGCGCGTCGGCGGTGAGGTACTTGGCGGCGTAGACGTCGTGGTGGAAGCGGAAGAACGCCTCGTGGCCCTGGGTCATGAACACGACGCGCCCCGCGCGCGCGGCGGGGCGGGCGAGGAGGTGGAACGAGAGCGGAAAGTCCTTCCAGACGATCCGGATCTTGCCCGGGTTCTTCGCCTGCAGCTCGGCGAGCACCTCGAACCCGCGACGACAGAACGGGCACTGGAAATCCGAGAACGCGAGGATGGTGATCGGCGCGAGCAGCGGCCCCTGCACCGGGTCGGTGGGCAGCACGTCGAACGGCCCGCTCGGTCCCTGCGGGTAGGCCAACTGCGGCGGCACGAAGCCGGGCAACGCCGTGGCGGCGGCGAGCAGGAGGATTCCGGGGAGCACGCGCGAGCGACCGAACATCGCGGGGGAATGTACACGCTCGGCGACGGCGCCGCTCAGCGCCGTCCGGCGCGCCGTGCTCGCCGGACGGTGAAGAGCCCGAGGAGCGAAAGGAGACCGAAGGACGGGTTCGTCGTGCGTGGGGTCGCGCAGCCGCAGCCCCCCGTGACGTCGCCACTCGCAGCATTGGCAGCATCTGCGCCGCCGTCGACCGGGCCCTGGCAAGCGTCGCCGACGCCGTCGCCGTCGGTGTCCTTCTGGTCGGGGTTCGGGACGAGCGGGCAGTTGTCGTCCTCGTCGAAGCGGCCGTCGGCGTCGTCGTCCGGATCGCAGGCGTCGCCGAGGCCGTCCCTGTCGGTGTCCAGCTGGTCGGAGTTCGGGATCTCGGGGCAGTTGTCCTTGTCGTCGACGATCCCGTCGCCGTCGAGGTCGGTCGCGACCGCCGACTTGTCGAGCCCGATGTCCACCGTGACCTTGGCGCCCGCGGTCACCGTCTTCTTCACCGTGCCCGTCACGTAGCCGCTCTTCTTGGCCACGATGGAGTAGGTGCCGGGCGGCACGAGGATCGACCAGGTGCCCTTGGCGTCGGTGACGTCGGTGCCCTCGCCGGCGATCGACACGCTGGCGCCGGAGAGCACGGTGGCCTTGGTGGGGTTCTCGAACACGATCCCCTCGAGGGTGCCCACGGTGCCCGACTTGGGCGCGAAGAGGGCCAGCTGGTTGCCGACCACGCGCTCGCTGCCGTCGGACGGCGTGTTCACGATGCCCTTGCCGGCCACGTACATCGCGCTCGAGCCGCCGCCGTCGAAGTTGAGCGCGTTCCACGCGCCGAGGCCCTTCATGAGCACGCCGAGCTCCGCGCAGGTCATGCCCACGCTCGCGGTGGAGCGGCCGTCGACCACGACGAGGTACAGGGTGCGGTTGTCCTTCGCGAGGCCCACCGCGGTGCGCGGGTGGCGGTTCGGGCAGAGCGTGCCCGAGGTGTCCTTCTGCGCGACGCCCTCGCTCACGATCAGCGGGTGCCCCGACACCGCGCCCCACATCCAGGTCTTGTCGAAGGTGAACGCGGTGGCCGGCTTCACGAGCTCGACGCGCGCGGCGTCCTTGGAGAACACGAGGCTCCCGCTCGTCGCGGTGTCCTTGGTGCCCGGCCACGGCACGCCCCCGCCAGCGGCGAACCCGCTGGTCGAGTAGTCGGTGTACGAGAAGAAGTCGCCGTTGATGGCGGCCTGCGCGGAGAGAAGCTTGGCGAAGCTCGACGGCGTGCGCTTGCGCTGGCTCGAGGTGGTCGCCTCGAGGCGCACCCCGGGCACGTCCAGGTCGACGACGAGCGCCGACACGTGCTCGTTGGGCCCGGTCGTCACGCGTTTCAGGAGCTTCACGCCGTCGTACGGCGTGGACCACGTGTCGGCCGCGTGGGCGCCGCTGGCCACGAGCAGCACGACCGCCGCTGTCGCGATCTTCCTCATGTGGCCAAGATACCAGCGATATCCTCCCTGCATGGCCGACACCAAGGACTTTGTCGCTCCCGGACCGTCCCTGTCCGGTCCTCCGCTCCCAGTGGACTTCCTCTCGATCTTCCGCGGCCGCGCGCAGCTCGACAAGGATCTCGGCCTCAAGCTCTCCGCGCGCGAGGGCCCGGCGCTCGCGGCGAAGCTCAAACAGGCCTACTACTGGATCGTCAACAACGCGATCATCGCGCCCTACTACGACATCGAGTTCGGCGAGACCGGCGCGGCCACGCACGCGTTCCCGAACGGCGATCAGGTCAAGCTGCCCACCGACACGAGCTACTGCTCCTACGTCCTCTTGCCGCTGCTCACGTTCGCCACGCGGCGGCGCGCGCTCCTGGTCGGCGGCCCCGGCAAGGGCAAGACCGCGACGGCGATCCTCATGGGCATCCTCGCGGGCTACGGCGCCGACGAGGTGCGCCGCGGCGTCCAGCACGGTCACCCGCAGCTCACCATCGCCGACCTCCTCGGCACGCCGCTCCCGAGCGCGATGATGGGCGCGAAGGCGCTCGAGGACGTCACGGTGAGCTGGCGCCGCTGGCTCACGCTGCGGGTCAAGATCGTCGACGAGTACAACCGCATCCCGACCAAGACCCAGTCGGCGCTGCTCTCCCTGATGGCCGAGGGCTACGCCGAGATGTTCGACCAGGTGGTCGAGGCCAAGGACGCCGCGTGGTTCCTCACCGCCAACGACGACGCGGGCGGCGGCACGTTCCAGGTGATCGAGGCCCTCAAGGACCGCATCGACCTCACCATCAAGGCGATGCCGTTCAACAGCCGCTTCCTCGGGCAGCTGCTCGCGCGCATCGAGAGCGGCGTCGACCCGAGCGAGGCGGTGCCCGAGGACATCGTCTTCACCGCCGAGGAGCTCGACGAGATGCGCCGTGAGATCCGCGCGGTGCCCATCCCCCCGGTCGTCCTGCGGCGGCTCGAGTTCTTCGTCGGCCAGCTCGAGTTCTGCCAGCGGGCGAGCGTGCAGCTCGAGTACAAGAACAAGGACACGCTGCGGCTCGCCGGCATCCCGCTCGCGCAGGTGTGCAACGAGCAGTGCCCCCTCGACAAGACCAAGCACCTCTGCGCGCAGACCCAGCAGGGGCTCTCGGTGCGATCGTTCCAGACCATCCTCGACCTCGCCAAGGCCCTCGCGTACCTGCGCGCGGGTGGCGCGGCCGCCGAGGTCACGCTCCAGGATCTGCGCCAGGTGATCCCGTTCGCGCTCCACGAGAAGCTCACCCCCAACGCGGCCGGCGACTTCTTCCAGGTCGAGGCCAACCGGCCGCTGCTCTCCGACAAGGTGGTGTGGATCCGGCGCATGTTCGACTCCGCGCTCGCCACGTGGGACCGCCTCGATCGCGACCGCAAGAACCCCGCGCAGGCCCTCGCCGAGGAGCTGGACGCGGGCCTCGAGGGGCTGCCCGCCAAGACGGTCGAAGAGCGCATGAAGAAGGCGCAGGCGCTCATCGCCGACCTCGCCAAGAAGGGCGAGCTCTCCCCCTGGGTCTACGAGGACGTGGTGCGCCTCAAGTCGATCTACATGCGCTACCAGAACCAGCTGCACTGGCTCCGGGGGCAAGGGTGAGCGACCTCGTCGAGCGCCTGCGCGCCCGGCTCGACCGCGCGCGTCGCGCCTACGCCGCGTATCGGCCCGAGGTCGCGCAGTTCCTGTTCGAGCACGGCTTCCTCGCGACCGAGCGCGCGCTGTCGAGCGCGGGCATCGACGACGAGCCCCTGCTCGAGGCGCTGTTCACGCTGCAGCTCGAGTCGATCGGCTCGCGCGCCTTCGGGGTGTCGCAGCCGCACTTCCGCGACGACCCGGCCTACCCCGAGCGTTACTTCGCGCTCCTGTGGCTCGACCTGCTGCCGCAATTGCTGCCATTGCTGCCCGCGGACCGGCGCTTGCCCACCGTGGTGGCGCTGTTCAACCTCGGCGAGCACCTCGCCGTGGCCTCGCCCGGCCTCGGCGGCGCGGTCGTGGGCCACCTCGTCGAGCACCAGGCGCGCATCGTCGAACTGGGCGTCGAGGCGGTCGGGCTGTCGGCGCTGGTGGCCGTCGGCGCCCTGCCGGCCGAGGCGCTCCGCACCATCGCGGCGCCCGCCAAGGTGGCCTTCGCCCGCCTCGTCACGCGCGCGATCGCCTCCGTCGCGACCTGGGAGCCCGACCTCGTGCCCGGCGCGCTCGCGTTCGAGGCCGGCGCCCTCCGCGTGTGGGACCGGGTCGAGGCACGCGCGCTCCGCCTCTCGTTCGCGGGCGGCAGCGCCCAGCTGCTCGGTCGCGAGACGGGGCCGGGGCCGGCGCCGACAGGGGCGCCGTTGACGACCCTCGCGCTCTCGATCGAGACGAGCGGCCGCGTCACGCACGAGGGGCGCGCGCTCGGCGCCATCGACCCACGCGGGCTCCTCGCCATCGCGTCCGACGGCGTCCGCGTCGCGGTCACGCGCCGCTTCTCGCAGCGGATAGAGCTCTACGAGCTGTCGCCGTGAAGGGCGAGGAGCTGGCCCAGGCGTGGCGCGCCGCGCTCGACTGGTGGAGCCAGGCGATCGCGCTCGCCCTGCCTCTGCCGATCGAGGACCCCGCGGGGCCCATCGCGTACATCGACCTCGCGACCCGCCAGACCCACGTGAACTTCGACAAGCTCGTCAGCATGGGCGTCGCCGAGCACGTGCCCACCATCCTCGCGCACGAGGTCGGCCACCACATCCGCTACCCGCACACCCTCGCCGAGGCGCGCCGCATGCAACGCTTCCTCCGCGAGCTCGCGGGTGAGCTGTTCGTGCGCGACGACGCCCAGGTGGCGGCGAGGGACCGCTTCGACTGGCTCCTCAACCTGTTCTTCGACCTCCTGATCAACGACGAGCTCTCCGCCGACCACGAGGCCTCGTTCGTGGCGATCTTCCGGGCCATGCGCGGCGACTGGAGCGCGAGCTTCGCCTTCTACGTCGCCATGTTCGAGGAGCTGTGGATGCTCGCGCCGAACACGATGCTCCCCCCCGAGGCCGCCGAGGCGCTGGCCGCGATCGAGCCGGCGTATCGAGGACGGGCGCGCGCCGCCGGCGAGTTCGTGCGCGGCCACCCCGAGAACCGCCCGCTGCAGCTGGCGCGGTTCCTCGTGGCGCTGCGGCCGTTCGTGATGGTTGACGGAGACAAGACGAGCGAGGCCTTCGAGCGTGAACCGCTCGGGGGGAGCGGGGCGCTCGACGCCGACGCGGTGGCCGACCTCTTGCGACGCCGCGGCGACGAGGAGGAGGCCCGCAAGTGGCTCCGCGAGCACGAGAAGAACAAGCGGGTGGACGGCGTCGGAGGGGGTGACCCGCTCACCCGCGCGAACCTCGAGCTGCAGGGGCTCGTGCCCCCGGCCGAGGTCGCGCTGAACACCTATCGACGCGAGGCCGACCGCGCCCCGCTCGAGATCCCCTCGTCGATCGATCCCGGGGAGCCGATCCTCCCCGGTCCGCACGAGGCGTGGTCGATCGGCGACGACCTCGACGTCGTCGACTGGATCGGCTCCGTCACGCGGGCCGGCGGGGCGCCGGTCCCCGGCTTCCACACCGTCCTGCGCTCGCGGCTCGCCGACGACCCGCAGCCCGGCGACCGGGAGACGCCGTGGATCGAGCTCTACGTGGACTCGTCGGGGTCGATGCCCAACCCGACCATGAACTTCAGCCACCAGATCCTCGCGGGCTTCGTGCTGGCGCGGGCGGCGTCGCGGGCCGGCGGGCGCGTGCGGGTCATCCAGTACTCCTCGCAGAGCCAGCGCCTCGTGATGGACGACTTCGTGAAGTCACCCGAGCGGGCCGAGCGCGCGCTCCTCGAGTACATCGGCGGCGGCACCGATTTCCCCTGGGATCTGCTCTCGGCCTCGACCGCCAAGTGGCGCCGGATCGCCAAGGTTCGCCGGGTGGTGATCTCGGACTCCGACTTTGTCGCCAACGCCGCGCACCCCACGCCGCCGCTCGACGTGCCCGCGATCCTCGGCGACGCCGCGCGCGCCGGCGGCATCACGGGGATCCTCGCCGTGCAGCCGGACCACGCCCAGGCGGTCGCCAAGGCGGGGATGGAGGTCGTGACCATCCGCGACTGGAGCTCGGCCGCCGACGCGGCCCGCGCCCTCGCCCGCGCGCTGTTTCGCCGGTGAGGTATCCTCTCCCCGTGCCGCGCGCCGTCCCCCTCGAGCCCTGCGTCGCGATCCTCCGCCGGGTCGCTGCCGAGGGGCCGGCCGAGCCGGGGGCACCGGATCCGCGCGACGCCCACCTCCGCGCGTCGCGCCTGCTCGACGCGCTCGCCGCGCGGGGCCTGCCGGTCGCGCCGGAGCGCTTGCTGCCATTGCTGCCAGCGGTCGAGGCCGAGGACTCGGTGCTCGGTCTCCTCGTCGAGCTGCTCGACGGATGCGACGCCTTCGCGGGTGCGCTCGCGGACGCGGTCCGCGCCCGCGCGGCGGCGACGCGTGCCGAAGGGCTCTCCGACGAGGCCGCCCTCGGGCACGCGCTCCGCAGCTTGTTGCTGGTCCCGGCCCGCGAGATCGGCGCCTACCTGCCGCGCCGCGTGGTGCTGACCAACGAGTTCCGCAGCGAGGAGCTCGTGCGCGCCTTCGCGTCGTTCCTCGACGCGCCGATCGAGGTGCAGGGAGCCCCCGAGCCACCCGACCGCTCGGCGCGCGTGCTCGATCGCCTCGACTACCGTCGCATCCGCGAGGACGAGGAGCGGCTCGAGATCGAGCGCACCGTGCTCGCCGAGCACGCGGAGCGCGTGCGCGAGCTGCAGCGCAAGCGCGAAGCCGAGGCGCTCGCGAGCGCGCAGAGGGAGTGAACGTGACCCTGCCCTACGACGACCTCCGGGCCGCCATGGCCACGCCGAACCGGACGGCGGCCGTCGACCTCGGCCGGCTCGCGACGCTCGTGCGCCTGAAGGCGCGCGCGAAGGCGGGCGATCTCGGTCTCGCCCTGGGGGGCGCGCTGATCGGTCCCTCGGTCGACACAGCCACCGTCCGCGAGCTCGCGGCCGACCTCGCGCGACTGCCCGAGGCCGCGCGCGCGAGGGTCGCCGCGCTGGCGCTCGCGCTCGCCGAGAGCCCCACCGATGCCACGGCGCTCCGCGCGGCGCTGGTCGCGGTCCGACAGGCGGTCTCCTTCGTGCTCGCGGCCGAGGTGCCCTGGTCGGCACTCGTCGACGGCACCGTGCTGCAGGCGGCGAGGGAGAGCGGCCGTCACGGCCTCGAGCTCGCCAAGAAGAACGACGCGGCCGAGGAGCTCGTGCGGCGGGTGTGCCTCGCGGTCGCGGTCCCTCTCGAAGGCGAGCCGTTCCCCAGCGCCCGGGAGCGACTCGCGGCCCTCGACCCCGAGAAGCTCGCGCGCGAGGCGCGACGACGCGAGCTGGCCGGCGCGCTGAAGAAGACGCTGAAGACCCCATGAGCGTGCTCGCGCCGCCGCGTCTGGTCGACGATCCCGGCTTCGAGCGCCGCGCACTGGGCCCGTTCCTCGCGCGCGCCCGCGCCCTCCTGCGGCGTCAGCTGCGCACCGGCCTCGCGCGGGTCGACCTCGAGAGCGCCCTCGACCACGCGTATCGGAGCTCGCCGTACTACCAGGGCGTGTTCGCGCGGGCGGCGATCGGTCGCGCCGATCTCGAGCGCCCCACCCGCGCGCTCGCGGCGCTCCCCGTCACGCGGCGCGCCGACCTGCAGCGGGACTTCGTCTCCTTCCTCGCGGCCGGTCAGCCCCGCTGGGCGCTCGACCGCGGGTGGCTCGGTCGGTCGAGCGGCTCCACCGGCGCACCCGTGCCGTACCTGCGCGAGCCGCGCACCCTCGCGTGGTTCTACGCGTTCCTCGACTTCGCGCTGGCCTACGCTGGTCTGCCGGGCGCGCGCGGCGATGTGGTGCTGCTCGACGCGCTCGGACACCTTCCGGACTACGAGGCGCGCCTGCCCTCGTTCCACGGGGCGCGCTTCACCAAGCTCGCCGTCGGTCGGGCCGATCGCCTGCGCGAGCTCGCGCCGCTCGTGGTCACCTCCGATCCGGACGGGCTCGCCCCCCTGGCCGAGCTCTATCTCCCCCGGCCGCCGCGGCTCGTGCTCTCCAGCGCGTTCGCGCTCGACCCCGGCCTGCGGGCCGCGATCGCCGAGCGCACCGGCGCCGTGGTGCTCGAGTACTACTCCACGCAGGAGACCTCGGTCCTCGCGATCGGCTGTCGCCTCGGCCACGGCTACCACCCGCTCGCCGGCGCGGCCCACCTCGAGCTCCACGCGGGCGAGGTGGTGGTGACGACGACGAACAACCTCGCATTTCCATTGATTCGTTATGCACCTGGCGATCGGGCGGAGGTGGCCGAGGGTCCCTGCGAGTGCGGGCTGCGCGGACCGCGGCTCACGCGCCTGCTCGGCCGCACGCACGAGACGTTCGTCGGCACCCATGGCCCGTTCGCCGCGAACGCCCTCGGACCGCTGCTCGCCCGGCTGCCGGTCGAAGAGGTGGAGCTCGCCCAGGACTCCGCGTCGAGCCTCGTGCTGCGCTACCGGGCCGCGCGCGAGCTCTCCGACGAGTGCGTGGCCGCGCTGCAGTCGCGGCTCGAGGAGCTCGCCGGTCCGGTGTCGCTCACGCGGGTGCGCGTGGAGGCTCCGCTGCGCCGGCCGGGCGAGAAGCCGCGGCCGTTCGTGCCGCTCGGGGCGGCGTCGTGATGCGCTTCCCCTGCACGGGCACGACGCCGGTCGAGGGCTTCGGCGCGTTCCTCGACCGCGAGCTCGGAGAGCCGCGGCGCAACCTGCGGCTCTTCTCGACCGAGCTCGCGACGCTGCTGGCGGCGCCGAACGTGGCCCTCGTGAACTCGGGGTCGTCGGCGAACCTGGCCGCAGCCCTCGCCCTCCGCGAGCGCACGCGCCGGCCCCGCGCGCTCGTCGCGGGGTTCACCTTCCCGACCACCGTGTCCGCGCTGCAGCTCGCCGGGTTCGAGGTGGAGGTCGTGGACACCGCGGACTTCGGCATGGCCGAGTACGCGCTCGGCGCGGCGCTCGGCCCGGAGGTCGGCGTGGTGTGCGTGACGCAGTTCCTCGGGTTCTCCACGGGGATCGCCGGGCTCGCGGCGCGCGCCGAGGCGGCCGGCGCCCTCGTGCTGCAGGACGCCTGCGAGACGATGACGATGGTGGAGGACGGGGTGCCCGTGCACGGGTTCGCCGACGCGACCACCTACAGCTTCTACCACCCGCACCACCTCTCGAGCTTCGGTGGCGGCGCCGTGGTGTGCCGCGACCCCTCGCTCGCCCGCGTGGTCGAGAGCGTCGCGCACTGGGGCCGCGCCTGCACGTGCCACCTCGGCAACGAGGAGAGCTGTCCCGCCCCCGCTGGGGAGGGGCACCAGTTCCACTACGTGCGGGCGGGCCAGAACCTCGAGATGAGCGAGCTCAACGCCTGCTTCGGGCGCTTCTCGCTGCGTCGGTTCGCCGACGACGAGGTCGTGCGGCGCGCGCACTACGAGCGCTTGCGCGAGGCGGCCTCGCAGCTCGTGTCCACCTGGCCGTTGCCGGAGCACGGCTGCTCCCCGTTCGTGTTCCCGTTCCGCCACCCCGAGATGGCCACGCTCTCCGCGCGGCTGCGCGGGCGCGGGGTCGAGGTGCGCACGTTGATGGGGGGGCCCATCGTCGACCAGCCGGCGTTCGCGCGCCTCGCGCACGACGGGCTCCGCGGGTGCCGCGCGCTCGCGGCGAACACGCGCCTGCTCGGGATCCACCAGACGTTGCCGGCGGAGGACGTGGCCGCGGTGGCCGAGATCCTCGTCGACGAGGCGCGCGCGTGTCGCTGATCGACCGCGCCCTCGCCTGCGCGACGCGCGCGCCCCACCAGTTCACGGTGCAGTACCCGCCGTCGCGGGACTATTTTCGCGCGCATTTTCGGGCGCCGGTCGACCGCACGGCGTTCGCGGCGGCGCGCCTGCTCTACGTGCACGTGCCGTTCTGCGCCGCGCGCTGCGCGTACTGCAACTTCGCCATCGACGTGCGCGACGACGCCGCCCGACGGGCCCGCTACGTCGACGGCGTGCTCGCGGCGCTCGAGGACGTCCCCTCGTACGTGGGCGCGGACGGCATCGACGTGGGTGGCGGGACGCCGACGTTGCTCGCGCCGGACGAGCTCCGCCGGTTGTTCGGGGCGCTCTCGCGACGCTCCACGCAGATCAGCACCGAGACCACGCCGGCGATCGCGGCGTCGCGCCCGGACGTGCTGGCGGCGCTGCGCGAGAGCGGCGTCACGCGGCTCTCGATCGGGGTCCAGTCCACCGACGCCGCGCTGCTCGGCGCGCTAGGCCGGGAGGCGAGCTCCCTCGACCGTTCCCTCACCCACGCGCGGTCCGTGGGCTTCTCGCGCGTCTCCACGGATCTCGTGTTCGGCCTGCCTGGCCAGTCGCTCGACGACTTCTCCCGCGATCTCGACGCCGTCATCTCGCGTGCGCCGGACGCGATCACCACCTACGACTGCCTGTACCGCGGCAAGGGTCGGCGACTCGACGGCGCGCCACCGCCTCCCGAGGTGCTCGGCGCGTTCTACGACCGCGCGCACGCGCGACTCGTCGCGGCGGGGTATCGCGCACCGTATGGCTCGCTGAACTTCTCCCGCCATCCGGGCGAGACCGGCACCAGCGCGTACTTCGAGCGGCGGGTGCGCGACGGCGACGCCTACCTCGGGGTCGGCGACTACGCCTCGAGCCACTCCGGGGACGCGTGGGCATTCTCCACACGCGGCGTCGAGGCCTGGCTCGCCGACCCGGCCGGTCACGCGGACGGCTATTCGCTCGAGCGAGAGGAGACGATGGCGAAGCACCTCCTGCTCACGCTCGGCTTCGGGCGGATCGACCACGCCCGCTTCGAGCGGCGGTTCGACGAACCGCTGTCGACGCGGCACGGCGAGGCCCTCGCGCGGGCCTGCCGCGAAGGCTGGCTCTCGGAGGATCCGGATGGATACGCCGTGCGGGACTTCGCTGCCCTCCCCTGGATCCGCGCGCTGTTCCATCCCGAACGCGCGATCGCGTGGCTCGAGCGCCGAGCCTCGCGTATGCTCACCTCGTGGAACACGAGAACCTCGCGCGCCTCCGCGCCGGCCTCCGTGCCTTCGGCGAGCGCGACCTCGCTGGCCTCCGGGAGATCTTCGGCGAGGACGTGATCTGGCACTACGGCGGCACCAGCGTGCTCGCCGGCCTCTACGTCGGCTTCGCCGAGGTGTTCGAGCTCTTCGCGCGGCGCGCGGCGCTCTCCGAGGACACCTACGCCGTGCACCTCCAGCAGGCGATCGCCAACGACGAGTTCATCACGGTGCTCATGCGCTGCACCGGCGTGCGCCACGCCCTTCCCTCGGGCGTCGCACCCAAGAGGCTCGAGCAGTCGATCTGCTACGTCTATCGGCTCGTCGAAGGCAAGGTCGTGGAGGCATGGGGCCACCCGTCCGATCCCGAGGCCGAGCGCGCCTTCTACGAATAGCCCGAACCGCACGTGCCCTTGTTCCTCGTCCCTCCCTCGCTGGGCGCCGCGCGCGCTGCGGCCCGCGCCGAGCTCCTCGACAGCTCGCTCGCGGCCGACGACATCGAGGTGCAGGTCGCTCCCGACTACGAGGCCTTGCAGCGCGCCGTGCAGCACGCCGAGGCCGAGCTCGTGTGGACCCCCTCCGCCGTGTGCGCGGCGCTCGTGGACCAGCCCGCCGCGCGCAACATCCGCGCGGTGTTGCGGGCGGTCCGCAAGGGCCGCGCGGGGTATCACTCGGCGGTCGTCGCGCGGGCCGGCGAGGGCCGCACGATGCACACGCTGTCCGGGGCACGGGTCGGCTGGGTCGACCCACTGTCGGCCGGTGGGTACCTGCTCGCCGCGAGCTACCTCCGCCGCCAGGGCATCGAGCCCAACCTCGTGTTCTCGGAGCAGCGCTTCCTCGGCTCGCACCGCGCGGTCATCGACGCCCTCACGGAGGGGCACATCGACGTGGGCGCCGTGTCCGCACCGAGCACCGATCTCGAAGAGGTGCAGTCGGCGTTTCGCTTCTACGCGGGCCGGAGCGGCTTCAAGCTCGACGTGCTCGGCATCACCGAGTCGATCCCCAACGACGCGCTGCTCATCACGGCCGCCGCGAGCGTCGAGGAGGGCGAGCGCCTCGCGCAGCTGTTCGCCCCCGTGGCCCGCCGCGCGCCGTCGTTCCTGCTCACCGCGATGGAGGCGGACCGCCTCGAGCGCACCACCCTCGACGACTACCGCGGTGTGCGCGCGCTCATCGGTGGCCCTCGCCGCAGTGAGGCGCCGCGCCGCTAGCGTGGTATGGGTCGGCGCCGATGCCGCAGAAGAAGCAGATTCCCTCGATCGCGGAGCGCCTCGGCGCCGACGAACGCTACGCCGGGCGAGGCGTGACGATCGCGTTCCTCGACGCGGGCTTCTACGCGCACCCCGATCTGGTCAAACCGAACAACCGCATCCGCGCGTTCCATGACGTCCTGTCGCGCGAGCCCGCGCCCCACCACCTCGGCCCGCCCGACCATTCGGCGTGGCACGGCATGATGACCAGCGTCGTCGCCTGCGGCAACGGCGAGAAGTCCCACGGCAAGTACAAGGGCCTCGCCCACGAGTCCGAGCTCGTGCTCGTGCGCGTCGGCACCGTGTCGCGCATCCGCCACGACGACATCACCCTCGGCATCGACTGGGTGATCGCCAACAAGGCCAAGTACGGCATCAAGGTCCTCAACATCTCCTGCGGCGGCGACTACGAGGCCTCCTACCTGTGGGACCCGCTCTCGCGCGCCGCCGAGGCCGCCCTGCGCGCCGGCATCGTCGTCGTCTGCGCGGCGGGCAACGCGGGACACGATCCACTCCGCCACGCGCCGGTGCCGCCCGCGAGCGCGCCCGGGGTGATCACGGTCGGCGGGCTCGACGACGAGAACGCCCCCTCGCTCGACAAGATGGTCCCCTACCACGGCTCGTACGGCCCCACGGTCGACGGCCTGCAGAAGCC
>JAEUKC010000141.1:0-10908 GCA_016794445.1 Myxococcales bacterium
GAGTCAGTGGGCGAGCACGAGCTTGCCGAACGCGGTGCCCGCCTCGAGGCGGGTGTGCGCCGCGCGTGCGCCCTCGGCCGTCATCGGGAACACCTCGGCGACGACCGGCCGCAGCTTGCCCTGCTCGACGGCGCGTAGCACGGGGTAGAGCGCCGCCTTGCTGCCCATCGTGCTCCCGAGCACCGACAGCTGGCGGAAGAACACGTGGCGCAGATCGACGCTGGGTCGCGGCCCCGCCGTCGCGCCGCAGGTGACGAGGCGGCCGCCGTTCCGGAGCGCGAGGAGGCTCTTCTCGAACACCTCGCCCCCGAGGTGCTCGACGACCACGTCGACGCCAGCCTTGCCCGTGAGTCGGCGGGACTCGGCCACGAAGTCCTGCGTCGTCGAGAGGATGCCCTCGTCGGCCCCGAGCTCCCTGGCGCGCGCGAGCTTGTCTTCTTTGGTGCTCGTGACGATCACGCGCGCGCCGAGCATCTTGCCGATCTGGATCGCGGCGACCGACACCCCGGCGCCGGCAGCGTGCACGAGCATCGTCTCGCCCGCGCGGAGGGCGGCGCGCTCGACGACCATCTGCCAGGCGGTCTGGAAGGTGAGCGGGATCGCGGCCGCCTCCACGGGCGACAGCGTGCCCGGCCAGGGGAGGACGTTCGCGGCCGGCACGTCGAGGAAGTCGCCGTACCCGCCATGCGTGCTCTCGCCGAGGATGTGGTAGCGGCGGCAGAAGTTGTCGCGCCCACCGAGGCAGGACTCGCACACCCCGCACGAGGTGCCCGGCGCGAGGACGACGCGCGTCCCTGGTGGGGGTGCGACCGCGCCGTCCCCGAGCGCGACGACCTCCCCGGCGATGTCCGACCCGAGGCGATGGGGCAGCGGGAGCTTCAACGAGGGCAGCCCCCGACGCACCCAGAGATCGAGGTGGTTGAGCGCCACCGCGAGCACCCGGACCCGGACGTGGCCCGCCGGCGGCGCCGCCGGCAGCTCGAGATCCAGCTCCTCCAGCACCTCCGGTCCTCCGTGGGAGCGGAACCCGATCGCGCGGATCTTCGTCGTCATGCGCCCATGCTAGCGTCCCCGACCATGAGGCTCCGTCCGATCTCGTCCATGCTGCTGTTCACCGCGGCGATCGTCGCCCCCGTTGCGCTGGGTGGCGCCGTCGGGTGTGGCCCCGAGAACCCCACGCCGGTGACCCCGACCCCCGTGGCGTCCGCGAGCTCCGCCAAGCCGGCGATGGTCGCCGAGGATCGCTCGCCGGTGGAGCAGCCCGCGGGCCTCGTCGCCTCGCTGCACCTCACCTCGCCGAAGGCCCTGGTCAAGGCGCTCAAGTCGTGGCTCCCGGGCAAGCTCGGCGCCGACGAGCTCGACCCGCGGATGCTCGTCCCCGCGCTCTTGAGCGCGCGCGCCGTGGACCGGATCGTCGACATCGACAAGCCCATCGACATGACCGTGCAGGTCACCGAGGGCAACTCCAAGGCGCGGCCCCGCATCGCCGTCGCCTTCGGCATCGAGGACGACGTCGACTTCGCGACGGCCCTCAAGGACACCTACCGCATCGAGGTCGTGTCGGGCGGGATCCGCCGCCTCGTCCCGACGTCGCCGGCCGCGCGCAACGAGTCGTGCGTGATCGTGCCCGCCCTCGGGGCCGCCAAGCGACGCCTCGTCTGCTCGCTCTCGCACGAGCACGACGCCCACTCGACCGACGTGCTCGGCCCCTGGCTCGCGCGCGGCGTCACCCAGAAGCCCGAGACGGCGCCGATCCACGGCGAGCTCGACGTGGCCGCGCTCCGCAAGGCCTTCGCCGCGGACTGGCAGAAGGCCCACGACTTCATGAGGGGCGAGCTCGTCTCGGAGACCAAGGTCGGTCACCCGGAGCTCGACAAGGTGGTCAAGAAGACGGCGCGCGCCGTGGTCGACGACGTGTTCGACTTCCTCGAGGACCTCGACGGCGTCGCGATGGACGCGCAGCTCCCCGAGACGGGGCCGCTCGTCACCACGTCGGCCACGTTCTCCACGCAGAAGGCCTGGCTCACCAAGGCGTTCCTGCTCGGAACCGAGATCAACAGCAAGGTCCCCGAGGCCTTCGGCAAGCTCCCCTCCGCGGGCGCCTGGCTCGCCATGTTCTCGCGCGGCACGCCCGCGGCCGACGCGCTCGGCGTCCCCTACCAGACCGCGCTGCTCGAGTTCGTCGAGGCCGCGGCGGTCGACTTCAAGTGGGCCAAGAAGGACAAGGACCTCGCCCTCGAGGTCGTGCGGCTGATGTTCCAGAAGTCCGCCGACGGCTACGCGGTCGTCGGCGACGGCGGCAAGTCCGACGTGAAGCTGGACAAGTCCGATCTCCCCTACGAGATCCGCGACCTCTTGCCCGCGCTCTCGCGCAAGTCGTGGAGCGTCGGCCTCGGCGAGCGCGACGGCAAGCCGGTCGTCGAGCTCTACCAGAAGCTCACCGACTTCCTCGGGCGGCCCGTCTTCGCCGACCTCGTCCGCCAGCTCACCAAGGACCACTACTCGATCAAGGTGAAGGTCGATCAGAAGGCCCCGAAGGACCTGCCCAAGGGCTCGTTCGCCCGCGCGCTCGACTTCGAGATCGGCCTCGTCGACGGCACCGGCAAGAAGGCCAAGGTCAAGCCGATCACCCACCTCGGCTACAGCCTCATCGTGGTCCCCGAGGGCAACCACACCTGGTCCTCGGGCGCGAGCAACCTGTCGCTGGTCGACCTGTGGCCGCACCTCAAGGGCGCCATGGACGGTAGCGCGAGCTCCAAGGTCGGCGCGCTCGCGGGCTTCCACGTGGCCACCAGTGGCACGCCCTCGAGCGGCGGCATCATGATGTTCGACGCGCCCCTGCGCTCCCTCGACAAGAAGGAGAAGGTCGAGGAGGTCCTCGGCAAGCTGCCCGATGGCGGCAAGGGCCCGCTCGCCTGGCGCTCGACCGCCACCAAGGGCCAGAAGCAGGTCGCCGAGGTGACGGTGCACGTCCCGCGCGACCTCATCGCCCTCGGCGCCTTCGTGATGCGGAAGTACTGAGCTCCGTTCCGGCGCTCAGAGAGTGTGATCTTCGTCGGCCGCCCATGGAGGCGGCCGATGCTTCGGCTCGCTTACGCTCGCCGCACAGTCTGTGAATCTATGTCGGCCGCCCATGGAGGCGGCCGATGCTTCGCCTCGCTCCGCTCGGCTCAGAGGAACTCGCAGACGTACCCGGACGGCAGGGCGGCCTTCACGTCGAAGCCGCTCTGGCCGGGGACCTCGAAGGCGGTGCCGGCGGGGTAGTGCTTCCACTCGCTCGCGCCATCGAGCCGGACCGCGAGCTCCCCGCTGACCACGGTCATGCGCTCCGGCGCGCCGGTCCCGAAGTGGAACTCGCCGGCGTCGATCACGCCGACCGTGGTCTTCCGACCGTGGCGCTCGAAGCCGATGCTCTGGACCTGGCCGTCGAAATAGGAGTTGTGCGTCAGCATGCGCGAGGCGCTATCGCGGACCGAGGGGCGCGTCAGCTATCTTGCCGTCGCATGCCGCTCCCGGACGCATCGCGCCTGTCGTCTCTCGACTCCACGGTGCTGCGCGACCTCGGTCGACGGCTGCGCCGCATCGGCGTCGACTCGGCGCGCGTCGCCGAGATCGCGGCCATCGGGGCGAGCCGGGACGCGCTCCTGCGCCTACCGATCCGCAAGTGGCACCTGCGCCGGATGCGCGAGCCGAGCGCGCACGCCCTCCGCATGCTGATGTTCGGGGACCCGGTGACCCGGGACGAAGCGCGGGAGGCCCTCGGCGAGCTCGTCGAGCCGCTCGTCGCGAGTGGATTCGTCGTGGAGGAGGCCGGCGGGCTCGTCTCGCCCTTCTTCCTCGGCGTGGCCGACCAGGTCTACGTGTTCGCAGACCACCTCACCCATGGGGGAGACGCGGCGATGGGCCTCGGCGAGACCACCATCGATCTCTGCCACGCCGCCCGTCCGACCCGGCGCGCAGGTCGCGTGCTCGACATGGGCTGCGGCGCCGGCACGGCAGCGCTCGTGTGCGCAGCACACTGTGACCGCGTGATCGGCGTGGACGTCAACCCGCGCGCCACGGACCTCGCGCGTCTCAACCAGCGGCTCAACGACATCGACAACGCCGAGTTCCGCGTCGGGGATCTGTTCGCGCCGGTCGCGGGCGAGACGTTCGACCTCGTGGTCTCCCAGCCGCCATTCATCTCGCGACCCGACGGCGTCGACGCGGCGGTCTACGCCTACGGTGGGGAGCGGGGCGACGAGTTCCCGCTGCGCATGCTGCGCGAGCTGCCCGACCACCTGAGCGAGCGCGGGCGCGCCGTCCTGCTCGTGGACTGGCCGGTCCTCTCCGCTTCGTCCGAGCCGATCGAGTCCCGAGTACGGGCCGCGGTCGGCGACCGGGCGAACGTGCTCGTGCTCGAGACACCGGAGGGCGACGTCGACGACTGGTCGACGGGGTTTGCCGCCGCGCACCACCCGACGCTCGGCCCCGGCTTCGAGCGTGAGGTGATGGTGCGCCGCGAGCACTTCGCGCGGCTCGGGGTTCGCGGCCTCTGCATGACCACGGTCGTCCTCGAGCGGACCACGGGCGCCCCGTGGACCTCGACGGTGAAGGCCCGCTCCCTCGGCGCGGTGTCGCTCACCGCGGAGCAGCTCGATCACCTGGTGGCCGCCCGTGATCTGGCCGCCGACGGCCCCGAGGCGCTGCTCGACGCGACGTTGCGCATCCCTGCCGGTACCGAGTTCTCGCGGGACGGAGGCCACGTCCTCGTCACCCTCCCCGACCGGTCGCTCATCGAACCGATCGTCGTGAACGAGCAGCTCGTCGACCTCCTGCGCCGCGTGGATCAGGCCGACTGCGTGCGGACCGCCGTGGACCGTCACCGTCGCGGCGACGCGCGCGCCAAGGAGCGCATCGACGCGACCCGGCAGGCGCTCCTCCTCGGGCTGCTCGAGCGCGTCTGATCAGTCGGGGATCGGCACGAGCTTCACGTCGAGCTTCACGAGGCCGCCGTTCTCGCCGGCGTCGACCTCGGCGTCCCAGGGCAGATAGCCCGGCGCCTCCACCGTGATGCGGTGCTTGCCCGGCGGCAACGCCACGCCTCGCTTGATCACGAAGTCGAGGGCGCCGATCGGCTGATCGTCGACGGTGACCTTGGCGGTCTTCGGCGGCGACTCCGCGACCAGGCGCAGGCTCGTGGTGGGCGGCGCGGAGGCGTGGCACCCCGCCGCGAGCAAGGCGAGCGCCGCCAGGAGCCCGGCGCGCATCACTCCCACTCGATGGTCGACGGCGGCTTCGACGAGATGTCGTACACCACGCGGTTGATGCCCTTGACCTCGTTGGTGATGCGGGCCGAGACGCGACCGAGCAGGTCGTAGGGCAGCTTGGCCCAGTCGGCCGTCATGCCGTCGGTGGAGGTGACCGCGCGGATGACGCAGGTCTCGTCGTAGGTGCGCTCGTCGCCCTGGACGCCGACGCTGCGCACCGGGAGGAGCACGCAGAACGACTGCCAGAGCGTCTCGTAGAAGCCGGCGGCGCGGATCTCGGTGTCGAGGATCGCGTCGGCGCGCCGCAGGACGGCGAGGCGGTGCTCCTCGACGGCGCCGAGGCAACGGATCGCGAGCCCGGGGCCCGGGAACGGCTGCCGCCAGATGAAGTTGCGCGGCATGCCCATCGCCTCACCGGCGGCGCGCGCCTCGTCCTTGAAGAGCTCGCGGAGCGGCTCGATCAGCTTGAGGTGCATGCGCTCGGGGAGGCCGCCCACGTTGTGGTGGCTCTTGATGACCGCGCTCGGGCCCTTGAACGAGACGCTCTCGATGACGTCGGGGTAGAGCGTGCCCTGCACGAGCCACTTGGCGTCGTCGACCTTGCGGGCCTCGCGCTCGAAGACGTCGATGAACACGCGCCCGATCGTCTTGCGCTTCTGCTCCGGCTCGGTGATGCCGGCGAGCGCGGAGAGGAACTCGTGGCGGGCGTCGACCGCGACCAGCTTGAGCTGGAACGACTCGCGGAACATCGACTGCACCTGCTCGAACTCGCCCTCGCGGAGGAGGCCGTTGTCGACGAAGATGCAGGTGAGGCGATCGTCGAGCGCGCGGTGACAGAGGAGGGCGGCGACCGAGGAGTCGACGCCGCCGGAGAGCCCGCAGATCACGTGCCCCTGGTGGCCGACCGTGGCCGCGACGCGCGCGACCGCCTCCTCGACGAACGAGCCCGGCGTCCACGACGGGCGCATCTTGGCGACGTCGAACAGGAACGCGGCGAGCACGTCGGTCCCGCGTGGGGTGTGCACCACCTCGGGGTGGAACTGCACGCCGTAGATGCGGCGCTTCTCGTCGGCGACCGCGCAGAACGGGGTGTTGCCGGTGACCCCGAGCGTCGAGAACCCGGGCGGGAGCGCGGCGATGCGGTCTCCGTGGGACATCCACACGTCGACGAGCTCGTCCTTCGCGAATCGGTGCAGGATGCCCTCGGGCCGCTCGACGACCATACGGGCTGCGCCGTACTCGCGCTCGGTCGCGCGCTCGACCTTGCCGCCGAGCACGTGCGCCGTGAGCTGCAGACCGTAGCAGATGCCGAGGATCGGCACGCCGAGGTCGAAGAGCGCGGGGTCCACCTGCGGGGCGTCGTCGCCGTACACGCTCGCGGGGCCACCCGAGAGGATGATCGCGGACGGGTGCAGCGCCTTCACCTGCTCGAGGCCCGCGCCAGGGGTCGCGATCGTACAAGGGTGGATCTCGCAGTAGACGTGCTGCTCGCGCACGCGGCGGGCGATGAGCTGGGTGTACTGCGAGCCGTAGTCGAGGATCAGGACGAGAGCGCGCGCCGACATGGGCCCGGGGTAGGGCAGCCACGCCGGTGGGTCCACCCTTCACGTTGCGCGGCCTCCCGGCGGCTTCAGAGCATGCCGCCGAGCGACTCGCGGAACATCTCGGGCGTGAACGGCTTGGTCAGGTAGGCGGTCGCGCCGGCCTCCTTGGCGCGCGCGCGCATCGGCTCGCTCGCCTCGGAGGTGACGAAGGCGAAGACCCCGCGGTAGCCCTTCTCCCGGAGCAGCTCGAGCAGCTCGAGGCCGCTCATCTCCGGCATGTTCCAGTCGGAGAGGATGACGTCGGGGAGACGCCCGGCGATCTTGCCGACGGCGTCGGTTCCGCTCGTCGCCTCCTCTATCTCGAGGCTCTCGAACCCCGCCTGCCGCAGGGTCCGGGTCACGATGAGCCGCATGGCTCGGCTGTCGTCGACGATCAGGACCTTCATGGGGGAGCCCCTCGTGGTGCCGGAGATGGAGCAGAGGTCGCAACGCGACCTGCATCGTCGAACGGACGGAACAGGTGATGCTTGAGGCGCGCCTCGTCGCCGACGAAAGGCCGGGACAGATTGGCGCACCGTGCGTCGCGATGTCGCGGTCGCGGCGCCGTGTCGGGGAAGACCCATTCGAATCGCCGGCGCGAAACCCGCGGCCCGATACCTGCATCGCTACAAATATTCAAATGTCTGTAGATATGGATATGCCAAGCGGATGGGCGGTCGGCGCGCGGGCGCTCGACGTCGTCGCCGCGCTCGAGCGCCTGGCCGAGCACGTCGGGCGCCCGCTCGATCCCACCGCGGCCGCGCACGTCGAGCGGACGGCCCGTGCGAGGTCGTTCGCGGGTCTCTTGCCGGAGGTCGCGGCCTCCCTCGGGCTCTCGATCCGGATCCTCGCGCTCGACCTCGAGCAGGCCGCCGGGGTGGCCGAACGCCACGGGGGCCTCGTCGGCTGTGATCGAGAGGGCCGCCCTCTCCTGGTCCTCGGCGAGAGCCCGTTCGGCGTCCGCATCGAGATCGCCGGAGAGGAGCGGTCGATGTCGTTCGCCGCGGCGTCGCTCGCCATCGGTCTTTCAGGGCCGCGGGAGCCTTCGTCCTTCGCCCTGGTGGAGCCGAACCTGCCGCACGCCGAGCTGCACGGCCATGGAGAGAACCCGCACCGCCGCCTCCTCCAGCTGCTCCGGCACGAGCGCCACGATCTGCGCGCGATCCTGATCTACGCGGTCGCGGTCGGCCTGCTCTCCCTGGCCGTGCCGATCGCGGTGCAGGCGCTCATCAACAGCATCGTCTTCACCACGATGCTGCAGCCGGTCGCGGTGCTGACCGTCCTCGTCCTCTTGGCGCTGTCGTTCGAGGGGACCCTGCGCGTCCTCATGACCACCGTCGTCGAGTGGATGCAGCAACGCTTCTTCGTGCGCACCGCGGTCGACATGGCCGAGCGGCTTTCGCGCCTGCGGTCCGGCGCGCTCGGACGGGGTCACGCCCCCGAGCTCGCCAACCGCTTCTTCGACGTCATGACCGTGCAGAAGGCCGGCGCGACGCTCCTGCTCGATGGCGTCGGCCTCGTCCTGCAGACCCTCCTCGGGATGGCGCTGCTCGCCTTCTACCATCCCCTCCTGCTCGCCTTCGACGCGGTCGTCGTGGCGCTGCTCGCGTTCGTCGTCTTCGTCGTGGGGCGGGGCGCCGTCGACACTGCGATCAAGGAGTCGAAGGCCAAGTACGCGGTGGCGTCGTTCCTCGAGGACATCGCCCGGCAGACCACCGCGTTCCGCTCTGCCGCGACCCGTTCGTTCGCGCTGGGCCGCGTCGACGACCTCTGCTCGTCCTACGTCGGCTACCGCCGCAAGCACTACAAGATCCTGGTTCGCCAGATCATCGGCACCAAGGGCCTGCAGGCGTTCGCCAGTGCGGGTCTGCTCGGCGTCGGTGGCCTCCTCGTCATCCAGCGGCAGCTCACGCTCGGCCAGCTCGTGGCTGCGGAGCTGATCGTGAGCGCGGTGCTCGCGGGCATCGCCAAGCTCGGCAAGCACCTCGAGAGCTATTACGACCTCGTGGCGGCCGTCGACAAGCTCGGCCACGTGGTGGACCTGCCCCTCGAAGAGAGTGGCACGGAGCGGCTGCCGGCGGGGGCGGCCCCGATGTCCATCCAGCTGATCAACGTGGCGGCGAGTCAGGGTGGTACGTTGGTCTGCGAAGGGGTCGATCTCTCGCTGCCGAGCGGCGCCCGGGCCACCCTCTCCGGCGCGAACGGCGCCGGTAAGAGCACCCTCGTCGAGCTCCTCTTCGGCCTCCACCGTCCGCGGGCCGGTCGCGTGCTCGTCGACGGCGTCGATCTGCGCGAGATCGACCTCGAGCAGTTCCGCTCCGAGGTGGCCCTGGTGCGCGACGTCGAGCTCTTCGACGGCTCGATCGTGGACAACGTGTGCGTGGGACGCCACCTCGCACTCGAGGACGTACGCGTCGCGCTGCGCGCGGTGGATCTGCTCGACGAGATCATGACGCTGCCGGACGGTCTCGAGACCAAGATCGCCGTCGGCGGATCCCCGCTCTCGAGCGGGCAGGCGCGGCGCTTGATGATCGCGCGAGCCATCGTGTCCCGTCCGCGACTCGTGATCCTGGACGAGGCCCTCGACGGCGTCGACGAGGTCGCCCGTCGCAAGGTGCACTCGGCGCTGTTCCGATCCGGGGCCCCCTGGACCTTGCTCGTGACGACGCACGCCGAGGACGTGGCAGGTCTCGGCGATCTCCGCTTCCGACTCGAGCGCGGTCGGGTCCTCGAGGTGACCCGATGAGCGCCCATCCGTATCGAGGCGCCGATCAGCTCCCCATCGGTCGCTTCCTCCGCACGCCCCGCTTCGCGCGCAACCCGGCGCGCCTCGTCGCGCTGCTGCTCGTCGCGGTCTTCCTCGCCCTCGTGGTGACGCCCTGGCAGCAGACGGCGGCCGGCGAGGGGCGGGTCATCGCGTTCTCTCCCCTCGACCGAGAGCAGCGCATCGAGGCGCCGATCGACGGCCGCGTCACCAAGTGGCACGTGCAGGAGGGCAGCATCGTGCGCGAGGGCGACACGCTCGCCGAGCTCGCCGACAACGACCCGGAGATCATGAGCCGCCTCCGCCTCGAGCGCGACGCGGTCAAGAAGCGCATCGTCGCGGCCGAGGCGCGCGTCGCCGCGGCGGAGGCGCGCGTCACGGCGCTCGGCCTGAGCCAGAAGGCGGCGCAGAAGGCCGCGAAGCTCCGGGTCACCATGGCCACGAGCCGCATCGCGGTGGCGAAGAAGGCGCTCGAGGCCACCGTCGCCGCCGAGAAGACCGCGAAGGCCAACCTCGAGCGACAGAAGGGGCTCCTCGAGAAGGGCCTCGCGAGCGTACGCGCGCTCGAGCTCGCGGAGCTCGACTACGCCCGCGCGAGCACCGACGTCGACCGGGCGAAGGTCGCGCAGATGCTCGCCGAGGCCGACGAGCTGACCTTCGAGGCGGACCGACTGAAGGTCGAGGCCGACACGACGGTCTCCCTCGAGGACGGCAAGGCGACTGCTGCCATTGCTGCCATCGAGGTCGCGAGCTCGAACGCCGAGCTCTCCCGCGTCGAGGTCCGCCTCGCCCGGCAAGACGCGCAGATCGTGAAGGCTCCCCGCGCGGGGGTGGTGCTCAAGCTCGTCGCGAAGCAGGGCACCGAGATGGTGAAGGCCGGCGACGCGCTCGCGATCCTGGTCCCCAACGCCGCGCAGCGGGCCCTCGAGCTCTGGGTCGACGGCCGCGACTCGCCGCTGATCCGCGTGGGCGCGCACGTGCGCGTGCAGTTCGAGGGCTGGCCAGCGCTGCAGTTCTCTGGCTGGCCGTCGATCACCGTCGGCACGTTCGGCGGCACCGTGTCCTTCGTCGACGCCACCGACGACGGCAAGGGGAAGTTCCGCGTCGTCGTGGTGCCCGACGGCGTGGATCCCTGGCCGAGCCCCGACGTGCTGCGCCAGGGCACCCGCGTGCACGGGTGGTTCCAGCTCGGTCGCGTGAAGCTCGGCTACGAGCTCTGGCGCCAGTTCAACGGCTTCCCGCCCACCGTCCCCGCCCCGGTCCCCAAGGAGACCAAGCCGTAATGACCCGCATGTCCCTCGCGCTCTCGATC
>JAEUKC010000159.1:0-7916 GCA_016794445.1 Myxococcales bacterium
TCACACCGCCACCCTGCTCGACGACGGGAAGGTCCTGCTCGTCGGCGGCCGCGAAAACGACTCGACCCTTGGTTGACCGCGGCCGAGCTGTTCGATCCAGTCTCCAAGACCTGGACCTCGACCCCCGGACCCACCACGTACACCACCGCCGCGATCGCTCGGCGGGGGAGGCGTGCTCGCGGTCGGCACGACCAGCGCAGAGCGCTTCGATCCGGCCACCAAGATCTGGACGCCGACCACGGGATCTCCTGGGGGCTTTGCGCCGAGCCTCGTCCGCCTGCCCGACAATCGCGTGCTCGACTTCAACGGCGCGCACTACGTCGAGTTCTCGTCCGTGGACGCCACTTCGGTGTTCGATCCGGCGACGAACGCGTGGTCGCCATTCTCGCCGAAACCGACGAGGGCCCGCGACGGGGCCCTCGCCGTCGTCCTCGCCTCCGGGAAGCTCCTCGTCCAGGGCGGGGCCACCGTCAGCGGTACGGGCACCGACACGCCGGAGCTCTACGATCCGACGACCAAGCTCTTCACGACGACGAGCGGCATCCCCGATCGCACGATCCACTCGCTCACAGCCCTCGCGAACGGCGGCGCCCTCGTGGCAGGCGGCGCAGGCTGCGACAGCCGCGCCGACCTCCTGCTGGCCCACCCGCTCGGCACGACCTGCAGCGCCGGCGGGCAGTGCGACTCGGGCTTCTGCGTGGACAGCGTCTGCTGCGCGGCCTCGAGCTGCCTCGGCGGCGCCAAGTGCAACAACCCCGGGAAGGCCGGGGCCTGCACCAAGAACAACGGCACGACCTGCGCTGGGGCGACCGAGTGCGCATCGGGTTACTGCGTCGATGGCGTCTGCTGCAACGGCGCGTGCGGTGACGCGTGCGCGGCGTGCGACGTCGCGACCAAGGTCGGCACGTGCTCGCCGGTCGCGGGCGCGCCCCACGGCGTGCGCGCGGCGTGCCCGAGCGGCGGGGGCGACGCGTGCAAGGCGGAGACGTGCGATGGCGTGACGACCACCAGCTGCAAGCTCGTGGGCGCGAGCACCCTGTGTGGCGCGGACACGTGCAAGGCGATCGCGCCTGGAAAATTCGCCGAGACGCGGAAGGGGCTCTGCGACGGCGCGGGAGCGTGCACGGGCACGAGCAACCCGTGCAACGCCTACGCGTGCAACTCCACGTCGACCGCGTGCGCCACCTCCTGCTCGATCGCGGCCGACTGCGCCGCCGGCTACAAGTGCAACGCCGGCAAGTGCGAGTCGCTGCCGGGGCTCGGCGCGCCCTGCGTCGACGCGACCGACTGCAAGGGGGGGACGTTCTGCGTGGACAAGGTCTGCTGCGGCGTTGCGAGCTGTGGCGACGCAAAGGACTGGTCGTGCGCGATCGAGCCCGGCAGCTGCAAGAAGAAGCTCGGCGCCGCCTGCGCTGACAAGAACGAGTGCGGCTCGGTGCAGTGCGCGGACGGACTTTGCTGCGACACCGCGTGCACAGGCCAGTGCGAGGCCTGCGACATCCCGGATCCCACCACGGAGCGGAAGGGCAAGTGCACGCCGGTGAAGGGGAAGCCGCACGGAGCTCGCGCAGCGTGCCCGTCCGGTGCCGGGGACGTTTGCAAGGAAGCCCTGTGCGACGGCGACGATCGAACCGCTTGCAAGGGACTGCCGAGCGGGAATCCCTGTCGCGAGCAGAAGTGCGCTGCCGGGCAGCTCACGCCGGCCGCGAAGTGCGATGGCAAGGGGCTCTGCCCGACCGTCGACCCGGTTGGCTGCGGCGTCTATACGTGCACGAGCGACGGCAGCGACTGTCGCAAGAGCTGCACCGCGGAGCTCGGGTGCGCAGAGGGCTTCCTGTGCAAGGAAGGCAAGTGCGAGAAGGTCAGCGCGCGATGCTCCACCGACGGCCTCTCGTCGACCAGCGCGGAAGGCGTGACCAAGAGCTGCGCGCCCTATCGCTGCGGCACCGGAGGCGAGTGCGAGAAGGCCTGCGCGACCAGCGCGGACTGTGTCGGGGGCACGGCGTGCGACGTGGCGGCGAAGCTATGCGTGCCACCGACCAACGACGAGTCCGACGGCGGTTGCGGCGTGAGCAGGGCCACGACGTTCGGGGGTGCGTCCCTGGTGCTCCTGGGGGCGCTCGGGCTGGTACGCTGGCGACGAGCGAGGTGACAGCGCACGGCGGCCCCTCGTGAAGCACCGTGGTCAAGGCGCGTGGTGGATCGCGAGGGCGCTCGGGGGACGCGCGTCGCCGACTTCTGGTGCTGCATCGGTCGAGCCGCCGTCCGGGGCGGCGATCGGGGGAGTCATGCTCAGGTAGACTCGATCGCACGCTTCGTTCGGTCTCGCGCGCCGCCCGGTCGGTGAGAACGGCACTGTCTCGGGGAACAGCAGCGAACCCGGCGTGCGGAAGGCCAGGTACGAGGCGCCGAACACCTCGTCGTAGAAGAACAACGTGAGCGAATCGGCCGAGATGCCGGTCGGTCGGCGCCGGGCCGTCCCCGCCATCTCGAGGGCCGTGCCATCGACGGGGTTCGGGAAGTCCCAGGTGCCGTCGCTGAGGAGCACGCTCACCATGAGCGTGGTGCCCGCCGCGCGGCCGAGGTCCGTGTAGAAGAGCCACTTGCCGTCCTTCGACAGGACGAGGTCGCCGAGCTGCTTGGTCCCACCGCCCTCCGACCCGGGCCCGGTGATTCGCCCGAAGGCGCTCGAGGGCGTGGCCTCGAACGCGACGCCACGCGCGCTGCGAGACAGCTGCGTGAGGGTCGTGTGATCCGAGGAGACCACGATCATCGTCCGACCATCCGCCGCCAGGGCGACGCTGTCCTCGGCATACGGACCGCTCGTGTCGGGGAGGGTCTTCGCGGTCGCGAAGGGCTCGTCGCGGCTCCCGCGGTCCGCGTAGTGGACGACGATCTTGGAGGCCTCGCTGGTGGTCCACACCATCGTCAGCTCGTCCCAGGTCAGACCGGCGAGGAGCTCGCCTGGGCCGTGGGCGTATTCGATCACCGTCGCCTTGTCGCCGACGAAGGTCTTCGGACACTTGACGCTGATCGGGGCGTCCACCGTCCCGTCGCCGCCTGCGTCCGTGGCGCCGTCGACCGCCCCGCTGTCGGGCCCGACGTCCGCCACGGCTCCATCCCTCGTCCCAGTGTCCACGGCCAGCCCAGTGTCGATCTCGGTGACGGGGGGTGCCGGGTCGTTCCTGGCGCAGGCAGCGAAGGCGATGCAACACGAACCGAGCACGGCGATGCGACGCAGCATGGAGGGCCTCATTCGGCGGGCACGCAGGAGTAGGACTGTCGCCAGTCGACCAGCGTCGGGGCGGCCGTGCCGCCCGTGGTGGGGGTGAGCGTGATCTCGACCACGAGCCGCGCGCCGTGGGCGACCTTCGGCGTCTGCGCCGCGAACAGCGTGGCGACGTCGGCCCCGGCCCACGAGGTGATGGGCGCACCGAAGGCTGTCGCGAGCGGCAGAGAGGTCATCGCGGCCGCCGCGGCGGCCGTGTCGCCGGTGCGGACCCGGAAGCCGATCTTCGAATCGCCAGGGGTGATCGTCTTCCAGTCGAAGTAGTGCCAGGTCGGCCGGTGGCCCAGCGGGCAGGTCGCGACGTACTCGCGGCTGACCGTCACCGGAGAGTAGGAAGGCGTGGCGGGCGGCACGTAGTCGGGCGTGAGGCAGGCCGTGAGATCGAACAGCATGAACTCGAGCGCCTTCTCCTGCGCGGAGAGATCCCCGGCCAGACAGCCGTCGGGGAACGTGGAGCTCGCCCCGCTGAGCGCGCTCGCGGACACGTGGAAGTCCGCGAACACGACGCGTCCGCACTGCGCCGCGGGCGCGGCGCCCACCGGGACGTTGAAGGTCATCAACGACTCCGTGTCGTGCGCGGGAATACACGTGCCGTTCCAGCAGGCTCTCCCGCCGCCACCGCAGTCCACGTCGGTGGTGCAGGCGGTGACGGTGCCGGCGGTGCAGGTGCCGGGCGTCCCTATCGCGACGTCGTCCACGTAGAGGTAGGAGGGGATGATCCAGTCCGGGTACTCGTACAGCTCGAAGGTGAGCGTGTAGCTGCGTCCACCCACGAGCGCCGCGGAGGCGGTCTCCCACCCGCCGCTGCTGCACCGGGTGGCCACCGGGTAGGTGGTCGTGCCGAGGGCGTTGTCGCGGAGCGCGACACGGGCCCAGTCCCAGCCGTTGTCCGAGCACGCGATCCGGTACGAGAAGCTCACCACCCCTCCCCCGGCCGGGGCCGTGAAGGTCTGGGCTGCGGTGTTGGAGTTGATCGAGCTCCCGAGCTGGAGCGATCGGGCGCCAGTCTTCGGGCTCGAGGTGGTCGCGCTCACCGCGCTGCCCGACGTGGTCCAGCTGGTGAGCGCGGTCTCGAAACCGCCATTGAGGACGAGGCCGGTGCTCGTCGCCCCCGTACACGTCCCGGAGGCGCACTCGCTGCCGGCCGCGCACGGCGAGCCAGCTGCCAGCAGCGTGGCGCCGGTCGGGATGGACCCGTCCTTGTTCGCGTACATCCAGGGCATCGCCTTGGTCCGGTCGACCTTGTCGAAGTCACGCCGGCCCTCCTGGATGGCGAGGCGGCCGATGGTGGGCGAGGCGCCCACGGCGTTCAGCCACAAGGCGAAGCTGTCGCCCTTGGGGAAGGTGCGGTTGAGGATCGTCGTCATCGGGCTGACGGTGCTGGACGAGTGATCCCAGGCGTTCACTGTGCTGGGGAACTGCGTGACCACCGGCGCGAACTGCAGGTAGGCGTACGAGAAGTGCGTGAGGAACAGGCGCCCCCCACGGCCCGCGTAGTCCGCGAGTCGCTGGTTGACGCTGCTGCCCTTGTTGAACTCCCCGCCCTCGCAGGCGAGCACGACCGCGTCGTAGCGATCGAGGTGCGCCGCCGTGTCGTAGAGGGTGTTCGCCGAGGGCGCGCCCCCGCCGAGCGCGCCGCCGAGGTTCTGACCGGCGCTGCTGGTGCCCTGGTAGTAGTGGATGCGGTCGGGGTTGACGCTGCCATCGGCGAGGACGGGCACGCCGACCTCGGACGAGCCGACCGACACGTCCATGCCCATCTTCTTGAAGACGCACTGGAAGGGATCGGCGCCGCCGGAAACGAACGCGATGCGGGGGATGCTCCCCTCGGAGCGGTTCTTCGGGAAGCGCACCAGCTTGAGCCCGTCCGCGCCCGTCAACGCGTTGACGTCGTTGGTGACGCACTTCGTGACGCTCGGGATCGTCAGCTGTCGGCGCCACTTGCCGCTCTGGATGACGAGCGGGATGTTGGTACCGTTCGGGACGCCCTTCAGCGTGAAGGTGCCCGTGTAGTCGGTGAGGGCCGAGACGATCGGACTGCCCGATCCGCCCGCGCAGGCATCGCACGTGACCCCGTCGGTGAGCGGCGCCAGCGAGGCGTTCGGCACGTAGACGAGGACGTTGTAGAGAGGGTTCTTTCCGGCGGGATCGTAGACCTTCCCGGTGAGCTGGGTCTTCGTGTAGTCGCCGGCGCACGCGTCGACCTTGCACTGCAGGGCGGTGCAGGTCGAGCCGCCCACCCAGCCGGCCTCACCGCCTTCGCCGATGGCGATGCCGCCTCCGTCGGCGGGGACGACCGCACCGCCAGCGTCGAGGTCGCCCGGGACGTCTTCGAAGGTCATGCAGCCGGGGTCGCACGGGTTCGAGACGCAGGGCGCGGGAGCGGTCCCCCGGAGGTGGAACTTGGGGTGGCCCTGGACGCTGATCTTGTCGCCCAAACAAGCGCCCCATTTCCCACCGCCGCAAGTGCGGAGTCCATTCCGGCAGGTGACGCTGTCGACGTCGTCCGAGAGGGTCTGGGCGCAGGGGATCGTGGCACCCTCGACGGGGCAGCCGCACCCCTCGGTTGCCAGGATGCAGGGATCGTCGCCATCGCGATGGGAGCTACAGCTGGGCAGGGCCCCGAGCGAACCGAGGAGCAGCCCTCCGGCCAACGGAGTCCACCACGCGCCACGGAGGGGCCTGCCACGAGGGACGATCGCCATGGGGCTCGACCGCTGCACGCATCACGCCAACGGCGACGAGGTGGATCGAGCGGAGGCCTGGATCGCGGTGGTTGGTTGTTCATCGGGTCCCGCCGGTGGGACGTCGAGATACCACCGGCGAGACGCTCTCCTGGGAGGGTGGTCTCAACGGCCGACGAGTTCGCGCAGGCGCTCGACCAGCGTGGGCCCGCGAGCCCCTGTCGCTATCGTCGCGAAGACGGCGATGCCTGCGCGCAGGAACGTTGCCTCGGCGTCGGTTCCGGTCGTGAGGATGCCGAGGACGCGCAGTCCTGGGTTGCGAGTGACCATTCCTGTGAGGAGCACGTCGAGGTTCGGTGCGTCGAGGTCCACGACCGCGACGGCGAGCAGGCCGCCCGCGAGCGCGGCCACGTCGGCGAAGCGAGGTGAGCACCGACGCGGTGACATGCGGCGGTGCCCGACGCGACGAGAACGCGGCCGCCCTTCCGTCGCCCTTGACACCTGTTGTTGGTGTTGGTCAACGTGACGGGTATCTTCATCCTCCGCGGCGGCCAGGGGCTCGGCGGGCGCGGGAAGTGGCTCATGGCCGCAGGAGCACTCCCACCTCTCGTGGCGCTCGTCCTCCATGGCTGACGCAGTGCTCCATCAGCGACCCCTCTCGAGATGGGCGCACGAATGAGCTGTGAGCCGCACCGGCGACTCTTGGCCCGCGCACGATCTCTCGAGCGTCCTCGTCTGTCTGATTGTAGCGTCTCAGCGTCCGCGCTGCGCACGACGGCGACACGCGGGCCGCCGTCCCGCTCAAGGCCTTCCAGGCCCTCTACGACGTCGAGGCCGCCGTGCGCAGGCCGCCGCCGGCGGACGCGCCGCGCGTCGACAACCTAGGGGGCATGCAGGAAATGGACGGTCGCTGTGCGAGCTGTAACGTGAAGAAGGCCCGACCTCGGTGAGATCACCCTCGCGAGCAAGATGGGCTGGCGGCTGATCCGGCGGCCGAACGATCACGCCATCGGGGGGGCGTGCCTCGTGTGGTTCTGCCCGTACTGCGAGAGCGGGTTCGAAAGACGCCCACGCTGAGGCCAAGCGCACTGACATGGGCGGGACCGTGGAGGGACCCGAGCAGCCAGGCCTGCGCCGCAACCCGAGGGCAGGCGAGCGCGGGTGTCAGCGCGCCCCGCTCAGGCGCCGGGGTGTACGACCGAAGGCCCATTCCAGCGAGTCGGCCGCGCTCAGGCCTAGCATCATGAAGATCGTGAGATCCGACCCGTTCATGGACGGCAGGGCTCCGAACTCGAAGCGGAAGTAGGGCGCCATACCGAACGTTGCGGACAGCTCGATCCCGAGGCGGCCACCGAACGGCGAGTAGCTCGGGCCGATGGCGTCGGCCACGGGGATCTCGACCGACTGTCGCGCGGCGTAGAGGACGTCGAAGAAGAACACGAACCGCATCCACTCGGCGGCACCGTCCTCGAGCACCAGGTTTGTCTGCTGCACGTACTTGATGCCGCCGTAGAAGCCTACGCTGTCGATCGAGACGCGTGGCTCGGTGCGGTGCGCCGAGTAGCGCTTGTCGTTCTGAGCCCAGTAGAACACGCTGTGGCGGTCGAGGAACGCGCCCATGTTCAGGCCGAGCTTCTTCCGTGCGCCGCCGGCGGCGCGGGCCGAGTACACGTAGGTGTAGGGGCCGACGACCTCGCTGCCTGTGCGCACCTTGGCCCCGCCGAGCCATGCGAAGCCCACGAACACGCCGGCCTCGCCGTACAGCTGCGACATCCCCGAGCCGGGCAGGTTGGCCATGCCCACGGCTTGGAGCTCGATGGCCGGGACGGGGCTGAAGTTCGCCTGACCGAACAGGCCCCAGTCGAACGCGGCGCGGGTGAGATTGACCATCGATCCGGTGAGAGCTCCGACGACCCGGAGCCGACCGGCATCGGGTTCGCTGA
>JAEUKC010000169.1:0-17261 GCA_016794445.1 Myxococcales bacterium
CGTCGTCGAGCCCGGCGAGGTGCGCGCGGATCGCCGCGGCCTCGACCCCCGTGACGGTGAGCCCCGCCTGGCAGCAGTCGCTGCACCCGGCGTCGCACTCCATCGCGGCCGCGTGGCGCAGGTGCACCCGCGCGAAGAACCCGTCGGCCTTGGCGACCAGCGCGCGGTAGTGGGCGGTGGGCACGGGAATCGGTCGCGTCGGAGGCGAGGGCCGTCAAGCGTCGGGAATCCAGACACCCGTCCCGGTTCGCGACAGCGAATCGCGATCTTCACCAGTGATATCAGCTACTTGTGGCGCTGGATGCGCTGGCACGAGCGCTGCTGGAGGGCAGGTGTCCCGCGAAGGAGGACGCCCCATGCTCCGATTCATCCGCACCCTGGTCCCCGCGCTCGTTCTCTCCATCCCGCTCCTGGCCGGCGACGCCGTGGCCGGCGACAAGAAGCACAAGGACAAGGCCGCCGCGGTCTCGGTCGACGCCAAGTTCTCGCGCTTCGTGCTGAACCCCTGGGGCAAGATCGACGGCATCCTGCTCGACGACGGCACCCTCGTGCGCGTCCACGACAAGGCCGTGAAGGACACCTCGCTCAAGGCCGGCGACGCCCTGCACATCGACGCCAAGTCCAAGACGGCGGCCAACCAGAAGCTCTACGTCCACCCGCTGATCAAGAAGAACGGCGTGGTCGTGGCCGACGCCACCCAGAAGCCCGAGAAGCCGGCCCAGAAGCCGAACCACGACAAGTCCAAGCTGGTCGATCTCAGCTCCACGAGCACCGTCAGCGCGCTCTTCGTCGGTCACGGGGGCAAGGTCCACGGCGTCGTCCTCGCCGACGGCACCGCGGCCTACGCCGCCAAGCACGGCGATCTGAGCACCTACGGCCTCAAGAAGGGCGACGCCGTGACCGTCACCGGAAAGGGCGGCAACTACACCCTCGGCAAGGCGCTCGTCATCGAGACGATCAAGCTTCCGAACGGTGACGTGAAGAAGCCATGATGTCGGCCCGATGTCGCTCCGTGCCCGCCTCGTCCTGATCGTGTTCGTCTCGGGGGTCGCGCTCGCCGCGGCCCTCGCGGCGATCGTGGGCCTGCGGGCCTCGTCGGACACGGCGCGGCTCGAGGCGGCGGAGGCCACGGGGCAGGGGGTCGTCGAGGGGCTCGCCGCGGCGCTCGCCGAGGAGGGGGTGTCGCTCTCCGAGGCGCCCAAGCGCAAGACCCTGGTGCGCGCGGCGACCGATGCCCTCGCCGGCACCCCGCGCGCCGTCGGTGGCTACTGCACCAAGGAGGGCATCGTCGTGCAGCTCCGCGCGCGCCAGTACCGCGACGCGCGGAGCGCCCACCTGCCCGAGCCGCAGCGCCTCGCCGTCGAGGCGGCCTGCGCGAAGGGCACCGCCGGCGCGCACCGCACCGACGCGAGCATCGAGACGCTGGTCGTCGTGCTCGCCCCCGTGCCGGGCGGCAACGCCTTCGTCTTCTACGCCGTGCGCGGCGTGCGGCAGGTGCCTCTGTTGCTGCAGATCGAAGTGATCGTGCTCGCGGCGGCCACCCTCTTGCTCGTGCTGTTCGTGGTCGACGCGCTCGTCGCCCTCCGCAAGGGCGCGGCGCAGCTCGACGCGGGGCTCAGCGCGCTCTCCACCGATCTGCGCGCGCCGATCCCCGAGCCCCGCGCCGCCGAGCTCGCGGCCATCGCGCGCGGCCTGAGCCGCATGGCGCGCTCCCTCGAGGAGGCGCAGGCGCAGAAGAAGGTCCTCGCCGACAGCCTCGCCCACGAGCAGCGCCTCGCGGGCCTCGGGCGGCTCGCCGCGGGCATGGCCCACGAGATCCGCAACCCGCTCGCCGGCATGAAGCTGCGCCTCGATCTGATGGCCGACGACCCGGCCCTCGGCGACGAGGCGCGCGTCGACGTGAAGGCGTGCCTCGCCGAGGTGGCCCGCCTCGACCGGCTCGTCCAGTCGCTCCTCGGCGTCGCGCGCAAGGGCAACGCGCCGGCGGAGGAGCTGGCCCTCCACGCGCTCGCCGACGAGCGCATCGGGCTCGTCTCGTCCACGACGGTGCGCGTGAGCCGCACGGGCGAGGCGCGCTGCACGACCGACCGCGACGCGCTCTCTCGGGTCCTCGACAACCTGATCCGCAACGCCGTCGAGGCGGCCCCTCCGGGCAGCGAGGTGCAGGTCACCGTGGCGCGCGACGCGAGCGGTGCCCACCTGCGCGTCGTCGACGAAGGCTCCGGCATCGCCGAGGCGCGCGCGGCCGAGCTGTTCGAGCCGTTCTTCACCACCACGCCCGCCGGCACCGGGCTCGGGCTCTGGATGTCCCGCTCGCTCGTCGAGACCCTGGGCGGCGCGCTCCGCTACCTGCGCGAGGACGGCCGGACGGTCTTCGTGGTCGATCTCCCCGGAGGTGCCTAGGATGGCCCCGGTGAACCGCATCCTGGTGGTCGACGACGACGCGAGCATCCGCGAGGGCCTCTCTCGCGCGCTCGCGCGGCAGGGGCACGGGGTCGAGCTCGCGGGCTCGCTGGCCGAGGCGCGCGCGGCGCTCCAGAGGGGCGCCTTCGACGCCGTGCTGCTCGACATCCGCCTCGGCGACGGCGACGGACTCGACTTGCTGGCCGAGCTCCGCGCGTCGCGCCCCGAGCTCCCTGTGATCATGGCCACCGCCTACGGCGACAGCGCGCGCGCCATCACCGCGATGAAGCACGGCGCGTTCGAGTACCTCACCAAGCCGTTCGATCTGCCCTTGCTCGCCGAGACGCTCGCGCGCGCGGTCCGCCCGGTGTCGAGGAACCGCGAGCCTGGCCCCGAGGCGCCGCCCGAGGGCGCGCTCATCGGGTCGAGCGCCAAGATGCTCGAGGTGTGGAAGGCCATCGGCCGCGCGGCGCCCTCCGAGGTGCCGGTCCTCATCACGGGCGAGAGCGGCACCGGCAAGGAGCTCGTCGCGCGGGCGATCCACGAGCACAGCGCGCGCAAGGGCGGGCCGTTCGTGGCCGTGAACATCGCGGCGCTGCCCGCGTCGCTCGTGGAGAGCGAGCTGTTCGGCCACGAGAAGGGCGCGTTCACCGGCGCGGCCGCGCGGCGCGAGGGGCGCTTCGAGGCGGCGAACCGCGGCACGATCTTCCTCGACGAGATCGGCGACCTCGAGCTCGGCCTGCAGACCAAGCTCCTGCGGGTCCTCCAGGACGGCACGTTCGAGCGCGTGGGCAGCCAGTCGCCGCTGCGCACCGACGCGCGGGTGGTCGCCGCCACGAGCAAGCCGGTCGAGCCCGGCGCCGAGGGCACGAGCCTGCGCGAAGACTTGTTCTACCGCCTCGGCGTCGTGCGCATCGAGGTGCCGCCGCTCCGCGAGCGCAAGGCGGACATCGCGCCGATCGTCGAGGCGCACCTCCGCCGCAAGACTCCGCGGCGCTCGTTCACCGACGAGGCACTGGCCCGCCTGCTCGGCCACGACTTCCCCGGCAACGTGCGCGAGCTGCTCCACGTCGTCGACCGCGCGTGCGTGATGACCCCGCGCGAGGTGGTCGACGCGGCCGACCTCGATCTTCCCAAGGTCGCGGTCGGCGCGCGCCCTCGGGACGACCGCGCGGACGGAGACCTCGACCTCAAGAGCGCCGTCGCCGCGCTCGAGCGCGACTACGTGCTGCGCGCCCTCGAGCGGGCCCATGGCAACCGCGCCGAGGCCGCCCGCCTGCTCGGCATCGCCCGCCCACAGCTCTACGTGAAGATGAAAGACCTCGGTATCGACCCGAAATAACGCACCCTTCGGGCAGCTGGGTTGACATTGAATGTCGTTTTCATTAGTGTAGGAGCATGCCCGAAGGATGCGCTCCCACCACCCTCGATGCGGTCGCGGTCGGCGAGCGCGTGCGTGTTCTCGAGGTGAAGGGCGAGGGCAGCGTCCGGCGCCGGCTCCTCGAGATGGGCATGTGCGGGGGCGTCCACATCGAGGTCGTCCGTCGCGCGCCGTTCGGCGATCCGATCGAGCTCCGGGTGCGCGGCTATCACCTCTCCCTGCGCGCCGAGCAGGCTTCGATGGTATGCGTGCGCGCCGATACCTGACCGCGCCCCCGAGACTCGGCCTTGGCCCGTGAACCAGATCCTCTTCGCCCCGCGCGCAGCCTCGCCCTCGTAGGCAACCCGAACGCCGGCAAGACCACGCTGTTCAACGCCCTCACCGGGCTGCGGCAGAAGGTGGGCAACTACCCGGGCGTCACCGTCGAGAAGCGCGCTGGCGTCCTGCGCCTCGCGGACGATCACAGCGTCGAGGTGCTCGATCTCCCCGGCACCTACAGCCTCGTCACGATGTCGCCCGACGAGCAGGTCGTCTCCGACGTGCTGCACGGGGTGCGCGCCGACACGCCGCGACCGGACGCGATCCTCGCCGTCGTCGACGCCGACAACCTCGCGCGCAACCTGTTCCTGGTCAGCCAGATCGTCGATCTCGACGTGCCGCTGGTGGTCGCCCTCAACATGGTCGACCTCGCGGCGCGGCACGGCCACGCCGTCGACGCGGCGCTGCTCTCGGAGGTGCTCGGGTGCGAAGTGGTGCCGGTCGTCGGCAACAAGGCAGAGGGGCTCCCCGCCCTCGTGGCCGCGGTGCGCACGGCCCGCCGACCGCACCCGGTGCAGTTCGCGGTGCCGGCCGCGATGGCCGAGGAGGAGCAGGCCCTCGGCGCGCTGATCGTGGAGCACGGCGGCCTCGAGGAGGCATCGGCGCGCGTCGCTGCGCGCCGGCTGCTCGCCCACGAGCCTGGCCACGACCTCGCGCCGCTGCGCGATCACCCGACCCTCGCCGGCGCCGTCGAGGCCGCGCGCTCGCGCCTCGCGGTCGCCGGTATCGACCCGACCGAGGCCGACATCTCCGCGCGCTATCGCTGGATCGACGGGGTGGTCGACCGCGTCGTGACCCGCGCCGAGGGGCCCGCGACCCGCAGCATCACCCAGCGCGTGGACGCGGTCGCGCTGCACAGGGTGTGGGGCCTCGTGCTGTTTGCCGCGCTCATGGCGGCCCTGTTCCTCACCGTGTTCTGGGTGGCCAAGCCGCTGATGGACGGGGTCAAGAGCGGCGTGGCCTGGCTCGCGCTGCGCGTGGCCGGCTCCATGGCCGAGGGCCCCCTCAAGGCGCTCGTGATCGACGGCGTGTTCGGCGGCGTCGGCGCGGTCATGGTGTTCACGCCGCAGATCGCCGTGCTGTTCCTCTCGCTCGCGGCCCTCGAGGACAGCGGCTACCTCGCGCGGGCGGCGTTCCTCATGGACCGGCTGCTCTCGCGGGTGGGCCTGCACGGCAAGAGCTTCATCCCGCTCCTCAGCTCGTTCGCCTGCGCGATCCCCGGCGTGCTCTCGACGCGCACCATCGACGACCGCCGCGATCGGCTGGCCACCATCCTGGTCGCGCCGTTCATGGGGTGCAGCGCGCGCCTGCCCATCTACGCCCTGCTCGTGGCCGCCTGCTTCCCGTCGATGGGCCCGGTGCGGCAGGCGATCCTGCTCCTCGGCCTCTACGTCGCGGGGATCGTCGCGGCCGTCCTCACCTCGCTCCTCGTCAAGCGCAAGCTCGCGCCGGCCAAGGGCTCGGCGTTCATCCTCGAGCTCCCGAGCTACAAGCGTCCACAGGGCACCCACGTGCTCTACCAGGCGTGGACCAACACCTGGGCGTTCGTCACCCGCGCGGGCACGACGATCTGCGCGTTCAGCATCGTGCTCTGGGCGCTCATGTACTACCCGCGCCTCTCGCCCACCGAGCTCGCGCAGCACCCGACCGAGGCCACCCAGCGCGCGGCCCAGATCGAGCACAGCTACGCGGGGCGCGCGGGCCACGCCATCGAGCCGGTCGTGCGACCGCTCGGCTACGACTGGAAGATGGGCCTCGGCCTCGTGAGCGCGTACGCCGCGCGCGAGGTGTTCGTGAGCACGCTCGGCATCGCCTACCGGGTCGGCGAGGGGCGCGACGACACGACCGATCTCACGCGGGCCATGGCCGCCGACCGCTACCCCGACGGGCGCAAGGTCTGGACGCCGCTGGTGGCCACGTCGCTGATGATATGGTTCGTGCTCGCGATGCAGTGCATGAGCACGATGGCCGTGGTGCGGAGGGAGACCGGGAGCTGGCGCTGGCCGCTCGCGCAGCTCGTCTACATGAACGGCCTCGCCTACCTCGCGAGCCTGCTGATCTTCCAGATCGGCCGGCGGATCCTGGGGGCCTAGGCGTGTCCCAGGTGATGCAGCACGTGCTCGTGGTCGGCCTCGCGCTGGCCTGCCTCGTGACGCTGGTGGTGCGGCGCGTGCGCGCGCTCCAGGGGCGCGGGCCGGCGTGCGACGGCTGCGCGAAGGGGTGCTCGTCGGAGCCGCTCGAGGGGGACGGTCGGCGGCTCGTCCCGCCGGAGGCCCTGGTGCGTCGCGCCCCGAGAAGCAGCGTTTGATCGGCTGCGTCGAGCTGCGGCAGTGACCCAACGTCACAACGAAACGCAAGGGTGAGTCGGGCCAAAGCAGCCACCGATTCGGTCCGTCACGGGGGACAGGAGGTGCCCGATGGCCCTGTTCTCCTGGAGCGACGACTACTCGGTGAAGGTCCCCTCGATCGACGCGCAGCACCACCGCCTGGTGGACATGCTCAACGAGCTGCACGACGGGATGGTGGCGGGCAAGGCTGCGGAGCACGTGGCCTCGGTGCTCGATGGTCTCATCGCCTACACCGCGCAGCACTTCTCGTACGAGGAGGAGCTGTTCGCGAAGTACGCGTACCCCGAGTCGGCGGAGCACATCGCCGAGCACCAGAAGCTGGTGGAGCAGGTGGTCGCGTTCAAGACCAAGCTCCTCGCGAAGGAGGCGACGATCACGATGGAGCTCGTCAAGTTCCTCAAGAACTGGCTGATCGGGCACATCCTCGGCTCGGACAAGAAGTACAGCGCACTGCTCGTCGAGCAGCGGGTGGAGTAGGCCATGGACGACACGACCCTCTCGCGCATCGCCACCTTCCTGGACGGCCTCTGCAACGCCGAGGAGCTCGAGGACCGCCTCTCGCTCGGAAAGGAGGACGAGGCGACGCAGGGGCTCGAGAAGAGCCTCAACGCGTTCCTCGACAAGCTCTGGGTGAAGGGCTTCCAGCTCCAGGCCAAGCAGGAGATGCTCGAGCAGGTCGTGCAGATCCGCACCAAGGAGGTGCACGAGATCCTCGACAACGTGGCGACCGGGTTCCTCATCGCCCTGCGCGACGGGAGCCTGCTCGACAACTATTCGCGCTCGTGCGCCGAGATCTTCAAGGAGGCCTCGCTCAAGGGGAAGAAGCTCACCGAGCTCCTGCGCTTCGACGCGCGCGCCGCCGACAACTGGACCGCCTGCTACGAGCAGATCTTCGAGGACTTCTTGCCGGCGGAGCTCTCGCTCGACCAGCTGCCGCACGAGTTCGCGATCGAGGGGCGGACGTACCGCATCGAGGGCTCGCCCCTGCGCAACGCCGACGGCAGGGTCGCGCGGGTCTTCTTCACGGTCACCGACACCACCGAGCTCCGCCACGCCGAGCGCGACAACGCCCTGCGGCGCGCCCTGCTCGAGATCGTGAGCCAGAAGGAGAGCTTCCAGGCGTTCCTGTTCGAGACGCGGCAGGCGCTCGAGGAGGCGCGCGCATCGGGCAAGCAGCACACGCTGCGGCGGGTGCTGCACACGGTGAAGGGCAACCTCGGGTGCTACGGCCTCCACGAGATCGCCGGCCTCGTGCACGCCATCGAGGACCAGCTCACGCTGTCGATCGCCGACGTCGACAAGGTCGAGGACACCCTGCGCAAGTTCGTCTCCGTGAACCGCGCGATCCTCGGGTTCGACTACCCGATGGACGGTCGCCCGGCCCGGTCGATCGAGATCGACCAGCTGGTGCCGTTCCTCCGTGGCCTCGCCGAGGACGAGTCGGTCGAGAACCGGCGCGCGCTCGTCGCGGGCTTCGTCGAGAAGCTCACCTGGGTGCCCGCGCGGGCGCTGCTCGCGCCGCTCAGCGGCGTGGTCGCCCGCGGGGCCGAGCGCCTCGAGAAGGAGGTCGAGTTCGCCCTCGAGGGCGGCGACATCCTGATCGACGCGGCGTGGGCGGGGGGTGTCCTCGCCAACCTCGGCCACCTCGTGCGCAACAGCCTCGATCACGGCATCGAGCCTCCGGACCAGCGCGGTGAGAAGTCCCCGCGCGGTCGCATCGTGGTCCGCTGCGCGGAGAACGAGGACGAGTGGAGCTTCGAGGTGGAGGACGATGGGCGCGGCGTCGACGTCGACAAGGTGGTGCGGGTCGCCGTCGAGCGCCACGTCATCGCCGAGGCCGACGTCGCAGCCATGAGCGAGCAGGATCGCCTGCGCCTCCTCTTCCGCGACAGCGTCTCGACGGCCGATGCCGTGACCACCCTCTCCGGACGCGGGGTCGGCACGTCTGCGCTGCTCGACAGCGTCGAGGAGCGGCACGGCTCGGTGGAGGTCTCGACCCGCCTCGGAAAGGGCACCAAGTTCGAGGTGCACGTGCCGCGGCCGCGCACGGCGCTGCCCCAGCTCCGCGCCGGTCGCCGGGTGTCGCTGACCTTCCCACCGATGTGGGGGCCCGTCGCCTGAGCCCCAGCGGGGGACCGCGGGCTCCCGAGCTCAGAAGCCGATCTTCGTGCCGGGCGGCAGCTCGATGCCGCCCTCCTCGATGATCACGGCGGTGAGGCAGTCGCGGTCGGCGAGCACGGTGAAGGAGTGCTCGCTGCCCGCCGGCATGGTGAGCTGGTCTCCCGGACCGTAGACCTTGCCGTCCTGGTGCACGCGGATGCCGCCCTCGAAGAACAGGTGGTGCTCGGCGCCGACGTGGCGGTGCAGCGGCCACTCCATGCCGGCCGGGAAGCGCACGATGCCAGTGTCGGCGCGCGCGAGGCGGGGACCCGCCGCGAAGTGCATGAGCGCGATGCCGCTCGGATCTCGCTCGAAGGCGTCGTCGCTGGCGGTCGCGTCCAGCAGGGCGCGGGCCTTCTCGAGGCTCACCTCGAACAGGCGCGCGAACGGTTCGACGAAGCGGCCGAAGGCGCCGTCGGGGCGACTGCGCGACTCCGCGAAGGCCGCGAGCAACCGGGCACGGATGGTGGGCGAGGGGGAGACGCCTCGCAGCGTGGACACGAGGGCGGCCAGCGCCTCGGGGTCTTCGAAGAGGTCTTCGTCGGCGCTCATCGGCGCTGCTCCTTGTCGGTGTCGAGACCCGTCGGACTCGTGAGACTCGTGCGCAGCTTGCCGAGGGCGGCCGCGACCCGGGACTTCACGGTGCCCATCGGCACCCCCAGGCGTTCGGCGATCTCGGCCGAGCTCAGGCCCTCGAAGTAGCCGAGCTCGAGGACGGCTCGTTGCTCGCTGGTCAGCTCGGCCAGCAGGCGGCGCACGGTGGTGCGATCGGGGGCCGTGGCGGCGTCCTCGTGTTCGATCGCGCTCGTCTCGACGAAACGCTCGGGGTCGACCACGGTGGTGCGCGACACCGCCGCCGACTTGCGGCGATCGAGCGCGCGGCTGCGGGTGCGGACCAGGAGCCACGCGCGGACGGTGCCGCGGGCGGGGTCGAAATCGGCCCCCTGTCGCCACGCCTCGAGGAACACGTCGTGCACGAGATCTTCGGCTTCACGGCGGTCGGCGAGCACGCGCAGGGCCACCGCCATCAGGATCGGGGAGTAGCGGTCGTACAGCTGCGCGAGCGCCCCGCGGTCGCCCCGGGCCATCGCTCGCACGAGCTCCGTGTCGTCGTGTGCCTCCACCCAGGGAAGAGTGGTAGCAGGCCCCCCGGGGCCGGCCAACCACGGGCTCGCCCCGGGTACGACGAGGCACGTCACGAGAACTCCACGCCGTGCTCGATCGTGTAGGCACAGACGCAGGGGCCCTGTTCGGCCACCTGGAAGGAATGGCTGGAAGAGGTCGGCTTTTCTGCAAGATCGCCCGGGCCGTACCGCGCGCCGTCGGTCTCGGCGAAGGCACCCTCGAGCACGAGGAGACGCTCACGGCCGAGGTGCCGGTGGGGAGGGCATCGGGTGCCGGGGTCGAGGACGAGGAACATCGCGCCGCGGAGAGGACAGCCGAGGGGCGCAGGGTGCCGCGCGAAGCCGGAGATCCCGAGCGGCTCGTAGGGTCCACGGGTCAGACCGACGAGGCTCTCTCTCGCGCTCTCCTCGCTGACGTCGAAGAAGGCGGCGATCCTCCGGGTGAAGGGGGCGTATCGCTCGGGTCCGGTCACCTGCTCGAGCATGCGCTGGCGCACACCGCCCGAGGGGATCACCTCGACGGCCCCATCGTTGGCGGCCAGCAGGGCTACGACTTCCAGCAGATCGTCCACGACGGGGTGGATACGAGCGAGGACCCGGTCTGGATCAGGGCACGAAGCGCGTGGAGCGCGGGTTCACGTACACGGTGAGCGTGGGCGCCCCCTCGAGGCGCACCACGTAGCCGGGCTGGACCGTGCCGAACGCGATCCAGATCTGGTGCTCGACCTCGTCCATGTGCTGCTCGTGCTCCACCACCGCGACGTCGCAGCTCGGCACGCTCCACCACTCGGCCTCGATGGTCGGCGGCAGGCGGCCGTCGTGGCGCAGCTGCTCCCAGGACGAGAAGAAGGTGTCGTTCGGGTACACGCGCCCGCCGTTCGGGAGGTGCACCGCGAGCCAGTCGACGATGGCGCCGGTCTCGTACCCCCAGAACCCGCGGTTGAGCCCGAGATCGGCGCCGCCCGAGGGGCCGCCCACGACCGGCGTGTAGTACGAGAGGCCGTGCGGGTGCGAGCGCCTGGTCTCGAGCGCGCCAGGGGCCGCCGTCAGCGCGATCGTCGCCACCACCACGAGGCCCGCGACCATGCTCTTGCTGCGCTCGGTCTTGCTGCGCGCCGAGATCGCCGCCGCGAGGGCCTGCGCCGCGAGCACGACGCCAGCGCCCGCGAGCAGGCACAGGAACGGATACGCCGGGTGCCAGTGCTTGGTCCCACCGAAGTGCGGCACCTTGGGGTGCGCGATGATGAGGATCGGCAGGTTCATGTTGAAGAACAGGAAGAACGCCGTGCGGCGGTCGTCGACCACGGGCGCGAACCGCGCGGGCAGGATCGGCGCGAAGAGCTCCCGCCACCGGCTCCCCGCGCCGACCAGCATCGCCACCAGCGTGACGAGCGGCACGGTCGCCAGCACCAGCACGTGCACCATGTGGATGGGGAACGGCGGCTGGAAGTAGGTCTTGTGGAGGAACTCGATGTTGTAGAAGTCGTGGCGCGCGTGGAACGAGAAGTACCAGTCGATGCGCGCCCAGGTGTCGTTCCACAGGCGGGGCCAGCCGTAGACGAAGATGGCCGGCCCGAACATGCCCATGAAGAGGAACGGCCACGGGATCGGCAGCGTGCGCAGGCGCGACGCGAAGATCGGAGAGACGCCCGGCCGCGCGCGCAGGTGGTCCCACGCGAGCCACGCGAAGTGCACGAGGAACACGACCGGCAGGAACCACGAGTTGTGCTTGGTGAGGAGCGCGAGGCCCCATACGAACCCGCACGCGATCGCCCACCCCATCGACCGCAGGCCCTTCCAGTAGGTCCACGCGACGGCGAGCCACGCGAGGGTGGCGGCGGCGTCGAACCCGGCGAGGTGGGCGTCGAAGAACGGCCGCGGCAGGCCCGCGAACAGCAGCGCCGCCGCGAACCCCTGCGCGCGCCCGAACACCTCGGCGCCGAACACGTAGGTGATCCACAGCGTGAGCCCGCCCACCACCATGCCCGGGAAGCGGAACGAGGCGCTCTCCTCGACGAACAGCTTGGGCTGCGACTTGGCGAGCGTCTTGACGAACCACGCGAGCGGCTGGGTCCAGCCCGAGCGACCGAAGAGCTCGACCAGGCCGTCGGGCCAGGTCTTCCAGAAGTAGATCCAGGAGAGCGCGAAGCTCGACTTCATGAGCGACGGGTGCTCGGCGTTCGGCGCCCAGTGGGCGTCGACGATGGCGCGCTCGAAGGCTTGCTTGCGGATCTCCGGGTCCTTGGCGAGGAGCTTCTCGAACCACCCCGCGTAGGACTTGGCCGCGTCGAAGTACATGCCCTCGTCGCGCATGAAGCCGAGCTCGTGCGAGGTGGCGAGGACGATCGCGGTGAAGCTGCACGCGAGGGCGAGGCCCACGAAGTGATCGGACCACCGCACGCCCCCGCCCTCGGCCGTGCCGAGCGGGCGCAGGAACCCGCCGCGGAACGCGCCCCGCATCCCCCCGACGAGGGCGGCCGCCGCGTAGAACGCGGCGAAGGCGAGCAGGATGCGCATCATTCGCGGAGCTCCGCGGCCACGCACGCCACCCGGAACTGCGGGCTGCCCTCGGCCCACAGCTCGATCTTCACCGGCTGGCTCGACCCGGCCCACGCCGCGGTCGAGCCCTCGAAGCGCAGCCAGCCGTCGCCGTCGCGGTGGAACGCGTGGGCGACCTCCTTGCCGGCGACCGAGATTCGCACGTGCACCGGCGAGAGGCGCTTCTCGCGCTCGACGTAGACGTGCTTGCCCACGTAGGCGACCACCTTCTGCCCGATGGGCCTGGGCGGGAAGGCGATGGTGGTGTTGGAGAGCGTGGGGTGCATGAGCACGCACCGCCGTGGGACGTAGTCGAGATCGGTGATGGCGGTCTCGCCGACCCACGACCAGCCCGGATCGAACGGCGAGCACGACCAGCGCTTCTTGGGGGGCACGGGGCCCGCGAACAGGTTCGGGATGTGCTGCGAGCCCTCGATCTCCCACCGACACGGCTCGCTGGCCCCGTCGGGAGCCACGCGGCTCACGGTCGCCGTGGCGTCGACCTCCGAAACGAGATCGCGCAGCAGCTTCTCGGGGCGCGGATTCTCGAACGTGCGGAGCTTCACCGTGCCGAACGCCTGCTCGGAGACCAGGCGGAAGCCCTTGACCTGCGGGTCGTCCTTGCCGCGGATCGACAGCTCGAGCACGCGGGGGACGGTCTCGAGATCGGAGCGGCCCGCCATGCGCAGGTCGAACAGCGGCCCAGGCTTGCCAGCAGCGTCGCTGGCGAGGCCGGTGAGCTCGAACCCGGCCTTGCGGCCCAGCGGCTCGGCCCAGCGCGGGGCGACGATCACCATGTCCCCCGGCTTCTTCGCGGCCATGGCGGCGGCGGCGGCGGCGCGCCAGTCCGAGTCGGTCGGGACGGCGCGGTGCTGGCGCTCCGCGGCGAGGAGCTCCCACCCGGCCACGAGCGGCACCACGGCGAGCAGGAGGGCACGCTTCCCAGGACCCATGAACGGCGCGGGAGTAACACGGGGAGCCGGACGCAGGTAGCCTCCGCGCGTGCTCCACCACGGCGACAACCTCGAGGTCCTCACCGCGCTCGCCCCCGAGCTCCGGGGGAAGGTGGCCCTCTGCTACCTCGACCCGCCGTTCGGGACCGGCCGCGACTTCGGCGCCTTCGACGACCGGTGGGAGGGCGGCCGGGCGGGGTTGCTCGCGTTCCTCGGGCCACGGCTCGCCCTGTTCCGCGAGCTCCTCACGCCGGACGGGTCGATCCTCGTCCACCTGGATCACCGCGTCGCGCACCAGGTGGCCGTCCTGCTCGACGACCTCTTCGGGCCCGGCGACCGCGACCCTTCGGGTGGCCCCGGCTTCCGCAACGAGCTCGTGTGGTCCTACGGGCTCGGTGGCAGCTCGCCCCGCTACTACCCACGCAAGCACGACACGATCCTCTGGTACACGCGCGGCGCGCGCTGGCACTTCGACCCGCCGATGATCCCGGCGCGCTCGGTGCGCATGCGCGGCGAGCTCAAGAAACAACCCGACGTCTGGGACGTGCCCTCGATCAACAACCAGGCGAAGGAGCGCAACGGCTACCCGACCCAGAAGCCCCTCGCGCTCCTCGAGCCCCTGGTGCGGGCGCACAGTCGTCCGGGCGAGCTCGTGCTCGATCCGTTCTGCGGGAGCGGCACCACGCTCGTCGCCGCCGTGCGGGCGGGGCGGCGCGCGCTCGGGGTCGATCGCAGCGAGGAAGCGCTCGCGATCGCGAGAAAGAGGCTGGAAGCGGAGGCGTCGGACATATCCTGTCCGGGGTGACCTTGGCCGAACCGGCCGGCGTGGGCATGATGCCTCCATGCTCACTGCCCTCGCGCACAACGACAACGGTCGGTTCGGTCGCTCAGAGTCCAGCGCTGGTCTCCGCGCCGCGCCGCTGACCGAGCGCCAGCGCCTCGCGCTGCTCGAGCCCCTCTCCGACATCTGTCGTGGGGATCTCGGTCGCGGTGTCGATGCGCGGGGCGTGCCCGCGGCGCCCTCGGCGGCGCTGCGGCGGCGCCACGAGCTCGGCATCTGCATCGCCACGAGCACCATCGCCGTCGAGCGCGACCGCGGCCCGCTGCGCTGGCGCGCGTCGGTCACGCTGTGGGAGGGCGCGGTCGGTCGTCACGCAGCGCAGGCCGAGGCTGTCGCCCGCCACCTCGCGCGCCGCCTGCTCGACGGCGTGGGCGAGGGCGAGTGCCTCCTCGAGCGCTCCGGCACCACGTTCTTCGCGCGCAAGCTCCTCTCGGGCGAGGAGGCGCGCGTCGTCCGCATGTTCCAGGGGCCGGCCTCGGCCGATCTCGAGGGCGAGGTGGCCGCGTTGCCCTGAACGCTCGTGATAGGGGCCCCCGGGCTGAAGCCCGGGGCACCGACAACACCGCAAGCCCGGGGCCTCACACCCCGGGCTTCACGTCCCGAATCACGGGCTGGACCTCGCGCTGCAACGGACCGGCAGACGGGAGTTCAGCCAGTCCCAGCGTGACGTCGAGCCCGGGGTCGATGCCCCGGGCTTCAGCGGCCGTCGGTGCCCCGGGGCTTTCAGCCCGGGGGCATTCTTCGACGCGTTGTGAACGCTCACACCCCCGAGGCCCACCGTTCGAGCCACGCTCGCTTGAAGGCGGCGTAGCGGCCCTCGGCGATGGCGGCGCGCGCGTCGCGCACGAGCTCGCCGTAGAGCCAGAGGTTGTGCACCGAGAGCAGGCGCAGCACGAGCATCTCGCCGGCCACGAACAGGTGGCGCAGGTAGGCGCGCGAGTAGCCCCCCGCGCAGCACAGGCAGCCGCACTCGGGGTCGAGGGGGCTCGGATCGTCGCGGAAGCGCGCCTGCTTCACGTTCACCTTGCCGAACCGCGTGAGCGCCTGGCCGTTGCGGGCGTTGCGCGTCGGGAGCACGCAGTCGAACATGTCGATCCCGTGCTCGATCCCCTCGAGCAGGTCGGGCGGGGTGCCGACGCCCATCAGGTAGCGCGGGCGCGCCGGATCGAGCCGGTGGGCCACCTCGGCGAGCGCCTCGTACATCATGGGGATCGGCTCACCCACCGAGAAGCCGCCGAGCGCGAGGCCGTCGAAGCCGTCCTCGATGGCGGCGAGCTCCTCGGCATGGGCGATGCGCAGGTCGCGGAAGGTGCCACCCTGCACGATGCCGAACAGCGCCTGGCCGGCCGGGCGGTGGTCGCGTCGCCACACCTCGAGGCAGCGGTGCGCCCAGCGCGTCGTGCGCGCGACCGCGCCCTCGATGCCCTTGCGATCGCGCACGCCGTCGCCGCCCAGCGGGGGGCACTCGTCGAGCTGCATGGCGATGTCGGCGCCGAGCAGGCCCTGCACGCGCATCGACTCCTCGGGGGACATGTGGCGCTTGCTGCCGTCGAGGTGCGAGCGGAAGGTCACGCCGTCCTCGTCGATCTTCGCGCCCGCCACGACCCGCGAGGTGCCCGCGCGCGGGTTGTCGCCCTGGGCGAGGGAGAACGCCTGGAACCCCCCGCTGTCGGTGAGCATCGCGTGCGGCCAGCGCGCGAAGCCGTGCAGGCGGCCCATCGCGCGCACGAGCTCGGGGCCCGGCCGCAGCCACAGGTGGTAGGTGTTGCCGAGCACCACCCGCGCGCCCGTGGAGGCCACCTCGTCGGGGGTGAGGCCCTTCACCGAGCCCTGGGTGCCGACCGGCATGAAGGTGGGCGTCGGGACGAGGCCGTGCGGCGTCACGAGCTCCCCCGCGCGCGCGTGGCCGTCGGTGGCCCGTACGGTGAACGAGAAGCCCGGCGTGAACATCACGCGCTCTCAGCGTCGGAGGTGGAGGCGTGTTCGGCGGGGGCCAGCGCGGCGAGCCCGGCCACCACGTCGGCGCGCGGCAGGATCGCGCGCACCAGCATGGCATCCCCGTAGGAGTAGAAGCGGTATTCGTGCGCGATGGCGTGCGCGTAGGTGGCGCGGAGCCCCTCGACGCCGACCGTGGCCGCGACCAGGGCGAGCAGCGTGGAGCGCGGCAGGTGGAAGTTGGTCAGCATGCCGTCGACGACGAGCAGCTCGGAGCCCGGCTGGAGGAGCAGCTTGGTCACCCCGGCGCCGACCGCGACGGGCGCGTCGAGCCCCTGCTCGCGGGCCACGCGCGCCGCGCTCTCGAGGGCGCGCACCGAGGTGGTGCCGACGGCGATGACGGGCCGCCCCGCGGCCTTGGCGGCGGCGATCGCGCGCGCCGTCGCGCGGCTCACCTCGTAGTGCTCCTCGTGCATCGGGTGGGCGTCGAGGTCGTCGACCTGCACCGGCAGGAACGTGCCGAGCCCCACGTGGAGCGTGACCGTCGCGAGCTCGAACCCCGCGATCGTGAGCCGACCGAGCAGGGCCTCGGTGAGGTGGAGCCCCGCGGTCGGCGCCGCGACCGCGCCGTCCTTGCGCGCGAAGACCGTCTGGTAGCGCTCGTTGTCGTCGAGGCTCGCGGGCCGCTTGATGTAGGGCGGGAGCGGGACCTGCCCGAGCTCTTCGATCGCGTCGCGGATCGGGCGATCGCTCGCGAGCAGCACGCGGAGCAGGCCGTCGTCCTCGGCGCGCCCGAGGATGCGGACGACGAGGTCTTCACCGACCAGGAGATCTTGCTCGAACCGCAGCGGCTTGCTCGACTTGCCGAGCGCGCGCCAGATCTCTCCCTCGACGACGACGGGCTCACCGTCGGGGGAGGGGCGCTCGTACGAGCCCAGACCCTCCTTGCGGACGAGGAACACCTCCACCTTGCCGCCGGTCTCGGGCTTGCGCGCGAGGAGCCGCGCCGGGATCACGCGCGTGTCGTTGAGGATGAGCAGCGCGCCCTTCGGCAGGTGATCGGCGAGGTCGGCCACCATCGCGTCGGTGAGCGTGGGCGGCCCCGACGCGCGTGGGTCGACCACGAGCAGGCGACCACCGTCGCGGGACGAGGCGGGCTCCTGCGCGATGCGATCGGCAGGCAGTTCGAAGTCGAGGAGGTCGACGCGCACGAGGGCTGCGGTAGCTAGTGCGTTTCCCGACGAGCCGCGAGGGGCGGCT
>JAEUKC010000184.1:0-24526 GCA_016794445.1 Myxococcales bacterium
CGACGCGACCAAGACCAACGGCTGGGAGCTGACCGCCGGCAAGACCAAGGTGCAGCTCTACGGCGCGGCGTGCACCGCGGTGAAGGCCGAGCCCAAGACCGAGGTCCAGGTGGTGGTCGGCTGCAAGACGGTCGAAGCCGCCAAGTGAACGGAGCGCGAGCGCGGCGGGGCGAGCCACGCTGACGGCGCGGCGCTACGCTTCTCGGATGCGTCGGTGGCTGCTCTGCGCGCTGCTCGTCGGATGCAAGTCCAGCGAAGGCGGCAACAGCACCCGTGCGGACACGGGCCCGTTCTACGATCCAGGGCCGCCCTGCATCGGGGAGCAGCCCTGCACCAGCTACACGTGCCCGTGCGGCACCAAGTTCACGACGTGCGCGGCGTGCCGCGGCGGCAAGTGGGAGTGGCCGGTCGACGACAACTGCTACTTCTCCTGCAAGGGCACCAAGCCCCCGCCGCCCCCGGGCGGGTGCGGGCAACCACTGCCCGATGGGTTCGAGAGCGCGTGCGTCGGACCCAAGCCAAAGGCTGGCAGCACCGCCTGCACCGACGAGATGCTCGTCGAGATCGCGACGTGCTTCGGCCCGCCGGGCTACGATGCCAAGCGCTGCGCGGCGATCAAGACTGCCGCACCGGCGTGCGCCACGTGCGCGCTGACCACCTGGCTCGGCCCCCTCGGCGCCGACGAAGCGGCGTGCGTCGCGCTGATCGACCCCAAGAACGACTGCGCGCGGGCCCTCCAGTGCGGCCGCGACTGCCTGTCGGCGGTCTGCTCCTTCGACGATTGCGACACGACGGTGGGGTCGGGATCGACGAGCGAACGTTCGCAGTGGCAAGACTGCTCCGAGACCGCGCTGAGCAGCGACGGCGGCGTCGATGGTGGCGGGGCCTGCGCCTCCCTCGCTGCGCGCCGCGCCGCCTGCATCACCGGAGCCACGGCGCCGTGTTTCCCGAAGACCGCCGAGGACCTCCTGCGCTTCTTCCGCGGGGCCTGCCGCGACGGCGGCGACTGGAGCAAGGTCGGCGACGCTGGCGCGGGCGATGCAGCCCTGGACGCAGCGAGCGACGCCAGCGGCGATTGATCCTACGCTGGCCAGGGTGTGGGTGGAGAAGCTGCGCAGCTCGGTCGCCCACGTGGGGGTGCCCAGCCTCATCCTGTTCGGCTCCATCGCGGCCACGCTGACCGCGCTGGCCATCGCCATCTCGCCGGCGTTGCTCGCGGCGATCTCGCCGACCATCCTCGTCACGGTGTTCTACGCGCTGCACCGCTCCACCAAGGAGCGCAAGGCGGAGTGCGCGGGTGAGCTCTCGCTGCGCGGCGACCACGTGTACGTCGGCGATCGGGTGGTCGCGAAACGGAGCGCGCTGCGGTCCGCGGTGGTCGTCCCGCACGCGCGCGAGGGGACGCTGGTGCGCCTCGCCCGTGGCCGCTCGCAGGTGGATCTCCTCGTGCGCGGCGTGGCCGAGGGGCGCGCAGCGGTCGAGGAGCTGCGGTTCGACGCGGCGCACGCGACGGCGAGCTTCGTCGTGCGCAGCCGCGACGTGGACGCGTACCGGAAGCGGCTCAAGTACGTGGTCCTCTCGGTGCTCGCCCCGATCTTGATGTTCTTCGCCGCCGGCGTCCTCCACAGCGCCGCGATGGCCATCGCGGCGATGTTCGGCTTCGTCGCCATGCTGGTCACGGCGCTCACCCTCGCCTTGTCGCGCACCTGCGTGGTGGGCACCGACGGGATCCTGTTCGGCGGGGTCGGCAAGAAGGAGTTCATCCCGCTCGCGAGCGTGGGCGAGGTGGAGATCGACACCATCGATCTCGCGCTCGGCAACCAGGCCCGCGTGGTCCGCCTCTACGACAAAGGCGGGCTCGTGCTGCGCGAGATCCTGGTGGACGCGCTCAAGAACGGGCCGTTCCAGGAGGGCATCCACGCCTCGATCGATGCGCGCGCGCAGGCCCTCGCCGAGCGGATCCGCGAGGCCCAGGAGATCGCGGCGACGGGCGGCGCGGTCGACGACCGGGCGCTCGCCCGCGAGGCGCGTGAGCCCGGGGACTGGGTGGCTTCGCTGCGCGCGCTGTCGCGCGGCAGGGCGACGTTCCGCGGAGGAGAGCCGCCCACGGAGGAGGCGCTGCTCGCGCTGGTGGAGGACCCGACGGCGCCAGCGTGGAAGCGCGCGGCGGCGGCGATCGCGGCCTCCGGGCGCAGCACGGCGCACGAGCGGCTGCGCGTGGTGTCGGCGGCGAGCGCGGATCCGCAGCTGCGCGTCGCGCTCGAGGCGGCCGCCGACGAGGACGAGGCGCAGATGGCCTCCGCGCTCGAGGAGCTGTCGAAGAAGGCATCAGGTCCCGGCTAGCCGCGGCCGCGGAACGCGCGCGCCGAGCTTCCAGATCGTCACGATCGCGCGCGTGGCCTTGATGTCCTTGGTGGGGTCGCCCGCGACGAGCACGAGGTCGGCGCGCATGCCGGGCGCGATGTGGCCGCGGCCCGCGAGGGAGAAGACGCGCGCGGGCGTGGCGGTCGCAGCGGTGAGCGCCTCGGTCGGGGTGAGCCCCGCCTCGACGAGGAGCGAGAGCTCGCCGTGCAGGCTCGCGCCGTGGGCGGTGCCGGCGTTGGCCGCGTCGGTGCCGGCCAGGATCGGCACCTTGGCGGCCTTCATCGCGGCGACGGCGGCGAAGGCGTGGTGGATGCAGTTGCCGTCCTCGCCCTTGTAGCTCTTGCGCAAGCGCTTTCCCGCGCCGGGGAGCAGGTACGGCGAGAGCTGCGGGTCCTCGGCGATGGCGATCCCGGGGCGCACGCCGCAGTGGCGCGCGAGCACCGTGAGCGTCGGGATGACGAAGGCCTTCTTGCTGGCGACGAGCGGGCCGAGGTCGGCGCTCGGCGCGCTGTCGTAGAACAGGTGCGCGAGGCCGTCGGCGCCCTCCTCGATCGCCGCGCGCGCCTCGTGCTGCTTGCCGACGTGGATCAGCGCGAGCTTGCCGCGGGCGTGCGCAGCGTCGATCAGCGCGCGCATCGTCTGGCGCGAGATCGTGGGCATGTCCTCCTCGAAGACGATCTTCACGAAGTCGGCGCCCTCGGCCACGCGCCCGTCGACGAACGCGGGGGCCTCCTCGGGGCTCGCGAGGGTCGGGATGGGGATGCCGAACTCGGTGCCGTGGCCGTTCGGCGCGGTCGCGAGCGTGGCCGCGCCGCGCAGGTCCGCGAGCGCGTCGGGGACGAGCGCCGCCTCGGCGGCGTGACGCGCCTTGATCTGCGTCGGCGGGCCGAACATGTCGACGACGAGGCCGACGCCGAACACGAGGTTCTGCTGCAGGTGCTCGTCCTCCTTGCCGGCGTGGACGTGCGCGTCGACGAAGGCCGGCAAGAGGGTCTTGCCTTCGCCCTCGATCACCTCGGCGCCCGCGGGCACCTCGAGCGACGGGCCGACCTCGGCGACGTGCTTGCCGTCGACGAGGACGTCGCCGAGCGTGGTCTTCTCCCCGTCGAAGACGCGCACCTGGTGGAAGAACACGAGCGGTCCCTTGCGCACGGGCTTGGGCGCGGGCGGGTGGCAGGCGTCGAGGGCGAGGAGTGCGAGGAGGCCGAGGACGAGGGAGGGGAGACGCATGGAGCGGTGCGACACGCGAAGAAAGGTGAGGTTCCCTGGCCGGAGTGGTGGTCCGGTGATGCCGCCCGGACGGCACGATTCCAGCGCGTCCGTCACCTCGCGCGCGAGTGGAGCGCCGACGTGAACGGCGCGCGCGGCGAGCCGTCACGCCGTTGGAGCAAGCCCTGATCGTGTGGCATCGCGCCTCTTTCGCGGAGGTGCCGTTCGTTGCACCCTCGAAGATGCTCACCCGCGGCTTCATCTTCGCGTTCGCGTCCCTCACGCTCGCCTGTGGAGCACGGTCTGGCCTGCCGCTCCCGGAGCAGGAGGACTCCGCAGCCGGTGGCCCGTTCTCGGACGTCGGCGTCGACGGCGCGGCGTTCGTCGACGTCTCCACCGAGGCCTCGACGGTGGACGCCTCGACGATGGACACCTTCGTGGACGAGGGGCCGCACACGGCGGTGGTGCCACCCGATCCCGGCCTGCCTCGGTGTGAGGATCGCCCCATCACGTGCCTCGAGGGCGACGCCACGCGGGCTCGAGAGACCTTGCACCTCCAGCTCGACGGCTGCGCGCCAGGGAAGTGCGGCCAGGCGACCTATCGCTTCGACGGCGCTGGATGCGTCGTCAGCGTGGAGACCATCGGCCTGACCCAGTCGGAGGCAAACTGCCTGGTGCAACCGGCGCTGGTCCCCAAGAAGCGCTTCCTGTGCCTCAAGGGAACGGCGGTCCTGGTCACCCAGTGCGTCGAGTGACCCGCGCGGTCAGTCGTCGTCCGAGGACTTCTTCTTCTTCTTCGGGCTGTCGTCGTCGTCGTCCGACGACTTCTTCTTGCCCTTGTCGTCGTCGTCGTCGGCCGACTTGCTCTTCTTCGGCTTGTTCTTGTCGCACACCGAGAGGGCGAGGAACGCCGTGTCGAGGTTGCTCAGCTTGACGATGGTCTTGGCCGCGCACTTGTAGGCGTCCGGATCGCGCTCCTTCAGCTCGTTCATGCTCTTGAGGCACTTGGAGGTGGAGAGCTTGAAGCTGCCCTTCTCCTTCTCGCCGAGCTCCTCGAGCTTCTTGCAGACGGCCTCGGGGGTCGGGGTGCAGCCGCCGGCGAAGGCGAGCAGCACGAGGGTGAGGAGGGCGCGTTTCATGGGGCGACTGTACCCCGAGTGCGGGCTCCCCGGCCACGTGGTAACGGGTGGCCATGAACGACCAGGAGTCCCAGGCGATCGTGGAGACGTTCCTGCGCGAGCTCGAGGCGGGCCACAACGAGGCCGCCCTCGCGCTGCTCGCGGACGACGTCGTCTACGAGAACGTCCCCTTCCCTCCCGCGCGCGGCAAGGTCGCGACCGAGAAGATGCTGCGCCAGTTCCTCACGCTGTTCGACACCTTCCAGGTGACGATGCACGCCATCGCGGCGCGCGACGGCGTCGTGCTCACCGAGCGCACCGACGTGCTCTCGGGCAAGGTCTTCCACCTCGACATCTGGGTGTGCGGCACCTTCGAGGTGCGCGACGGCAAGATCACCGTCTGGCGCGACCGCTTCGATCTCGTGCAGACGACGACCAAGCTGTTCACCGGGCCGATCCGCAAGCTGCTCGGCCTGGTCTGACAGGCCCTGGTCCGCTCCGGGTCACTCCTCGTAGAAGATCGGGCTCCGGAGGCGCAAGAACCGCTCGATGCGCTTCTGGTCCACCGGATCGAGCCCCTGGAACTGGAGGCCGAAGCCCGGCTTGGTGTCGGTGGGTTCGTCGTACGCGCGGACCCAGCGCACGACGCCGCGCACGAGGATCGGGTCGGCGTCGTCGGGCAGCGTGAGCTGCAGCTGGAGGACGTCGCCGATCTGGTGGACCTGGTAGGTCTGCACGAACAGCCCACCGTCGGAGAGGTTCTCGGAGAACCCCTGGTAGAAGTTGTGCTCGCTGACGTGGCTGACGTGCGCCTCGAGGTCGAAGCGGACGTCGAACCCGACCGAGACGCGCTCCCGGCTGCGACGCGAAGACTGCGACGGGCGGGACTCGGGCGGGGGCTCGTGGGCGACCATCATCTTGCTCTTGGGTAGGCCGGCGGAGGGCGGCGTTTCGAGACCGGATGGAACGGTGGTTGCTCCCTCCGAGGCATGCGCCGGTCAGCCTACTCGATCCTACTCCTGGCGAGTTCGGCGTCTGCGGACGGGACATTGCGCCGCTGAGAGGACTCCGTAGCCTCGTCGGCATGGACGTCTTCCGCTCGCCGCCGTTCGCGACCTACTGCCTCTTCGCCGCGGGGCTGTGCGTGCTCCTCATCCTGATCGACTCGGCGGGGGGCGGCGCCCGCGCCTCGTCCAAGACCACGCCCAACAAGGAGGACGCCGGGACCGTCTCCAAGGGCGCCAAGGTCGTCGCCGAGGATCCCGAGCAGGTGGCCCGCGTGATGCGCGCCCACCGCAACGCGCTCGCGAACATCGTCCCGTTCCTCATCGTGATGTTCCTGTACGTGGTGCTCGGCGCGTCGAAGAGCTGGGTCCTCGGCCTGTGTGGCACGTTCGCCGCCATGCGCGTCGCGCACGCGCTCGCGTACATCAAGGGCGTCCAGCCGTGGCGCTCGATCTCGTTCGCCATCGGCCAGACGTGCACCGGCATCGCGGTGGTGCAGGTGATCCGCGCGGCCCTCGCCCTCGGGTGAGGGCCAAGGCTCTGCAGGGAAACCGGTCGGGGAGGTGGGATTTGAACCCACGACAACGAGCACCCAAAGCTCGTGCACTACCGGACTGTGCGACTCCCCGAGACGGGCGGATTCGTAGACCTCCCCATCCGGCCGCGCAACCCCTTACCATCGGAGGGTGCAACCGCAGTCCGCCGGCGATCGCTCGCTCCGGGACCGCGTGGTGGAGGTCTTCTTCCCCGCGCGCGACCTCGGACGGGAGGAGATCGAGCGCCTGGAGCACGAGCGGCAGCACCACAACCTGCGGCGCGCGCGGCTGTATGCGCCCCTGCTCCTCGCCGTGCACGTGGGCATCGCGACCGGGCAGATCCTGGTCACCCCCAGCAGCCCGGCCGAGGCCTACTGGCGATCGGGGCTGGTCACGCTGCACGCGGCGATGATCCCGCTCTCGCTGTTCGTCGGGGTCGTCGCGTTCCTCCCCGACCGCAAGGCGCCCTTCCTCCAGCGGCGCGTCGGCGAGATGCTGGGCATCCCCTACGCCGTGTGGGGGGCGCTGCTCGCGCTCAACGCGCAGCGGATCCACACCGCCATCAACCCGTACGTGATGGCCATCCTCGCCGTGGCCGTCGGCGTGCGGCTGCGCGTCCTCTCGCACAGCATCGCCCTCTTCGGCGCGCTCGGCGTGCTGCTCGCGGGCTATCCCTACGTGCAACCCCACGACGGCATCCGCCGCGCCACCTCGCTCACGGCCATGGGGTTCACGCTCATCGCGTTCGGCATCGCCCGGAGCTCGTTCTCGGCGCTGGTGCGCGAGGTCCGCGCGCGCGTGACCGTCGAGCGCGCCAACGAGACCCTCGAGCGCCGCGTCGCCGAGCAGGTGAGCGAGATCGTCGCCCGCGCCAAGGAGATCGAGCAGCTCAACTTCCAGCTCGACGAGAAGGTGAAGGAGCGATCGCGCGAGCTCTCGGTCGCCCTCTCGCGGCTCGCCGAGGCACACGCGGTGGCGCCTCCCCTGCCCTCCGGGACCGTCCTCGGCGACCGCGTGGTCATCGAACGACCCCTCGGATTCGGGGGCATGGGGGTCGTCTACCGGGGTCACGATCGGGTCATCGACCGCCCCGTGGCCATCAAAATGGTGCAGGCCGCGACCGCCCAGGAACTCGACGGCCTCTACCGGTTCCTGCGCGAGGCGAGCGCGGCGGCGAGCGTGCGCCATCCGGCGATCGTCCGGTCGCTGCACGTCGACGTCTCCGAGGACGGTCGGCTCTTCCAGATCCTCGAGCTCGTGGAGGGGGAAACCCTGGCCGCGCGGCTCGGGAGCGAGCCCGCGCTGCCCGTCACGATGGCCCTGCGGATCGGCGCCACGCTGGCCGGCGCGCTCGCCGCCGCCCACGCCGCGGGCATCGTCCACCGCGACGTGAAGCCCTCCAACGTGATGCTCACGTCCACCGCGCCGGGCCTGAAGCTGCTGGATTTCGGGGTCTCCAAGCTGCACGGCGCGTTGCCGACCGGGAGCACGCGATCCGGCGCGATCGTCGGCACGCCCGAGTACATGGCGCCCGAACAGATCCTGGATCCCGAGCACGCCGGCGAGAAGGTCGACGTCTACGCGACGGGCCTCATCGTCTACCAGGCGCTGGTCGGTCGGCTGCCGTTCCAGGCAAAATCCCCCGCGGCGTGGATGCGCGCGCACGCCGAGACCGTCCCCGAGCCGCTCGTCCTCGACGCAGGCGCGCCCGCGGAGCTCGCCGGTCTCGTCATGCAGTGCCTGTGCAAGGACCCGGCGGCGCGCCCCTCGGCAGCGGAGGTCGCGACGGCGTTCGGGGTGCTCGCGGACGCATGCTCGGCGCAACCGCTCGAGGAGCAAGTGAGCACGCGAACCGTGCGCGAGTCCGCCCTCCCGGGGCCGGTGGGGCCGCTGTCCCCCACCCTCGTCGCGGGCACCACGGGACCCGCTTGACCACTTGCACCGCGGTGGGCGCTGCGCTCCAACGCGCACCCCATGCGCTCGAAGAACTTGCTGCTCGGTCTCGCTGCTCTCTCCACCCTCGCGCTCGCGTGCGCGCTCCCCGCCTGTGGCGGCGACGACGGCACGGGCGACCTGCCGGTCGAGGACTCGGCGATCGAAGGCGGCGCCGAGACGAGCACGGACACGGGCGTCGACACGGGTTCGACGGACTCGGGAACCGACACCACCACGACCGACTCCACCGCCGCGGATTCGACCGGCGACTCGACCGCGACCGACTCCACCGCGACCGACTCCACCGCGACCGACTCCACCGCGACCGACTCGACCGCGACGGACTCCAGCGCCGCCGACTCGGCCGCGACCGACTCGACCGCGACCGACTCCGCGACCGATGGCGGAGACGCGGGCGCCGCGAAGGACAAGGCCGCGGGCGACCTCGCCGCCGCGATCTGCAACCGCTGGAAGGCCTGCAACGACTTCGCGTTCACGACCCGCTGGGTCGACGTCGCGACCTGCACCGCCCGCCACAAGCTCGAGTTGCTCGACCGCCTCGACGCGCCGGGCACGGGCGACACGATCACCTCGTTCGGGACCTGCACCACCGCCTACCCCACCTTCTCGTGCACCGAGCTCGCGACGAACGACGTCCCGACCGCGTGCAAGCCCGTGGGCACCGTCGCCAGCGCCGGCGCCTGCAGCTGGCACTCGCAGTGCGCCACCGGCTACTGCGCGCGCGAGGGTGACGAGCCGTGCGGCACCTGCGCCGCCAAGCCCGTCGCCGCAGCGAGCTGCACCACGTTCGAGGACTGCGGCTACGGCCTCCTCTGCGTGCTCGACAAGTGCGTGAAGCTCGGTCGGGACGGCGACGCCTGCGACGTCGACGGCGCCGCTGGCGCGGTCAAGCCCTGCGGCCCTGGCTTCGGTTGCGTCGTCACCGGCACGGCCACCACCGGCCTCTGCAACACCCCGATCGCGACCGGCGCGGAGTGCGACTACAACGAGCAGTGCGACCAGGGCAACGGCTTCTACTGCAAGTCGGGTGCGCTCGCGACCGACCCGTCCACCTGCCAGAAGCTCGCGATCCACGCCGCCGGCGGCACCTGCGACGAGACCGCCACCATCGCCCCCGCCGAGTGCACCGGCGGCACGAGCTGCTACCTCACGACGGGTGTCGCGGGTGGCAAGTGCGTCGCCAACGCCGCCGAGGGCGCCACCTGCAACCTCACGGAGACGTCGGGCGGCCCCAGCTGCACCTACCCCGCGGTGTGCGACTCGACGACGAGCAAGTGCCTGCTCCCGCAGGCCAAGCTCTGCCTCTGATCCCGCTTCGCGGTCGGATCGGATAGGATGCGGTCCATGACTAGGGCCGTCTTCCTGGCAGTGTTCGTCCTCGGCTGTAGCTCCGGCTCGAGCGGCGATTCGCCACAGAACACGTTCGTCGCACAGGTGTGCGAGCAGTACATGCCGTGCTGCGCGAAGGCCGGAAAGCCCTCGGACGGCGCGCAGTGCCGCGCGCTCTATGGAGCGTTCGCGGCGTCGTCCACCTACGACGCCGCCGCCGCCGACCGCTGCCTCGCGGAGATCAAGGTGCAGGCAGGGACGTCCCCGAGCTTCTGCGAGGACGGGATGAGCTCGAGCAAGGTGCCGAGCTGCGCCGCCGTCTTCAAGACCGCCACGAGCGGCACGCGCAAGCCCGGGGAGACCTGCAACGAGGACAGCGAGTGCGCCCCCTCGACCGAGGGCAAGGTCGACTGTCGCAGCGTCTTCGTCGCGAGCGCCACCATCAAGAAGTGTCAGGTCCAGGTCGCGGGAAAGGCCGGCGACGGGCCCTGCCTCGGCACCGTGGACGGCAACCTCACGAGCTACAACTCCTCCGGAGACACCGACGTCCTGCCGCGCGGGTATCTGTGCGACGTCAAGGACGGCCTCCGCTGCGACAGCACCACGGACAAGTGCGTGGCCATCGCGAAGACCGGCGAGGCCTGCGCCTCGACGGGCAGCTATTCGTGCACCAAGGACGCGTACTGCGACGGCAAGCTGTGCGTCACCAAGAAGGCGGCGGGCGCGGCGTGTGACACCTTCTCGGACCAGTGCGCGGAGGGGACCTACTGCGACAGCACGACGAAGGCGTGCACCACCTCGCTGCCCGTCGGCGCGAAGTGCACGTCGAGCAGCCAGTGCGTGACCGGGAGCTGCTCGAACGGCGCTTGCGCGGCGGCGAGCGGGAGCCTCACCACCGCCCTGCTGTGCGGCGGCTGAGCGAGCTCACTTGCAGGGGTCCTTCCCGGCAGGGAACACGTCGCGGTAGGCGTCGAGCGTCTGCACGCACAGGTGCGCCCCGGTCGAATACGTCGGCTTGCCCGTGTCGGCCGTGTCGCCGCCGGAGAGTCCGACCACGGTGCCCGCCGGGTACACCTTGCCGACCGTGGTCGTGTACTGGTCGCTCGGGCGCAGGTGCAGGAACCGGAACCGACGCCCCGTGACCTGGTCGGTGAACTCGGGCATCCACCCCCAGCCGTAGACGCCGTGCTTGTCGAGGCGGCTCGCGTGGCGCAGCTGGATCTTGGTGCCCGTGAGCGCGTAGATGTCCGTGTCCCACCAGCCGGACGTCATGTACGGCCCGTAGTTGATCGAGCTGTTCCACCACTGCACGTTGCCGCAGGAGAGCGCGCCCGCGCACGTGTCGGCGACGCCCGGCGGGTTGTGCTGGCAGCCGTCGGTGCACGTCTCGGTGGACTCGGTCTTCTTGCCCTTGCAGTGATAGACCTTGTTCGCGTCGCCGCCGATCGAGTCGCCGCAGTAGGCGCCGTCCGCGTCGTTGAAGCAGGGCTCGACCGCGTCCGAGAGGCATTTGTCGCCGCCGAGTCCAGGCGAGTGCCAGCACCCCGCAGGACACGCCTCGGTGCTCGCCGTCTTCTTGTCCTTGCAGTGGTAGAGCTTGCCCGCTTCGCCGCCGATCGCGGCGCCGCAGTAGTCGCCGTCGGCGTCGTCGAAGCAGGGTTCGAGCGCGTTCGAGAGGCACTTGTCGGTGCCGACGCCCAGCTCCGCGCAACCGCCCGCGCAGATCTCGGTGGTGGCCACGCCGCCCTTGCAGTGCACGAGGCTCTTGCCGTCGCTCGCGCAGTCGTCGCCGTCGGGCTTGCCCTCGCACGCGGTGACCGCCGGTGGCGGTGCGGCGTCCACGCTGGTCTCGAGATCGCCGGCGTCGGCCGCCTCGGGATCGCCCCCCTCGAGGGTCCCCGAACAACCGTAGAGAGCGCACAACGACAAGGCGAGGAAGCACGACCCACGCATCCCGCGATCGTACCGGCTGCGTGCGCCTGCACAATGTCTCGCGCATGCGACAGGCGGGGAGGTCGCAGCAGGTGCCACCTCCGCCGAGGGCGACGCTCAGCGACCGCGGAGCCTCTCGAGCTCGGCTTCGAGCGCCCGCGCGCGGGCTTCGGCCTCGGCCGCCCGCAGCTCGGTGTCGCGCGCGTGCTGCTCGGCGTCCCGCGCGTGTTCGACGTGGTGCCGGACGAGGCGACCCTCCGCGTCGAACCAGCGGAGCCAGGGCGCCTCGGTGCCCTGGAACTCTCCCTGGACGACGCCCAGCGAGAGCCCGAGCTGCGCGCAAGGCAGACGACCATGGACGTCGAGCGCGAGCGGCTCGTAGGTGCCGTACAGCCCGAGGGCGAAGCCGTCCAGCGCCGCCGAGAAGGGGTCGTAGATCACGTAGACCGGGACGCGGAGCAGGCGCGCGTACACCCGCTTCTTGAGCCCCCGGTCGACCGCCTCCGTGGTCTCGCTCGTGAGCTCGATCACGAGGTCGGGGGTGCGGCCCTCCTCTTCCCAGACGACCCAGCGCTTGCGCTCCTTGCGGACGGTGTCGAGCACGACGAACACGTCGGGCGCGCGGAAGTCCTGCTTCCGGGCCTGGGTCTCGCTGAAGTAGACCGCCATGTTGCCCTCGACGCAGACGTCGTCGCGGTCCCGCCAGTGCTCGTCGAGCGAGTCGACCAGCAGGTTCATCTGCTGGCGATGGCGCTTGGTCTCCATGGGCTCACCGTCGTCGCAGGGGAGATCGTCCCCCCGAGGCGGCGGCTTGGGGCCGAGGACGGGCATGGGGAGAGGATTCATGAGGGTGGGGAACGCCGCAAGGTCGCGGCGCACCGAGGCCTCAGCGAGGGGTGTGCCAGCCCGCTCACCGTGCGATTTCGCCCGAGTGGCGTGTGGCGCCGCCGGCGGATGCCCTTTCTCCGCCGGTGGCCGCCGGCGCTCAGCGGGCGGCGAGCAGCAGGTTCGCGACGCTGCACCCCTCGGCCTGCTTCTTCGCGAGCGGGCTCGGCGGGCCGCCGGCCACGGTGACCAGCGTGAACGAGGGCGAGAGCCTCGTCCGCACGAGCGAGGCGCCGTCCTCGAGCCGCCGCACGCCCACACGCACGAAGCCGCTCTCCTCGTCGAGCGCGATCACGACGACCTTCGCCTTGCCGAGGGCGGCGCGCAGCGAGGCGTGGTGCCCTTCGCGGTGGCGCGCCAGCGTGCCCGCGTGGGCGTCGAGCGAGAGCTTGTCCCAGCTGGCCTCGACCGACTTCGTGAAGCGATCGCCGAGCAGCTCCGACTGCGCCACGAGGTCACCGTAGGCGAACATCTCCTGCGCGGGGTGGAGGCAGCCCGCGAGACCATCGACCACCCCGAGCTGCGCGGCCGCGTGCACGCTCGCCTTCGACTTCGCGTCGGCGAGCCGCAGGTGCAGGTAGAGGCTGTCCGCCTGGGGGAGCTCGGTCGCGGGCTGGGCCGCGAAGCCGTCCTTGCCGAGCTCGACCGTCCAGGTCTCCACCTTGTCCACGAGGGCCGCCATCGGCGCGCGCACCTCGTCCCGCAGGGCGTCTCGCTCCCGCAGGAGCGCGCCTTGCTGCGCCTTCGCCTCGTGGCGCTGATAGAGGGTGTGGCTCACCCCGAGGGTGGCGACGAGGGCGGTGACGGCGGCGATGGGACCGAGGGGGAGCGCACGCATACCCTCACGGACCCCGTCACTGTGGGAAGGTTCCCATGTCCAGCGCGGAAGCGTCGATCGGAGGGATCGTCTCGGGCCCCGTGTCGAGCCCGGTGTCGGGCACCGATCTCTCGGGCAGCCAAGCGAAGGGCGTGCTGCCCCCCACGGCCGAGACGCACCCCTGCGCCTGCTGCAGGGCGAACTCGCAGCTGCCGAACGGATCTGCGGAGACCGGGTGGCCGCGCTCGTCGCACGTCAGGCGCGCGCAGGACACCGCGGCGCTCTCGTGCTGCGACGCGCAGCGCCGGTCGAGGCACGTGGAGAGGCACTCCCCGTAGTCGAGCGCGCGCGGGCAGCCGGTCGTGACCCAGCGCTTGCAGAACGTGGCGCACGTGGAGCAGCTGTCGACCTGCGCCTGCTGGTTCGTGCAGTTCGCGATCTTGGTCGCCCCCGAGTCGCTGTCGCAGATGATGTTGCCCTCGAGGTTGGCGCAGCGGACGAGCGCGGTCTGGTGGGCGGGGCAGAGCTCCCGCTGCGTGATGCACTTGGTCATACACTCGTCGCGCGAGACGGGGTTGCGACAGCGCGCGCCGACCCAGCGGTTGCAGAAGGTGTCGCAGCCGCCTTCGCCCCACGGGCCGTAGGACTGCCCGCAGGAGACGCTGGCGAGCGCGAGCATCCCCCCGAGGAGCACGGTCGCGCTGGCGAGACGGAGCAGGCGCATCGGACCCGCGGAGTGTCGCAGGCGGAGCGACCCTGCGCTAGCGTCTCCGGTCCGATGTCGGGCCCCCGTTACCACCTCGAGACGTTCGGCTGCCAGATGAACGTCCACGACTCCGAGCGCATGGAGGACGCGTTGCGCGCGGGCGGCTGGTCGCGCGCCGAAGGCGAGGACGACGCGGACCTCGTGGTGTTCAACACCTGCAGCGTGCGCGAGAAGGCCGAGCACAAGCTCCGCAGCGAGGTCGGCCGCCTCAAGCAGTGGAAGCGCGCGCGGCCGGGGCGGGTCGTCGCCGTCACCGGGTGCGTGGCCCAGCAGGAGGGTGAGCGGCTGCTCGACGCCGTCCCCCACCTCGATCTCGTCGTGGGCCCCGACAACCTGCGCGAGCTCCCGGCCCTCGCCGAGGCCGCGCGCCTCGGTGACGGCCGCGCCGTACGCACCGTGTTCGATCTCGACCACCCCACGTTCCTCGCGCCGCTGGATCACCTCGGCCACGCGATGGGGCCGGGTGGCGGAACCTCCAACGTCTCCGCGTTCGTCACCACCATGAAGGGCTGCGACGAGCGGTGCTCGTTCTGCGTCGTGCCCTACACGCGCGGCCCCGAGCGCTACCGCCCCGCGAGCGAGATCGTCGACGAGATCCGCGCGCGCGTCGCGAGCGGCACCCGCGAGATCACCCTGCTCGGGCAGACCGTCAACAGCTGGATCCCGCCCGAAGAGGCCGACCAGGCCGAGGGCTCGAGCGAGGCGTCACCGAGCCGGCGCGCGTCGTCGTCGCGCTTCGCGTGGCTGCTCCGCACCATCGCGCGCGAGGTCCCGAGCCTCGAGCGGCTGCGCTACACCTCACCCCACCCGCGCCACCTCGGGCCCGAGCTCGTGGCCGCCCACGGCGAGCTCGCGGTGCTGGCCGCGCACCTCCACCTCCCGGTGCAGTCCGGCTCCGATCGCCTACTCAAGCGCATGATCCGGCGCTACACGCGCGCCGAATACCTCGAGCGCATCGGGGCGCTGCGCGCGGCGCGTCCGGGGATCACGCTCTCCACCGACATCATCGTGGGCTTCCCCGGGGAGACCGACGCAGACTTCCAGGAGACCCTCTCCCTCGTCCGCGAGGCCGGGTTCATCGCGGCCTTTGGGTTCAAGTTCTCGCCGCGGCCGTACACCCCGGCGCTCAAGCTGGCGGACGACGTCCCGGAGGCGGTGAAGGCGGAGCGCCTCGCCGCGCTGTTCGCCGAGGTGGAGCGCGCGCAGCAGGCCCACCTCGCGGGCCTCGTGGGCAGCCGCGTGCGGGTGCTGGTGGAAGGCCGCTCGAAGCCCGCGGGCACGGCGGGGCCCAAGGTGGCCTCCCGCGTGATGGGCCGCTCGGAGCGCAACGAGATCGTGCACCTCGACGTGCCCGACGAGCGTGACCCCCAGGCGCTGGTCGGCGCGTTCGTCGACGCGCGCGTCGCCCGTGCCAACGCCCATTCGTTGTTCGGCGAGATCGACGGGGCCACCGTCGCCGCGTTGCCCAGGCTCGTCGTCGACGCCGGACCGCGGCGCCTCGCGGTGCTCTGAGTGGCGGACGGCAAGCGCCGACTGCCGGTGCTCGGGGGCGGCGCGCCCGAGCCGGGGGAGCTGCCCGAGGAGCGCTCGCGCGGCGCCTGGATCATCCTCGGCGCGCTCGCGGTGTTCGCCGTGCTCGTACCGCTGGCGATGCTGGCGATGGCGATGGTGAAGGCGATGGGGCAGCCGGGGCCCGGAGTGCTGATCGCCGTGAGCGTGGTGTCGGTCTCTGCGAGCTCGTTCGCCGGTGGATACCTCGTCGGCCGCTTCGGGGCGAAGGCCGGTCCGCGCGAGGGCGGGCTCGCCGGGGCCCTGGCTGGTCTCGTGATGTGGGGGCTGAGTCGCACGCCGCTCGGCGTGGTCATCCTGCCCGTCACCGCCGCCGCCGCGTCGCTCGGTGCGCGCGTCGGGGTCAGGAGTCGCAAGCCGGGCGACACGCTCGGGGGCTAGCAGTACCATCGGCGCGTGATCGATCAGAACCTCGAGACCCTGGTCCGCGTCGCCGCCGAAGACGCGCTGTTCGCCACCCTCGGCAGCGACGACGCGGACGCGCTCGGCGCGGTGCTGCGGCGGAGGGTCGCGTTCCACGAGGCCGTCGCGCGGGGCGCTGCGAAGCGCGAGAGCGATCACGACGGGTGGCTGCGCGCGCTCGTCGGGGCCGCGGCGCCCGTCGCGGCGACGCCGTGGTTCGTGCCGTTGCAGCCCGCCATCGACGACGGCCTGTGCCTCGCCGCCGAACCAAAGGGGTTCCGCGCGCTCCTGCCGATCGGGCTCGAGGCCGCGCGCGAGCGCATGCGGCGCGAGGGCATCCTCGCGGTGCGGGTCATGCGCACGATCGGCGCGGCCGATGGAGAGAGCACGCCCGAGGAGCTGCGCGCCGTCGACCTCTTGCTCGAGGCGCTCGCGTTGCCCGAGGACGATCGACGCATCCTGCGCGCCGAGGGCGTGGTCCCGCTCGTCTCGCTCGAGGTGCCGAACGACCTCGACGGGCGCGCGGCCAAGGCGATCGTCGCGGGCGCGTTCGCCGTGGCGCTGCTCGACGGCGTGGACGACCGCGAGCGCGAGGCTGCGGTCGCGGCCGCCAAGCGGCTCGGCGTCGTCGCCGAGGACACCGCCGAGGCGCTCGAGAAGGCAGAGGCACTCGTCGCCCGTCGTCCCCCCATCGGACTCGCGGCGGTCGACGCGGTTCGCTACGTGCTCGCGCCGCTCGGCGAGAAGGCCTCGCCGATCGTGAAGCTGGTGGCGCAGCTGTCCTTGCCGCCGCGTGACCGCGAGGCCTGTCTCAAGGAGCTGACCACGCACCCCTCGACCCCGCTCACCACCGAGCACGCGCTCGATCGCGACGCCGAGCGCTCCGTGTTGCGCGCCGCGTGGGCGGCCGCGCTCGCCTTCGACCCGACCGTGAGCCTCCGCGCCCGCCTGCTCGAACGCCACGTCCGCGTCGGGGCCCACCTGCGCGCCGAGCGCGCCGCGATCACCGCCCGCGAGGCGGTCGAGGAGGCCCTCGCCCCGAACCTCTCCCGAGGGGTGGCGGCCGCTGGAGCGTAGGGTTCCGCACAGAACCTACAGTATCCTACATAATCCTTGGCCCATGATTCCGGGCCGTTGCACGATCGCGGCATGTCGCTCGGAGCTCGCCTGGTCTGCGCCGCGGTCGTCGTCTTCCCTGGCCTCGATCTGTCCACCAACGCCCACCTCGGCTTCTCGTGCGCGCGCGAGACCGAGAGCCTCGCGGTCACGCCCGCGACGCCGCCGAAGCCCACGACGACGAGCGTGGCGGTCGCGCCCCCGCCACCGGTGAAGCCCGCGCTGCCCCCTCCCGAGACGCCGGCGAGCTGGCTCGCGAAGCAGGTGCCCGACGGCGGCAAGGTGGTGAACGACGGCCCCGACCTCGCGGTGCAGCACACGGCGAAGGAGGGCGAGACGCTCCTGCAGCTGTCCGCCAAGTACATCGACCTCACCGACTTCTTCAGCGAGGGACAGCTCCTCCACGCGCTCGAGAAGCAGAACCCGAAGGCGCGCGGGAAGCTCGCGGCGGGCACCGTCGTGACGATCCCCGGCATCGTGCAGGCGATCCCCAAGACCGGCGCCGAAGCGCGCCTCGGCTGGCCGAAGGAGGACGGTGGATCCCTCCGCGGGATCTACGCCAACGCCTGGATGGCCGGGCTCCCGACGTTCCCGGCGCTCCTGGACCAGGTCGCCCAGAAGGGCATGAACGCCCTCGTCCTCGACGCCAAGGACGTGACCGGTCAGTTCACGTATCCCTCGAAGATCCCGCTCGCGGTGGAGATCGGCGCCAGCAAGCACGCGACCCTGCCGTCGTTCGCGCGGGTGGTCCGGTTCGCGCACGCCCGCGGCATCCGCGTGGTCGCGCGCGTGAGCTGCTTCCGCGACGAGTGGCTCGGGCCGCGCAAGGGCGAGCTCGCGGTGCAGAAGAAGGGCGGCGGCCCCCACGTCGCCCCGAGCAAGATCGTCGACTGGCTCGACCCGACCAACGAGAAGGTCCAGCAGTACCTGCTCGACGTGATCGACGAGTCGCTCGAGGCCGGCGTCGACGAGATCCAGCTCGACTACGTGCGCTACCCGACCGAGGGCGTCTGGGACGCCGACTTCCACCTCAAGGAGAAGGGCACGACCGCTCGCGAGGTGATCACGGCCTTCGTCAAGCGGGTGCACGAGCACACCCAGAAGCACCAGGTGCCGCTCTCGCTCGACATCTTCGGCGTCGTCGCGTGGCGCCACGGCCCGGACATGGAGTCGACCGGCCAGGACATCCGCATGCTCGCGCCCCACGTCGAGGCGCTCTCCCCGATGGTGTATCCGTCGCACTTCGCGGTCGGGTTCCAGGGCTACGAGAAGCCCGGCGATCACCCCGACATCGTCGCGATCGGCACCCGGAAGGCCGTGGACGAGGTGCAGGCCATCGGCGCCAAGACGGTGATCCGCCCCTGGGTGCAGGCGTTCCCGTTCCGCACCACCTCGTTCGGCACGGGCTACGTCCGCGAGCAGTTGGTCGAGGCCAAGAAGGGCGGTGGCGTCGGCTGGCTCGCCTGGAACAGCGGTGGCGAGTACGGCGCCACCCTCGCGGCGGTCACCGGCCTCAAGAAGTGAGCGAACGGAGCGCAGCGGTGTGAGCAGCGGCCGCCTCCACGGGCGGCCGCAAAGCAAGAAGTGACGCTCGTCATCCCACGCGCGGCGAGCGGCGGTAGTCTGTCTCCATGCGCCACTTCCGCCCGGTCGAACGCGTCTCGAGCTGGCGTCGCATGGCGCTCCACGCCTGGGGGGCGCCGAGCGACCCGACCGTCCACGGCCTCCTCGACGTCGACGCCACCGAGGCCCTCGCCTTCGTCCGCGAGCTCCGCGCGAAGTCGGGCGAGCGCATCACGCTGACCCACCTCGTGGGCCATGCGGTCGCGCGAGCGATCGCCCAGCAGCCCGACGTCAACGCCATCGTGCGGTTCGGCCGGCTCTACCAGCGCGACACCATCGACGTGTTCTTCCAGGTCGCCTTCGGTGGCGGCGGCAACCTCGCGGGCCACAAGGTCGAGCGCGCCGACCAGAAAGGCGTCGCCGCCATCGCGCGCGAGCTCGGAGAGGGCGCCTCGAAGGTGCGCGACGGGCGGGCCGAGAACGTGAAGACCACCCAGCGCTTCACGCACATGCCGGCCCCGATCATGGGGCTCGCGCTCCGCGCCGCGAGCCTCCTGACCTACGACCTCGGCGTCGATCTCTCCGCTTACGGGGTGCCCTTCGACTCGTTCGGGAGCGCGATGGTGACCAACGTCGGGAGCTTCGGGCTCACGGTCGGCCTGCCGCCGCTCCTGCCGATCTCGCGCTGTCCGCTGGTCGTGCTGGTCGGCGAGGTGCAGGACCGCCCCGTGGCCCGGGACGGGGCGGTGATGGTGCGACCCGTGCTGCCGATCGGGGTCACCTTCGATCACCGCCTGCTCGACGGCTTCCATGCCGGCGTCCTCGCCAAGGAGTTCCGACGCGTGCTCGAGAACCCGCGCGAGGTGCTGGCCGACGAGCTCGCGTAGCCGCGCGCGCTCGACGGAGGTGCCTCGCGCGACCGCCTCACCGGGGCGTCTCTGCGTCGAACTCCCGCGGTGCGCCACGGGCCTCGAACGCACCGGCGACGTGGCGTGGTTCGTGCGTAGTGAGGTGTCATGAAACCGCACCTCACCCTCGGCCTGTGCGTCCTCGCCCTCGGCGTGTTCCCCCTCGGGTGCACCCAGGAGCCGCAGCCGATGACGGCGGGCTCCGAGGTGCCCGCGAGCGAGGGGACCGTCCTCGCGACCTCCGGCGCCAACGGCCACACCAAGGTCGTCCTCCGCGTGAAGCACCTCGCCCTCCCCGGCAAGGTGCAGTCCGACTCCAACGTCTACGTGGTGTGGATCCAGCCCTTGAACGGTCACCAGCTGAGCGCCGGGGCCCTCACCCTCGACGTCGACCTCCAAGGGACCTTCGAGACGCTGACCCCTCACCGTCGGTTCTTGCTCACGGTGACGCCGGAGCCGGACCCGAAGGCCGCGTTCCCGACCCACGATCCGGTCTTCAGCGCCAACATCGTGCGCGCGGACTGACCTCGTTCCCGTCTCGAAGAAGGAGTCGTCATGCACAAGAGCATCGTCCTCGCCGCGGCCCTCGGCCTCGGCACCGCGTTCGGCTGCCAGCCGGCCTCCGACGAGCTGGCCCGATTCGAGCGCGAGCAGTCGAAGGCCCAGCTCGAGCTCAAGGAGGCGGAGCAGGCGGCCGCCGACAAGAGCACCGCCGCGCAGGCCGCCGCCGACGAGATCGTCTCCGGCGCGAAGCTCGACTTCGAGAAGGCGCGCGACGACTTCAGCGCCGTCAAGCTCACCGACCTCGCCGCCCTCGACAAGAAGATCGCCGACCTCGAGGCCACGGCCAAGGACAAGACCGGCATGGTGAAGCTCGGCTACGACTCGAGCCTCGCCAAGATCCGCGAGCGACGCGCGCGCCTCGCGCTCGACATCCGCGCCATCGGCGGCACCACGCTGCAAGGGTGGGACGCCATGACCCTCGGTCTCGACAAGGACACGCGGGAGCTCGCGATCCTCATCGAGCAGGCACCCACGCTGCTGCTGCTGTGACCCGGACGCGGTAGACTCGCGTCGATGGCGGCGAGACGCGCAGAGGCGCCGGGCAAGGTGCTGGAGCGGCTGCGGGCGATCTGCCTCGCGCTGCCCGAGGCGAACGAGCGCGTGTCCCACGGGGAGCCGAACTGGTTTGCCGGCAAGGGCAAGGTGTTCGCGTCGCTCGACGACCACCACCACGGCGCCGCGCACCTCTCGGTGTGGCTTCCGCAGCCGCCGGGGGTGCAGGAGCTCTTGATCGAAGCCGACCCGGAGCGCTTCTTCCGACCGCCCTACGTCGGACCCCGCGGGTGGGTCGGCGTCGTCCTGGACACGCTCCCCGACTGGGGGATGGTCGCGACGCTCGTGCGCGACGCCTACGTGCACGTCGCGACGCAGAAGCTCCGCCGCCTGCTCGAGCCCTGAGCCGCTACAGCTTCGGCAGCACGTCCTTCCAGGGCCGCGCCGCCTCGAGCTGCGCGGCGAGGCGGAAAAGGGTGGCCTCGTCGCCGTACCGCGCGGCGAACTGGGTGCCGATGGGGAGGTTCTGCGCGTTCACGAACAGCGGCACGCTCATCGCGGGCTGGCCGGTCATGTTGAACAGCATCGTGTTCGGGGTGGCCGCGAAGCTCGTCTCGGCGAGCGCGAACAGCGACTTCTCGAGCACCGGCCCGACCACCGTGGGCGAGGCGTGCTTCAACGCGCCGAGGGCCAGGAGCTCCCACGGCTTGGGCAAGAGCTCGCCGATCTTCACGGGCGGCGCGGCGCAGGTCGGCGTGGCGAACACGTCGAACTCGCGCATGAACGCGGCGACCTTGCGCGTCGTGCGGGCGATCGTCGAGCGCGCGCCCTCCACCTTGGCCCCGGAGAGGTAGCGCCCGACCTGCGAGAGGAACCAGGTGACCGGCTCGTACTGCGAGGGGTGGGCGCGCTTGCCGGTCAGCGCCGCGAACTGGTCGACGACGCCCGCGGTGCACGCGGCGACCACCGTGAGGTAGGCGACACGCAGCGGCTCCACGTCGATCGGTGGGTGCGCCTCCACCACCTCGTGCCCGAGCTCGCGACAGAGGCGCATCGCGTCCTCGAGAGCGGCGCGGTTGTCGGGGTGGGTGCGCTCGGCGAGCAGCGCGCGGGCCGAGAAGGCGATGCGGAGCTGGCCGGCGGGGCGCTCGATCTCCTCGCGCATGGGGCGCGCGAGCGCGGGGGCGACGTAGGGCGCGCCCTCGTCGGGGCCTTCGGTCGCGTCGAACATCGCCGCCGAGTCGCGGACCGTGCGCGACACGACGAGCCGCGCGACGAACCCGTGCCACGACTCACCCTCGTCGGGCCCCATCGGCATGCGACCGCGCGAGGGCTTGAGGCCGAACAGGCCGCAGTGGCTCGCGGGGATCCGGATCGAGCCCCCGCCGTCGCCCGCGTGGGCGAGCGGCACGATGCCGGCGGCGACGGCCGCGGCGGAGCCACCGGACGAGCCACCGGGGGTGTGCGCGAGGTTCCACGGATTGTACGTGGCGCCGTGCAGCGCCGGCTCGGTGAACGCGACGAGGCCGAGCTCGGGCGTGTTGGTCTTGCCGACGATGACCACACCCGAGCGCTTGAATCGCGCGAACATCTCCGAGTCGTGCGGCGCGACGTAGCCGTCGAGGGCGCGGGTGCCCGCGTTGTAGGGCTCGTCGGCCAGGGTGCCGTCGAGGTCCTTCACGACGAACGGCACGCCACGGAACGGGCCCTCGGCCATGGCGCCGCGCGCCGCCTCCTCGCGTGCGCGGGCGAAACGCCGGTGGATGACGCTGTGGACCTTGCCGTCCACCGCCTCGATGCGGGCGATCGCGAGGTCGACCAGCTCCCTCGCGGTGACCTCGCCCTTCTGCACGAGCGCGGCCAGCCCGAGACCGTCTTGCTTCCGGTATTCCTCGTAGTGCATCTCGATCGCCTCCGGCTCCAGATTGCCTTGTCGCTCCCGGGGCGTCCTCGTCCGCCCCTCCGCTCCGGATTCCTACTACGGCGCGGAGGGAGCGTTCAGCGCTTCTTCTTGGCCCACAGGGCCCGGACGTCGGTCACCGCGTCGTGCAGCTCCTTCTGCGCGGCGAGGTCGTTCTCGACGAACGAGAGGCCGTCCACGAGCCAGCGGGCGATCCGTGGCTGCACGAGGCGGTAGTACACGTGGCGGCCCTCGCGCCGCTCGGTCACGAGGTGGTGCGTGCGCAGGAGCGCGAGGTGCTGCGAGGTGGTCGCCGGCGCCGCGCCGACGGTGTCGGACAGCGTGGCCACGTCGCGCTCGCCGTCGCGCAGCTCCTCGACGATGCGGATGCGCGCGGGGTGCGAGAGCACGGAGAGCAGGTCGGCGAGGGCCTTGGTGGCGGTGATGCGGTTCGGCATGGCGGCGTTCACGGGGTGACCTTCGGCAGCTCGCCCGTCACCGCCCGGAAGACGGCCACGGCCCGCTCCCGGTCGGCGAGCGCCACGATCTCGCGCGCAGCGGCCTCGGCGACGGCGGTCTCGCGGAGGTTGACCAGGAGGAGCGTGCTCTGTCCGAGGAAGAAGGCGTCCCTCTCCGCGGCCGCGAGCTTCCTCGCGAGGGCGAGCTCGCTCCGCGCGAGCGCCAGGCGCGCGCGGGCGGTCTCCTCGAGCGACAGGGCGTCCCGGACGTCGGCCCCGATCCGGTCGCGCGCGAAGGTCAGCTGGTAGTCGAGCTTGTCGGCCTTGGCCGCCGCCTGGGCGGCCTTGCCGTCCGGGCCACGGGCCAGGAGTGGGATGTCGATCACGAGGCCGATCTCGAGCTGGGTGGGGACGAGCTGCGGGATGCCGGAGCCGAAGTCCTTGGCGGCGACGATCTGGAAGTCGAAGGCTGGCTTACCGGAGTTCTTCGCGAGGTCCTGCTCGTAGCCGACCTGCTTCTTCTGCTCCTCGAGACGGAGGATCTCCGGTCGCCGCGCGATGGCCTTCTTCACCTCTTCTTCGACGGTTCCGACCACGAGCGGCTTGGGCTCCGCGAAGAGCGGCAGCTCGGCGGCGGTCGGCACGCGAGGCTTGCCGCTCTGGTCGCGCAAGAACATCGACAGCTCGATGGCGGCGGCCGCGAGCGAGCGCTCCGTGGAGATGAGCGTGGCCTTGCGCCCCAGGATCGCGCGCTGGTTGTCCTCCTGCTCGATCTTCGCGAGATCGCCCTTGAGCACCCGGGCTCCCAGCGCGGCGTCCCGATCCTCGGCGAGGGCGAGCAGATCCTTCGCGACGGTGACCACCTGGCCGGCCTCGACCCAGTTCCAGTAGCGAATCGCGGCCGAGCGATGCAGCTCGAGCCGCTGCACGGCGACGCCCGCCTCGGCGATCTTGGGTGAGAGCTCCGCGGCGAACAGCGCCGCTCGCCGGGCGTCGATCGCCGAGTCGCGGTAGAGAGGCAGCACGAGCCCGCCGCGGATCTCGCCGAGATCGAGCGTCTGCGACTTGCCGTCGTAGGAAGCGAACGTGCCGAGGCCGAGCTTGTAGCCACCGAACACGCTGGCGCCGAGCACCGGGAGCGGCTGCGTCACGACGGTGTCGAGCCGCTTGCTGCTGTAGTAACCGAGCAGCTCCCAGGTCGCCCGGGATCGCCAGATCGGATCGAAGCCACCCTTGGCCGACAGCTTCTCTCCCTCGGCGACCACGACGTCCTGCTTCACGGCCGCGAGCAGCGGGTGGTGCTTGTCTATGGAGGTCGTGACCTCCGAGAAGCTCAGCGGCTTCGCCACCGACGCAGACGGGGCGACCGACGAGGCGGACGGAGCGGCCGACAGCGACGTCGAACCGGACGGCGAACCGGACGGCAAGGCGACGACCGGCTTCGGATCGGTGACGGGAGCCGCGAGGGCGGCCGCCGTGCCTGCGAGGAGGAAGGAGATCGAGAGCGCGAGGGACATGCGGGTCATTACGGCTTGGTCTCCTTGGGGACCGGGGCGGGGACGGTGGGCGGGAAGCCGTTGAACTGGCGCCAGAGCTCGTAGCCGAGCTTCACGCGACCGAGCTGGAACCACCCGTGC